>NZ_JAPDCM010000005.1:0-293061 GCF_027706125.1 Aeromonas sp. Y318-1
GGAATAGCTCAGTTGGTAGAGCACGACCTTGCCAAGGTCGGGGTCGCGAGTTCGAGTCTCGTTTCCCGCTCCAATCTCTCTTCGAAGTTCTCATCATCCCTTTGAATTGCCCATCATATCGCGCCGCGATGATTTGCCGTGTCCGGCGTTCAGCCAGATCAGGCCCATGTCTTCTGTAGCCGCTTCGTGCGCAGGTGCTGGGGAGGGCTGTGGTTATAGGCAAGCTTATGATTGTCGTGGGGAGGGTTGCTGTTGCTGCGGGCAGGCTTGTGAGCGTGGCGGGGAAGGGGAAACGGTGGGCAAAAAAATAGGAGGGCCGATGGCTCCTCCTACAGGCTCACTGGCGTGGCTTAGAGCAGGGTAACGTTCTCAGCCTGAGGGCCTTTTTTGCCCTGGGTCACAGTGAACTGGACTTTTTGACCTTCAGCCAGGGTCTTGAAACCGGCGCTCTGGATGGAGGAGAAGTGAACGAAAACGTCCGGTCCCTGGGATTGCTCGATGAAGCCAAAACCCTTGGTCTCATTGAACCATTTTACTTGGCCGGTGCGAATGTCAGACATGTGGTAAGTCCTATCTATAACAAAATGAAACTAAGCCTTGTTGGGCAGCATTTGCCTAGAAATCAGGGGTTGAAGCATGACTGACCACGTCAATTTGTCCCAGTAGCATGTAGAACAATCCCTGTCTAAAGCACAAACGATTGTACGTGAGCGCGATCCCTTGTCAATTTGGCACTTTTCATTTTTTGAGCAAGCTAAAAATATTGTGAACTCAGCGGCTTATTTCATGGATTCAGGTCAAAAAAACGGGAGGCACCAGGCCTCCCGTTGTTTCATTCCTTGAGGGCGAATCCTTCGCCCTGTCGGTCGTAGCGGTAGATGGCCTGACCGTAGGAGCGGATCTCGACCCGCTGGATGCGGCGGGTATCATCGATCAGGATGAACACGGCCCGGCCCGATTGCAGGCGGGTCAGCGGCCGATCAGGCCCTTCGATGGCGATCAGGCGGCTGAGCTCGGCGCCCGGCAGCTCGAACTTGCGGAAGATGGAGTAGAGAGTCTCGCCGGCTTGCACGTCGTGCTGCAGCCAGGTGCCATCCACCTTCTCTTCCACCGGTTTGGCAGCAGCCGGCGCACTGCCTGCGGCGCCATTGCCGACGGTGAGGGCCTGCGCCGGTACGGCGATGGGGACCGCCAGCGAACCGGACGGCGCGGCTTTGGGCGCGGGGGCGGCCGGCTCCCAGGCCAGCACCAGCAACCAGAGCGGGATCAGGATCAGCAGCCCTATGGTGTGCTTGCGCGGCAGCGGGCTGGCCAGCTTGAACTTGCCTGTTTTGGCTTCCTGGCCGCGTTGGCCAAGTCCGCTCATGCCCTGGCCGATGCGTTGACGCAGGGGCAGGGTGGCGGCATTGATACGATGGAGCAGGGATCCTTGTGATTCGTCTTGGCGACGCTGCTGGGCTCGTCTGTTGTGGCCACGGGGGCGACGGTCCGGGGTGGGCACGGCATTTACCTCTCACTACATTGCCTGCCATCAGGCAAATTCGTGCCTATGGTAAACGGACTCGCCCCCGAGGGGGAGAGTCCTGAGGTGGAAAATTATCAGCTGAGACGAAATTGTCCCAGTAATTGCTGTAAACGCTCGGCCGCCTGGCGCAACGCCTGGCTGGCTTTGGCCGTTTCGGTCGCATCCAGTGCGATGTCGTTGGCCAGTGCGTTGGTTTTTGACAGGTTGCCGGAGACGGTCTCGGAAACCGAGCTCTGCTCTTCGGCAGCGGAGGCGATCTGGTAGGTCATGTCGTTGATGGTGGAGATGGCCTGATAGATGCTGCCGAGCGCCTCTTCCGCCAGATCCGCCTCGCCCACCGCCTGATGGGTCAGCTGCTGGCTCTGGTTGATGGCGTTGACCGCGTTGGCCGAGCTGTGGCGGATCTTCTCGATCAGCTCCTGGGTATTCTGCACCGCCTGCTGGGTGTTGCCCGCCAGCTTGCGTACCTCGTCGGCCACCACCGCAAAGCCGCGGCCCTGCTCGCCGGCCCGGGCCGCCTCGATGGCGGCGTTCAGCGCCAGCAGGTTGGTCTGATCGGCGATCCCCTGAATGACAGTGAGGATGCTGGTGATCTGCTCGCTGTCGTGGGCCAGCCCCTCGACTACCTCGGCCCCCTTGCCGGCCTCGGCGGCCACCTTGTGCATCGACTGGATCACCTGCTGGAAGCGTACCTTGCCCTGATCCGCCGCCCCCTGGGCCTGCTTGGCCGAGTCGGCGGTGTTGTTGGCGTGGGTCGCTACCTCCTGGCTGACGTAGGACATCTCCTGCACCGCGGTCAGCATCTGCTCCATCTCTGCCTGGTGGTGCTGCAGGTTGGTGTCGGTCTGGCCGGCGATGCGATCCGTGTCGCCGGCGTGACGGTTGACCTCGCTGGCGGTCTTGAGCACATCCCCCAGCAGCACCTGCAGCTTGTCGATAAAGCGGTTGATGCCCTTGGCCAGATCCCCCAATTCATCGCGGGACTGGGTACTGAGCCGCTTGGTGAGATCCCCTTCGCCATCGGCGATGTCATCCACCAGGCTGACCATCTGGCGGATGGGGCCGGTGATGCTGCGGGCAATCACCAGCATGGTGGCCAGCGCCAGCACCAGCACGACGACGGCGCCCACCAGTTGCTGGGTCATGGCGGCCCGGTTCATGTCGCTCAGCTGGGCTTCCAGCTGGTCGGCCCCGGCCAGCACCACCTTGTAGGGCAGGGTGACGATGATGGCCCAGTTGCGGCTCATGCCAGGCACCGCGATGGGCACCGAGATACGAAACGCATCGTCGAGCTCCTGGCGCTGTACCTCGGGTTTGAGGTACTGCTGCCAGCCGTTGCCAAGCAGTTTGTCGGCGCGGCTGCCGAGCAGGCTGGCATCACCGCTGGTGCCGGTGATGACGCCGGCAGCGCTGACGATCAGGGTCTCGCCCTTGCCGTCATAGATGTTGCTGTTGAGGGACTGGGCCTGACGGCTGATGGAGTCCACCGCCAGATCGAGCGCGGCGATCCCCTTGAACTGGCCGCCCACCATGATGGGGGTGGTGATGGTGCTCACCAGCACCTGCTGGCCGTTGATGTCCACCTTGAAGGGGTCGATGAGGCAGGAGCGTCCCTCCCGTTTCGGGCAGGCGTAGTAGTCGTTGGCCGGATTGCCGAACTCGTCCGGATCGCTCTTCTCGATGGAGAGCAGCAGGTCGGTGCCGATGCTCTCCTTGTCGCGATAGAAGTAGGGCACGAAGCGTCCCTTGCTGTCACTGCCCAGCGCCGTCTGGCCGGCGAAGCTGGCATCCTGGCCGTCGAAGCCGTTGGGTTCGAAGCCGGCGAAGGCGCCGTAGAGCTGGGGTTCGAGGGCGAGCTGGGCCTTGAGTAGGTCGGTGGCCTGCTGGCGATCCAGCGGCAGTTTGCCCTCCTGCTGCAGGGCGAGGGTGCTGGCCATCTGCTGGGTATAGGAGAGCCCCTTTTGCAGCAACTGGGTGATGGTGGCGGCCTCGGCACGGGCGTTGGCGCTGACCTTCTGCCATGCCTCCTGCTGCAGGGCGGCGCGGCTGGAGCTGATGGTCAGCTTCTGGGTCTGTTGACCCGAGTACTGGTTGAGCAGGATCAGGATGACCAGGGCGGCGGTCATGGCGATCCCGGCCATCACCAGAATGCGATTCTGGATAGAACGGAACTGCATCGTCTCTTCCTTGTTGGTGAGCGTTATTTGGATATCGGCCGGAGGAGGCAGCTCTCCAACACTTGTCATAGCAAAACGGAAACCGGGATTTTGTTTTGCGATCCCCTTCAAATATCAGGTGGCAAGCGGCCGGGACGCCTGTGTAACCCCCTACTTTTGCCCGCTGCGGCTGCATGGTTTTCCCATCCGTCATTGTCGGTGCTAAAATGCGACGGTTTTTTTAACGAATTGGCCCAAGGCCCTCTACACAAGGCTTAAAGATGAAAGTCAAAACCCGTTTTGCTCCCAGCCCGACCGGCTTTTTGCATGTCGGCGGTGCCCGTACCGCACTCTATTCCTGGTTGTTTGCAAAGAACCAGGGCGGTGAGTTCGTGCTGCGTATCGAGGATACCGACCTGGAACGTTCCACTCAGGAGGCGATCGACGCCATCATTGAGGGCATGGAATGGCTGGAGCTGAACTGGGATGAGGGCCCCTACTACCAGACCAAGCGCTTCGATCGCTACAACGGCCTGATCGACGAGATGCTGGCTGACGGCCGTGCCTACAAGTGCTACTGCTCCAAGGAGCGGCTGGAAGCGCTGCGCGAAGGCCAGATGGCCAACGGCGAGAAGCCCCGCTATGACGGCAAGTGCCGCGATCACGCCCACGATCACCCGGCCGATGCGCCGCACGTTATTCGCTTCCGCAACCCGACCGAAGGCTCCGTGGTGTTCGATGACCACGTCCGTGGCCGCATCGAGTTCGCCAACACCGAGCTGGACGATCTGATCATCCGCCGTACCGACGGCGCGCCGACCTACAACTTCTGTGTGGTGGTCGATGACTGGGACATGGAGATCACCCACGTGGTGCGTGGCGAAGACCACATCAACAACACCCCGCGCCAGATCAACATCTACAAGGCGCTGAACGCGCCGGTACCGGAGTTTGCCCACGTCTCCATGATCCTGGGTGACGACGGCGCCAAGCTCTCCAAGCGCCACGGTGCGGTCTCCGTGATGCAGTACCGCGACGACGGTTACCTGCCGGAAGCGCTGCTGAACTATCTGGTGCGTCTGGGCTGGTCCCACGGCGATCAGGAGATCTTCAGCCTGGACGAGATGATCAAGCTGTTCAGCCTGGATGCCATCTCCAAGTCTGCCTCCGCCTTCAACACCGACAAGCTGCTGTGGCTGAACAACCACTACATGCGCAGCCTGGATCCGGTCTATGTGGCCAAGCATCTGGCCTGGCACATGGCCGACCAGAAGATCGATACCAGCAAGGGCCCGTCACTGCCAGAGGTGGTGACTCTGCTGGCCGAGCGCTGCAACACCCTGGTCGAGATGGCCGCCCAGAGCCGCTACCTGTTCGAAGATTTTGAGGCCATCGACGAAGCGGCTGCCAAGAAGCATCTGCGCGGCGTGGCTGCCGAGCCGCTGACCCTGGCCAAGGCCAAGCTGGCTGCCCTGGATAGCTGGACTACCGAAGCGCTGCACGAGCTGATTGAAGCGACCGCCGCCGAGCTGGGTCAGGGCATGGGCAAGGTCGGCATGCCGCTGCGTGTGGCGGTCACCGGTCTCGGTCAGTCCCCTGCCATCGACGCCGTGATGGCGCTGGTGGGTAAGGAGCGGGTTCTTGCCCGCATCGACCGCGCTTTGGCGTATATCGAAGCGCGCATGGCCGCCGAATAAGCGCCAGCCAGTGCTTGAGAAAGGGCTCCCGTACGGGGGCCCTTTGTTTTTGGCCAAAGGCCGGTTTTGTGACATAAAACAGCGAGATAGCTGTGTCATTGCCGGTTAAATCGGCTAACTGCTTGAATTTTGACTAAACGCGCGAATCGGCGTTATTTTTGGGTTGACAGCAAAGCGGTCGGTGCCTATCATGCGCCTCCGTTGCCGGAGATAACTTTGGTAGCGCCGAGGTGAGTTGGGGTTATAGCTCAGCTGGGAGAGCGCTTGCATGGCATGCAAGAGGTCCGCGGTTCGATCCCGCGTAGCTCCACCAAATTCTCCTCGAACAATCTGGAATCCAAGGGGTTATAGCTCAGCTGGGAGAGCGCTTGCATGGCATGCAAGAGGTCCGCGGTTCGATCCCGCGTAGCTCCACCATCTTTCGTAACGAAAGTAGAAAAGGCCACCGCACTGCGGTGGCCTTTTTGTTTTGTGCTCGGCACACCGGTTGTGCCGGCCGGCCGATAAAAAGCCCGCATCGCTGCGGGCTTTTGGTTTGATGGCGATGAGTCATCAGCCGTGGCGACGACGCCAGGCCAGCGGCAGCAGTGCCAGCAGCAGGGCGCCCATGGCACCGCCACCGCCGTTGCTCTCCTCTTTCAGCTTGAGGTCGACGATGATGGGGTCGTGGTCGGAGGCGCTGAACGGGTTGTCAGACTTGATCATGTCGCCGGTGAAGTCCCGGCCGTACTCGAACAGGTTGCTCTCGAACGAGTTGATGTGCCAGTCGGCCACGGCGATCACCTTGCCGGCCAGCGCCGGGTTGGCGAGGGCATAGTCCAGAGTGCCGAGCTCGGCCTCGTAGCTGTAGGAGATGGCCTTCTCCTTGTTGAACTTGACGTTCATGTCCACCAGGCCGTAGCTCTTGGCCACTTCGCTGCCGGTCTGCTCAAAGACCTGGTCACCGAGGAAGGTCTGGGAGGCGGAGACTATCTTGCGCTGACCGTCGGTCGGCACATAGTCGGTCAGCACCCGGATCGCATCTTCCCGGGCGTAGGAGTTGAAGTCGCCCACCAGCAGCACCTGACCGGGCAGCTTGTTCACCGCCTCGCCCAGCACCTTGGCGGCGCTGACCCGAAACTCGGTGCACTTGCCCTGCAGATCGGCCGGCTCCTTGCCATCCAGGTTCTCGAGACAGCCTGAACCCTTGGACTTCAGGTGGTTGACCACCAGGGTCAGCGGATCCTTGCTGCCTTCAACGGTGAAGGTCTGCACCAGGGAGTCACGCTGGGAGGCCTGTTTCTCGACCCCTTTGGCATCCAGGTACTTCTGCACCGGCAGGGTGATGACGTTGGCGTCCCCTTGCGGTGCCAGCTTGGCCGGCCGGTAGATCATGGCCACCATGATGGCGTCGCCACCGAAGTAGTGCTCGCCCTGCAGCAGCGCCTTGGGCAGGGTGACGAAGGCGTACTGCTTGCCCGCCTCTTTCTGCTGGGCGTTGAGGGCCTGTACCAGGTCGCTGATGGCGGAGTGGCTGTCAAAGCCGTTGTTCTCCATCTCCATCAGGCCAAGCAGGTCGGCATCCATCTCGGTGATGGCATTGACGATCTTGGCGCGCTGTTTCTGGAAATCTTCCAGGTTCTTGGCGCCGCGGTTGCAGCCCTTGGCGCTGTCCGCATCCGCCTGATCCTTGCACAGCACGTTGAGGGCACCGCCCACGCTGGAGTGGCTGGTGAAGTAGTTGAGCACGTTGAAGCTGCCGACGCGCAGATCGGTACCGTCGGCACGGGCCGGGGCGCTCTGGCGGTCGTTGTCGCTGGTGCGCAGCAGATCGCCGGCAGTGATCACCTGATCCTGCGGCACGATCAGCCGGTACTCGTTGTAGCTGTAACCCACCATGGCGTCCAGATTGACCGGGGCATCGCCGATGCGCAGGTAACCCTGCTCCGGCTCCCAGGCCGGCAGCCAGGGCAGTTTGCCGTCGGCGGCCTTGAAGTCCGATTCGAGGAACACCCGGTTGCCGGCGTTGGCCTTGGCCAGCGCCTTGGCGGCCTTGCTGTCGGCATCGTGCAGCTGGGTCGGTTTCATCAGCGGTGCCTGGTGGGAGAGCACCAGGTTGTTGCGTCGGGCGGCGTAGTCGTAGCTGAAGTTGCGGCTGATTTTGAGCGCGCTGTCGGCGTCGAGCCGTACCCGCATCCCTTCGTGGCGCTCCAGCGCCCGGGCCAGGGTCTCGTTTTCCAGCACCCGCAGCGGGATGGCGGCCGGGACCGAGCCCTGGGCGACGACCTGCAGGCGTGGGGTACCGCTGTCAAACACCGGCTTGAGCTGGGTGTGGTTGTAATACTCCTCGACCTTGGCCTCCAGGCAGACTTCGGCACCCGGCTTGATGTCCGGATGCTTGCTGGCGAAGTTCTTGTCGTTCAGGAAGACGAAGATGCCGTCCGAGGTCTGGGGGTTGCCGTCGCCCTGCACATCCAGCAGGTAGAAACCCTTGTTGAGGCTCTCGCCAAGGCCAGAGACCACTGCCTTGACCGTGACGCTCTGGGGGCTTTCGAACTTGTCGGCGGGAATGAGCGGGCTCTTGTCGCCGCTGCCCTGAATGACCGGGATCGGGGTGAGGGCACTGTCGGCCGGGCAGCTGAAGCCGGCGGCATAGACGGACGGGGAGGCGAGCGCAAGCCCCACGGCCAGCGACAGCAGGGTACGTGTTCCTTTCATAACTGTTCCTTTTTTATTTTTTGCCAGTGTTTCCATAGCCTTGGCGCATTGGCCAAGGGCGCGCATTGTCACATTTCTGGCATGTCATACCAGTGAGCCAACGCACATTACGGGGATACAAATGAGGGCAATGCCGGTTTTTTTGACTTGGCTAACAGTATGAAATTAATGACAAAAGAGTTATTTCGTCACATCAGTGAAAATGTGATCTGGCTGGCATCCACATATTTTTCCTCGAGAATGAAGATTGAGACTCGGCTGGTTGATTCCTATACTCGGCTTGTTCCTCACGGAACCCAGGTAAAGGGCAAACCGGTCGAGATGCCGGGACGCAATGCCTCCGGTCTTCAGATCGTGCGATCCAGATAGCGGGGCTTCCCAGGGTGAGGGTGATGTTTGTGGCAGGTCCATTGCCAGTTGTCTGCGCCCATCACGCAGGTTGCGCTTGTTCTTTGCCTTGGTGACCAATGCCAAGACAAAACAAGGAAGATAACAATATGCAACAGACCCTAAGGCCCAGCAGGCTTGCCATGCTGGTGGCTTTGGCTGCCATGCCCGCCTGGGCACAGGCCGCCTATCCCGCCTATCAGGCCGGTACCGCCTACAAGGCCGGCGACATCGTCAGCAACGTCGGCAATCTCTATGAGTGCAAAGAATTTCCCTACTCCGGCTGGTGCGGGGCCTCGCCCTATCACTACGCCCCCGGGGTGGGTGTGGTCTGGGCCGATGCCTGGAAACTCTATGGCGGGGACGTGCCGCCCCCGGCGCTCGGCGTAGCCGTCAGCTCGCCGGCTGCCGGCGCCAGTTTCAACGAGGGGGCCAGCGTCGCGCTGGCGGTGACTCTGAGCGGCCCGGTGACGGCGCTGGTTCGGGTGGAATACCTCATCGACGGCAAGCTGGTGGCCACGGCGAGCGCCTCGCCCTGGAACGGCAGCTGGAGTGCCGCCGGTGTCGGCGCCCATGCCCTCAAGGTACGGGCACTGGATAAAGATGGCAAGGTGCTGAGCGAGGCGGATTCGAGCTTCAACGTCGCCGCCGTGGTGGCGCCAGAGGCGCCCAAGGTGAGCATCAGCAGTCCGGCCAGCGGCGCCAAGGTGACCCTGGGTCGCAGCGTGGCGGTGAGCGGCAACGTCACCGATGCCAACAACGACGTCGCCAAGGTCGAGCTGTTCGTCGATGGCAAGAAGGTGGGTGAAGACACCAGTGCCCCCTGGCAGGTGAACTGGACGCCCCAGAGCAAGGGGCTGGCCGGCCTCAAGCTGGTGGCGACCGACAAGGAGAACCTGAGCGGCGAATCGAGCCAGGTTGACGTACAGGTGGAAGAGGCAGCCCTGCCGCCTACCGGTGGCAACCTCTCCTGCGACATTCGCCAGATCTACCGCCCGGACGGTTACGAGTGCATGGGGGATGATCACGCCCGTCGGGTCATCGGTTATTTCACCTCCTGGCGTACCGGCAAGAACGGCTTGCCCTCCTATCTGGTGAGCGATATCCCCTGGGACAAGATCACCCACATCAACTACGCCTTCGCGGCGGTGGACGAGCAGAGCCACACCATCAAGGTGGACGACTCGGCGACCAAGATGACCTGGGACGGCGTGCCGGGTGCCGAGATGGATCCGGAGTTTGCCTACAAGGGCCACTTCAACCTGCTGTCGAAGTACAAGAAGCAGTATCCGGACGTGAAGACCCTGATCTCGGTGGGGGGCTGGGCCGATACCCGCGGCTTCTATACCGCTACCACCAAGGGTGACTGCTCGGTCAACAATGACGGCATCAACGCCTTTGCCAACTCGGCGGTGAGCTTCATCCGTCAGTACGGCTTTGACGGGGTCGACGTCGACTACGAATACCCCACCTCCATGAAGGATGCGGGCAACCCCAATGACTTCCCGCTCTCCAACCAGTGCCGCGGCAAGCTGTTTGCCAACTACAAGGTGCTGATGCAGACCCTGCGCAGCAAACTCGACAGCGCCGGCAGCGAGGATGGTCGCAAGTACATGCTGACCATTGCCTCGCCGGCCTCGGCCTACCTGCTGCGCGGCATGGAGAACTTCCAGGTCACCCAGTACCTCGACTACGTCAACCTGATGACCTACGACTTCCACGGCGCCTGGAACAACTTCGTCGGTCACAACGCGGCCCTGTTTGACAACAAGGCTGATGCCGAACTTGCCCACTGGGGCGTCTATACCCAGAGCCAGTTTGGCGGTATCGGCTACCTCAACGCGGCCTGGTCTGCCCACTACTTCCGTGGCGCCCTGGCGGCCGGCAAGATCAACGTGGGTGTGCCTTACTACACCCGCGGCTGGCAAGGGGTCAGCGGTGGCACTCACGGCCTGGCCGGCAAGGCAGCCCTGCCGAGCCAGAGCGATTGTCAGCCGGGCACCGGTGGCAGCACCATTCCGTGCGGCAACGGGGCGGTCGGCATCGACAACATCTGGCATGATCTCGACAAGAACGGCAAGGAGATCGGTGGTGGCGCCGTGCCCATGTGGCATGCCAAGAACCTGGAGAACGCCGCCAGCCTGGGTATCACCACCATGCCGAGCTACGGCCAGGCCTGGGGTCTGGATCCCAACAACCCGGCTCACGTGATACAGGGCAAGTACGTGCGTTACTACGATGACAAGGCGCAGGCACCTTGGCTGTGGAACGAAGAGAAGAAGGTGTTCCTCTCCACCGAAGATGAAGAGTCCATGGGCCACAAGCTCGACTACATCGTCAAGCGGGGCCTGGGCGGGGTCATGTTCTGGGAGATGGCGGGTGACTACGCCTTCGATCCGGCCAAGAACGAGTACGGTATGGGCAGCACGCTGACCACGCTCGCCTACGAGAAGTTCGCCAAGGCAGCCAAGTACAACACCAAGCAGAACGATCTGGCGGCGCCAACCACCCAGCTCGACATCGCGGTGAGCCTCTCCGGCTTCAAGGAGGGGGATTCCAACTACCCGATCAACCCGACCCTGAAGCTCACCAACAACTCGACCCAGACCATTCCTGGCGGTACTCGCATCGAGTTCCTGGTGCCCACCTCCACCTCCGACACCATCACCGACCAGAGCGGGATGGGGCTGAAAGTGGTGGAGAGCGGTGGCAACCAGAACTCCGACGGCATCGCCAACGAGAAGGACTTCCACAAGGCGGCCTTTACGCTGCCGACCTGGAAGGCGTGGGCGCCGGGCAGCGACGTGGAAGTGGCGATGACCTACTATCTGCCGGCCGCCGGTGTGCCGAGCGGTATCCGCATCATCAGCGGCACCCAGACCGCGGGCCTCAAGGCCGAGTTCCCGGCCCTACCGGAGGCCGTATTGGGCAGCAGTGGTGGCGGTGAGAACCCGGGCGGCGCCACCTGCAGCAGCCAGAACGTCAACCCGGCCGCCTACAAGGCCTATCCGACCTGGCCGCAGGGGGATCACGCCAACGGCGGTGATCGGATGACCAACAACAAGGCGGTGTGGCAGGCCAACTGGTGGACCAGCAGCGAGCCCAAGGCGGGTGACGGCAGCTGGAAGCTGGTTTGCAGCTACTGATGACCGCTTGAGGGGCTGGTCGGTACTCAGCCAGTCCTCTCGCAAGGCAATGACCCAATCCGGAGCCCAAGCTCCGGATTTTTTTATGGCGGGATAATAAATGCAGGGACATAAAAAAGACCGCTCCGGGGAGCGGCCAATTGCCACCAAGGCAATCTGCGGGGTGACCCCCTTGTTGTTGACCGGCAGGGCGGGGAGGGTGCCCGTCCTGCCGGGTGTCATTGCGTGTCATGCCGGGAACAGATGCCCCGGGCCGGCACGCCTGGGTTGCTTATTGGGTGACGGCGCCGCCCTGCTGCTCCTTCAAGAAGCTGATCCAGGGCGACGCGCGGCCACTGACGTTGCCGTTCTGGGCAGCCTGCGTGAAGGCGGAGAGCGCCTCCTTCGGTTTTTGCTGCTCAAAATAGGCGACCCCGGTCAGGAACTTCAGATCCGCCCGCTGCTCGCCGCTGGCATTGGCGGCGGGCTTGGCGGCGAAGGCCACCAGATCCTGGTAGCGCTTGCTCTGGATCATCATGCGCGCCATCTTGAGCTGCAGCTCGGCGTTGGGGGCCAGCTTGTAGGACTTGGCCAGGGTATCGATGGCCGGGTCCAGCTCCTTGGCCTGGTGCCAGTAGTTGGCCAGCGCCTTGTAGTTGGCCGCGTTGCTCTCGATGGTCCCCTCCTTCATCGCCTTCTCCATCACGCGGGCGGCGCGGTGGGGAATGCCGGCGAAGGCCAGGTAGTTGGCCAGACGCTGCAATTCGGCCGCCTCGGTCAGCATGCCGAGGTTGTAGGCCCCCTCCAGCGCCGCCAGCGCCTTGCCATCGTTGCCAGCCTGCATGTGCATGGCCGACAGCTGGGTCCAGTACTTCTTCTTCTCCGGATAGCGGTCGACCAGCGCGGTCAGCACCTCGGTGGCCGGCTTGTACTGTTTCAGCTCGTAGTGGGCCGCCATCTTCAGCAGATACCAGGACTCCGGCGCCTTGCCCGCGGAGAGCTTGATCGCGTTGTCCACCGCCGGAATGGCTTCCCGATACTGCTTGAGCTGCACATGGGCGTTGGCCAGCGTGATGTAGGCGTGCGGGGTCGGCTTCTCGTCCTTGCCCAGGCTCGCAAACCACTGGTTCATGGTACTGATGGAGGCCTTGAAGTTGCCCTCCGCCATGTAGAGCTGGGCCAGGTTGTAGCGCACCTGCTGGGCCACCGGCTGGGGCAACCCGCCGGTGGCGATGGCGTCGGCGAAGTACTTGGTCGCCTGACCGTACTTCTCCTGCTGCGCCGCTACGAAGCCCAGGGTCTGCAAAATGACCCCCTTGTCGTAGACCCGCTCGCCGGCGCCGGACAGCGCCTCCTGCAGCTTGGCATTGGCCTCGCCGTATTTTTTCTCGGTGATCAGTGCCTGCGCCTTGTTGACCGCGCGGTAGGCGCGATCAGAGAGAGCAGGCTGCTCGGCGGCCCAGCCGGCGGTGCTGAGCAGCACCGCCATGGCGACCGGGGCGAGGATCAGGGTATGTAACTTTTTCATCGCCACCTTCCTTAGTTGACCGCAAACTCGATTTCTTGCTGCATGCGGGTGGCCTGCGGTTTGCCATCGACCATGGCCGGCTTGAACGTCCATTTGGCGATGGTCTTGCGGGCCTCCTTGCCGAGGTCGTAGCTGCGAGGATCCTCCTTGACGATCCGCACGTTGCTGACGGTGCCGCGCTCGGTGACGGTGAACTCCACCAGTACCTTGCCGGAGGCGAGGCCGGCCAGCGCCGCCTTGCGGGGCATCATGGGCTCGAAGGTCGCCAGCGGAATGGCGCCGTTGTTGCCACCCATGCCGCCACCACCGCCGCCGGTGCTGTAGGCACCGAGGGCGTTGCCACCACCGATGTTGACCGGGATGTCGAGTTTGGGCATGTCCATCGGCGAGCTCTCCATCTGCGGCCGATCCGTGCTGGCCACTTCCATCTCGGGAGGGGGAGGGGGCCGGTTCGGGGGCGGCGGCTTGGGCAGCTCGCGTTGTCTCTCTTGCAGGGTCTCCTGAGGCTTGATGCGGATGAAGTCGGTCATGCTGACGTCCTCCTTCTCCACCAACTCCCGGTGATCCGGTGTGATGAGCTTGTTCATTCCCAGAAACAGGAAGAACACCACCACACAGGAGACCGCCAACGATATCAGGTATCTCATGGTGCTCGCTCCGGCATCAGCTGCTCTTGCTCGCCGCGATGGAGATGTTCTGGACACCGGCCATGCGGATCTGATCCATGACCTGGACCACCAGACCTGAACGGGATTCGGTATCGGCCTGGATCACCACGGCGCTCTCCGGGTTTTCGGCTCGCAGCCGCTCGATGTTGGCGCGCACGGCACCTACTTCGACGATGCGCTTGTCGACCCAGACCTGGCCGTTTTCACGGACCGCGACCATGATGTTCCCCTTCTTCACCGTCTCGGCCGTGCTGGCGCTCGGGCGGTTGATCTCCACGCCGGACTCCTTGACGAACGAGGTGGTGACGATGAAGAAGATCAGCATGATGAACACTATGTCCAGCATGGGGGTCAAATCGATGGCCGCCTCATCAGCACTGCTGTCGCTGTGACGTTTTCTCATGGCAAAAACTCCTTGCTTGTTCTGTGCCCCCGCCAGAGCCGGGCCCGGCGGGGGAGTGCATCCTGCATCAACCGTGTTTCAGGTTGTCTTCCAGCTTCTCGACCGCCAGCTTGGCCTTGTGATCGAGCTGGTTGACAAAAAACAGGCCGGAAAGGGCGGCAATCATGCCTGCCATGGTCGGTACCGTAGCCTTGGAGATCCCCGAGGCCATCGCCCGCGGTGAGCCGGTGCCGGTGATGGCCAGGGTGTCGAACACCTGCACCATGCCGACCACAGTCCCGAGCAGCCCCATCAGCGGGCAGAGGGCGATCAACACCTTGATGACCGGCATCCCCTTGTCCACCGCCATGGCCACCCGGGAGACCAGCTCGCGCCGGATCTGCTTGGCGGACCAGGAGAGGTGATCGGTGCGGGCCAGCCAGGCGGCCTTGGTCTGCTTCACCTGTTTGGGGTAGACCGCCATGAAGTAGAACCAGCGCTCCAGCAGCAGGGCCCACATCATCAGGGTCAGGAAGAACAGGGCGACCAGTACGTCGCCCCCCAATCCCAGAAACCGGCGGACCGACTCGACTTCTTCAATCAACCAGAACCACATGGGTGACTCCTTACGCTGCGGCTTTGGAGGCGTGCAGACGTTCCTGGTAGCGGGCGACGAAACCGGCGCTCTGCTCTTCCAGCACCTGGATCAGACGACGGCTCTGGGTCTGTACGATGGTGTAGAGGAACAGCATGGGCACGGCGACCACCAGACCCTGCATGGTGGTGACCAGGGCTTCGGAGATACCGCCCGCCATCAGCTTGGGATCGCCGGTGCCGAACAGGGTGATGGCCTGGAAGGTGGCGATCATGCCGACCACGGTACCCAGCAGACCCAGCAACGGCGCGACCGAGGCGATCAGCTTGATGATGCTGATGCCCTTCTCGAACTTGGGCACGTTGCGCAGGATGATCTCGTCGAGCTTGGACTCCAGATCCTCGATGTTGTCGCCACGATGGCTCTGGTAGGCCCCCAGCATCTCGCCGATGGGGTTGCCCTTGATGATCTGATCGGATTTGAGCTGCTTGCGCATGGATCCGCCGATGAGGGAGAGGCGAGCGCCGCAGAACAGCGCCAGCAGGGTGCCGAGTACGCCGAGCACCATGATGACGTAGCCCACTTCACCACCCTGGTCGATCCGCTCCTTCAAGGTCGGCGACTGCACCAGCAGGGAGAGGATCACGCCGCGGGACGGGTCGACGAAGATCGGCTTGACGCCGCCGCCACCCTGTTCAAAGTCGGCGATGGGCTCCAGCACCCCTTTGTCGGGTTGGCGGGGCAGCTGTTCGAACTTGCCGGTCTCCGGCACGAAGGTCAGGTACTTGCCTTCGGAGACGGTGTTGAACTCACCGATCTGGGTGACGGTCTTCTCGGCCTGGTTGCCTTCGCCATAGACCACGGTGGCCGGGATCTGGCTCACCTTGCCACCGTCGACCATGCGGCTGAGGGTGGTGGTCCAGAAGGCGGTCAGGTCATCGCTGGAGGGCAGCTCCTTGCTTTCGGCCAGGCGGGTCAGCAGGGCGGTCTGCTCCGGATGCTCGACCCGGCGGGCAGAGGCGTTGAAGATCCCCTTGAACTCGCCGGCGAACTGGCGCAGTACCCCGAACATCTCGCCCATGTTGCCGGCACGCTGGCGCAGGGTCTCGGTCAGCTCGGTCAGCTGCTTGTCGTTGGCATCGAAGGTGGCCTTGAGCCGCTCACCCTTGGCCGTTTCGGCGGCCAGTTCGGCCTTGGCCTTGGCCAGCAGGGCGGTCTGCTCGTTCTTGTCGGCCAGGAAGCGGGCTTCCCGCTCCTTGTTGAGCTGAGATTCGGTGGTGCTGGCGGCCTTGACCTGATTGAGCAGGGCGTTCAGATCCACCGGTTTCTCGGCGGCGGTCACCGGCAGGGTGATCAGGGTAGCGCCCGCGATCAGCGAGGCGATGGCAAGTTTGATTCCTTTCATGATGCTTTCTCCGCAGTTTGAACCGGCAGCTTGATGAGGGCGGGGGGCGCCTGCTTCTTGGCGATGCGAAGGCCCTGTTCCACTGCACTGCGATACTCCTGGGGCAACTCTTCCCACTGACGGGTCTTCTTGTTCCACATGCCGGTCTCATTGCCGTCCGGGGACTGGTAGAGCAGGGCGATGCGGCCGACGCGCAGGAACTCGTAGGTCTTCTCGCCGCCATCCTTGGCCAGACTGGCCTTGTAGGATTCGATGGTGCGGCTGAAGCCCTCCTCGATCTGGTAGGCCTCCAGGATCTTGCGGTACTTCTCGGAGATGGTGACATCGGCCCGGTTCATCAGGTCGGTCAGAGCCGCGACGCGATCCTCCCGCTCGACCTTCTGGAACGGCAGATCCAGCGCCACGAACTGCTCGAGGGAGTCGATCATCTTGAGCATCAGCGGCACCACTTCGGTGCTGGTCTGATCGATCTGGGCGATCTGGCGCTGCATCGAGGCCAGTTCGCTGCTCTGGGAGTCGACCATTTTGCCTACCTGTTCGTTGTAGGTACGCAGGCTGTCGACCTGACGCAGGGCGGCCTTGTACTGGGCGAGGGCGGATTCGGCAGAGTCGGCGTAGTTGTCGATCTTCTGCTGGGATACTTTGGATGCATTGTCGGTGGCGGCTTGAGCGTCCACTGCCTGGCTGGCAGAGGCGGCACTCAGATTGAAGCTGGTCAGCAAGGCAGCAGAAACCAGGCTGCCGAGGAGCGCTTTCTTCATTGTAATTGTCCTTGTTTTCATAGGATTACCCTATCTCCGTAACTTCCTTGGACGTTGGGCAAAGCCGGCCCGACCGGGCCGGCTTGGGTTTATATCTCAACGGGAGTTGATTAAAACTTCTGGGTGTAGTCGAGGTAGTAGATACGACCATCGATGCTGTACACATCTTCGTCGTAGGTGAAACCATCGCTCTCAAGAGATGGACCTACGTTGAACATGTTCTTCACACCGACCTGGATCTTGCCGTCCCAGGGGGCATCCACACCGACGTTCAGGTTCCAGGTGGTCTGGGAGGCGATATGACCCACTTCCTCACCGGTATCGGCAATGTAGTCCTGGCTCTGGGAGTCGATGTAGCTGGCGCTCAGGTAGGTGTCCATGTTCCACCACTGCGGCACATTGACCCCGACACCGGAGTTGAAGCGCAGCTGCGGCTTGCCGTTCTGGCCAATTTTGTCTACAACCGGCCCACCGGCATAAAGACCTTCCTTGTATTCCAGGATGTAGGTACCACCGAAGTCATAACGAATGGTTGCCACGTTCAGGTCGTACTTGTAGTCAGCCTTGAAATCCAGGCCGCTGGTGTTCAGTTCACCCAGGTTGACCATGGGAGCGATAGCGCCCTTGATCTTGCCTTGGCTGTTACGAGTGATGTTGCTGGAGCTGCCGTTGTTCAGTTCGTCATAGATGATGGACTGCAGAGAGTTCAACTGGATGACGTCGGTGATTTTGACCGTGTAGTAGTCCAGTGACAGGTTCAGGTCATCCAGCGGGCTGTAAGCCACGCCGAAGTTCCAGGTGTCTGCGGTCTCTTCCTTCAGGTTTTCGTTTGAAGTCCGCGTGGTATCGTACTGTTTGTTGGGGCAAGCAGCAGCCGAGATACCGTTTGCTTCGCAGTAGACATAGTCCTTGGCCCAGTCGGCCGAGAAAGAGTCTGCAGAGTAAAGGTCACTCAGACTGGGAGCCCGGAACGAACGGGACCAAGAAGTGCGTAGCATCAGGTTGTCCAGTGGCTGGTAGCGCAGACTGGTCTTGGGTGAGAAGGCACTGCCGAAGTCGCTGTATTTGTCGAAGCGACCGGCGACGTTGAGCTCAATCTGATCTGTGATGGGTACCAGGGACTCGATGTAGGCAGCAGTCACGTCACGAACACCACCAGAGGAGTTACCGGCGGAGCCTATGATGTTGCCAGCTTCCGATTGGGCATCGTATTTGTCGGCATAGACCCAGTCGTTGTATTCGGCGCCTGCGTACCAGCTGACCGGCCCTGCCGGCAGCTCTCCCATGTCCCACTGGACACCGGCATACCACTGGTAGAAGTCCATAGTGGAACGACGGCTGGTGTCGGCGGCCATGGAGGCCGTGGTGGAGGAATCAAATTCACCACCGACAAACTTGCCATCCTCGATAGCCTTTTGGGCGGCAGATTTCAGCACATAGCCAGTGCCGTTTTCCTTGTTGTCGGTCTTGGAGTACATGTAGCCGGCGTTCCACTGCATGTCACCAACGCTTTCAGTGGCGATGGTGCCCTCAAAGCCGAGGTTCATACTGCCAGTCGTGTCTGTGACCAAGTTGTCACGGGTACCGACGTTGTTGAAACGGTAGTAGGCATAGGCAGCTTCACCCAGGCCTTGGGTAGCTGCTGCATCCAGACCGTTATCAGTGAAAAACTGCGCATTTTTTGGGTTGGCAGGATCTATGGTAAAGGCGCCTGCAGCAGGAGCAAAGCGGCTAAAGCTCTCGACCCGGGAACCAATGATCTGGGGAACGAAGTCGACGTTGTCATTGATGTGATATCGGCCATTCACATAGAGGGTGTCACGGCTGCGAGAGGCCGTCTTGGCGGCAACCTGGCCGTAATTGAAGTTACAGCCACCATCAGCGTTTACAAAGGGGTCTTTACAGGTGCCATCAGGATTGGTGGAACCTGCCAGCGGGCCATATGTCCAGATAGGATCGCCATTGCCGTCCAGGCCTGTGATGCCTTCCACGTTGCGACCGTAAACGCTGGGTGATTCGTTGCCTTGTTTGGCGAGGTAGTCACGGTCACGGCTGTAGATGATGTCCTTCTTGTCGTGCTCATAGACAGTCATCAGGGAGCCTTTTTCACCGGTAATACCGGCTACGATGGAACCGCTCTTTTCGTCACCGCCGTCTTCGCTTGGGCTACCAATTCGCCCTTGGAAGGTCAGACCTTCGTAACCCTCTTTCAGCACCACGTTGATGACGCCACCGATCGCGTCAGAACCATAGATGGCTGAGCCACCATCCAAGTTCACTTCCACCCGCTCAACAGCCGCCATGGGTATGGTGTTGAGGTTGATGGAGGTACCACCCATGGTAGGAGAACCGGCGACGCGCTTACCGTTGAGCAATACCAGAGTGCGCTCTGAGCCGAGACCGCGCAGACCAACAGTAGACTGGGACTGGAAGGAGCTACCGGAGGAGGGAGATACGCCGCCGAAGGAGTTGTAGGAGGCCTGTTTCAGGTAATCTGCCACGGTCTGCTGACCGGACTGTTCGATCTTGGCTTTGGTGACAGAGACAACCGGGGTGGCACCTTCCACGTCGACGCGCGAGATACGGGAGCCGGTGACCTTGATCTTCTGGAGTTTTTCGACGTTTTGACCCTCTTCGGCCAAAACAGGGGTGGCTACTACTGCCGCGCTCGCCAAGGCAAACGCTACGGCAGCAGAGAGTCTGCTTTTCCTAAGCATCGCTTATATCCTTCCTGGTTGTTTTTTTGTTTGCTTCCATACCGCCCTCGTTGGAGCGATGCGTAAGGCTTATCAAGCTTTGACGGCTGACGTCAATTGAGGCGGTGCGAATGGGGAAGGAGAGCGCAATAAGCTGACTATGTTTTAATACTTCTGGTTTTGCAGCGATTTATTCTGACTTGATGATATTTTACGATGTGAAATCGATGTTAAAATGAGAGCTTTCCATTTTATTGATTAATTTTGAACTTATCGATAAGGGGGATGTCTCGCTAGTTTTTATATTGTTAACCAAGACTTTTTTAGCATTATTTTCTGTTTTGGTAGCGTGTTCGGCTGAGGTTCAGATTGCATAGTCGAAGCGGATTTCAGCTTGTCCATATAGAGAAGGATAGTTTAATTCTTTTTTATCATATCTTGTTGTTTTATATAAAAAAGATGTTTTTGTTTGGCTGTTTTTGTAAATTTGATTGAAAATTTAAACGTTATTTAAATTGTTCATGTCGCAGTTTTTTATCTTGAAGTTGGCTTTTTCATAAAAAACTCACAGTAAATTCCACGGTTTGCCAAAGGGGCATGTCATTCCCTTCGTTCTACTTGATTTTTGTTGCAGAGCTTTTACAGTGACCGAGCGGATAGTCTGTCAATAACCGGCTATCCAGTGAGTAATGCCAGGAAGGACAGGCCCGTCACCGGATGTGACTGGCCATAAAAGAACAACAAGGACGAGGTTCCACCATGCTGTCGTATTTCTTACGTCGGATGCTTTTGATCATCCCGACGTTTCTCGGTATCACCCTGCTCGTCTTCACCATCACCCGCTTCGTGCCGGGCGGCCCGGTCGAACGCATGCTGTTGCAAGCCCAGGTTTCTCAGAACGAATCGGGCCGCTCCAGCGGCAGCAAGGGGGCGCAGGCGCTCTCCGACGAGCAGATCGAGGAGCTCAAGGCCTTTTACGGGCTCGACAAGCCCATGCTGGTCGCCTATTGGGAGTGGCTGCAGAAGCTGGCGGTGCTGGATCTTGGCGAATCGACCCGCTATTACGAGCCGGTGTGGGGCCTCATCAAGGACAGGTTGCCGGTGACCGCCTTCTTCGGGCTGGCGACCTTTCTGCTCAGTTATGCCGTTTCCATTCCGCTCGGGGTGGCCAAGGCGCTCAGGCACAACAGCCGCTTCGATTCGCTCAGCTCCATGCTCATCTACATGGCTTATGCGCTGCCCGCCTACGTGGTGGGCATCTTCCTCATCACTGTGTTCGCGTTCCATCTGGAGTGGCTGCCCATGGGGGGCTTCCCGGGGGACGAGTTCGACGGCATGGAGAGCAGTTGGGATCAGATCCGCACCGTGTTCGCCCATGCCCTGCTGCCGCTCATCGCCTACGCCATCGGTGATTTCGCCATCCTCACCATGACCATGAAGAACAGCCTGATGGAGAACCTGTCGGCGGATTACGTGCGTACCGCCGTGGCCAAGGGGCTGCCGTTTCGCAAGGCGGTGACCGATCATGCCATGCGCAACAGCCTGATCCCCATCGCCAGTCACTTAGGATCGGTGCTCACCGTCTTCTTCGGCGGCTCCTTTC
Source organism: Aeromonas sp. Y318-1 (assembly GCF_027706125.1). Classification (NCBI taxonomy): domain Bacteria; kingdom Pseudomonadati; phylum Pseudomonadota; class Gammaproteobacteria; order Aeromonadales; family Aeromonadaceae; genus Aeromonas; species Aeromonas sp. Y318-1. Next base: position 21,226 of record NZ_JAPDCM010000005.1, read on the forward strand.
TCATCGAGACCATCTTCAACATCGACGGCATCGGTCTGCTCGGCTACGAGGCCATCGTCGAGCGGGATTACCCCACCGTGATGGGCATTCTGGCCATCACCTCCATGTTGATGCTGGTGGGCAATATCGTCTCCGACATCTGCGTTGCCCTGGTCGATCCCCGCGTGCGGTTTGGAGAGTGAACATGAACCCTGTCACCTTAAAAAAACTCAAGCGTTTCAAGTCGATCAAGCGCGGTTACTACTCCTTCATCATCTTCACCACCCTGGTGCTGCTTTCCTTGTTGGCGGAGCTCTTGGTCAACAGCCGGGCACTGATGGTGAGCTATCAGGGGGAGCTCTATTTTCCCACCTATGGCGACGTGATCCCGGGTCAGCAGTTTGGGCTCGATTATGAGTACGAGACCAACTATCGCCAGCTAAAAGCCAAATTCGCCGCCGATGGCAAGGGGGATTGGGTGGTGTTGCCGCCGGTGCCCTGGAACCCCTATGAGCAGGATTTCAAGCAGGACGCCTACCCACCCTATGCCCCGAGCCTGGCCGAGCGCCACCTGCTCGGCACCGACACCAGCGGTCGCGACGTGCTGGCACGGCTGGTCTACGGCTTTCGCATCGCCATCGGCTTTGCCTTCATCGCGCTGGTGGCCAGTTATGCCATCGGGGTCACCATCGGCTGCATGATGGGCTTCCTCGGCGGGCGGTTTGATCTGGTGCTGCAGCGCTTTATCGAGATCTGGTCCCAGGTGCCGTTTCTCTACGTCATCATGATCCTGGTGTCGCTGGCCAAGCCCAACTTCGGCCTGTTCGTGGCCATCAACGTGCTGTTCGGCTGGATGGGCATCACCTGGTACATGCGCACCCTCACCTACAAGGAGCGGGCGCGAGACTACGTGATGGCGGCGCGGGCCCAGGGGGCCGGCACTGGGCGGATCATCTTCCACCACATTCTGCCCAACACCCTGATGATGATCGTGACCCTGGCGCCGTTTGCCGTGGTGGGCAACATATCCACCCTGACGGCGCTGGACTATCTGGGCTTCGGCCTGGCTCCGCCCACCCCGAGCTGGGGGGAGCTGCTCTCCCAGGGCATCAACAACCTGGATGCCATCTGGATCGTGAGCTCTGTGGTGGCGGCGGTGAGCCTGGTGCTGATCATGGTCTCCTTCATTGGCGAGGCGATCCGCGAGGCGTTCGATCCGCGTAAATTTACCCGTTATCAGTGACCTGGGGCGGGCTTGTGGCCCCGGTTGCTCACCCTTGAATCGACAAGCCCCCAGTGCAGGGGCATGACCTGGAAGTCAAACATGAAAAATAAAATCAAATGGATAGGTGCTCTCTTTGTGCTGGTGAACGGCTCCTGGGTGTGGGCGGCCAGCCTGCCTGCGGATCTCAAGTGGGAGACCAATGACACCGACCCCGTGTTCGCCTCGCCCAAGGCGCTGCCGGGTGGCAGCATCACCATGTTCGTGGACAGTTTTCCACTGACGTTTCGCACCGTGGGGCCCGACTCCAACGGCGCGTTCCGCTCCTTCATCATGGACAACCAGCTGAGGCTCATCAGCTTCCACCCCAATACCGGCAACCCCATTCCGTCGCTCGCGACCCACTGGGCCATCGCGCCGGACAACCAGACCGTCTACTTCAAGCTGGATCCGCGCGCCAAGTGGTCGGACGGCAAGCCGGTGGTTGCCGATGACTACACCTTCGGCTACGAGATGATGCGCTCCAAGGACATCAAGGGGCCCTGGTTCAACAACTACTACACCACCGAAGTGGTGGCGGTGGAGAAGGTTGACGACCACACCATTCTGGTCAAGGCGGGTACCCGCAAGGCCAAGCTGGACCTGCTCAACACCACCGAGCTGTGGCCGCAGCCCAAGCACTACTACAAGCTGACCCCCAACTGGGTGAAGCAGTACAACTGGGCCGTGGTGCCCACCACCGGCCCCTACGTGATGACCGACGTGAAGAAGGGCAAGTCCATCACCTTCAGCAAGCAGAAGGAGTGGTGGGCAAAGGACGATCGCTACAACCAGCACAGGTTCAACCTCGACACCATCAAGGTGCAGGTGATCCGCGATCACAACATCGCCTTTCGTCACTTCCTGAAAGGGGAGCTCGATACCTTCGAGATGATCCTGCCCAACTGGTGGCATGAAAAAGCGGTCACTCCCGAATACAAGCAGGGATACGTGCAGAAGGTGATGGCCATGACCGACACCAAGCAGGGCGGTCAAGGGCTGCATCTCAATATCGCCACTCCCAAGCTGGCTGACCTCAACGTGCGGCTCGGCATCCAGCATGCCCTCAACATCGACAAGATGATTAAAACCGTGCTGCGTGGCGACTACGACAGAGCCACCACCTTCGGCTCGGGTTTTGGCGAGTTCACCGACATGCAGCTGCCGGAGCGGGCCTACGACATCAGCAAGGCGCGCGACTACTTTGCCAAGGCGGGTTACAGCAAACCGGGGCCGGACGGCATCCTGCAGAACGACAAGGGGGAGCGGCTGACCCTCGCGCTCACCTACACCAGCCAGGAGCACTCCAAGCGGTTGACCGTGCTCAAAGAAGAGGCCAAGAAGGCTGGGCTGGATCTGGAGCTCAACCTGGTGGACGGCGCCACCGGCTTCAAGGCGATGCTGGAGAAGAAACACGAGGCGGCCTGGATGGGCTGGGCCGGCGGCGGTCTCTATCCGCAGTATTGGGAGTCGTTCCACTCGGTCAACGCCAACAAGCCGCAGACCAACAATTTGTTCAACGTGGCCGACAAAGAGCTCGATGGGCTGATCGACGCCTACAACGTCGAGTTCGACATGGCCAAGCGGGCCGAGATCTCTCGCCAGATCCAGCAGCGTATCTATGATCTCGCCATCTTCGTGCCCGGGGTGCAGCTCAACTACGTGCGGGCCAGCAGCTGGCGTTACGTGATGCTGCCCGAGGTGCCCGCCACCAAGAACACGCCGGATCTGCTCTACTGGCCCATGGATGGCTACCCTCACAGCAGCGGCGGCCTGCTCTGGCTCGATCCCAAGGTGAAGGAAGAGACCCTGAAGGCCAAGGAGGCAGGGGAGGCGCTGACGCCCATCAACCTGCTCGACAAGACTTATGCACTTCATTGATATGGCGCAGAAGGGAGCAGCAGTCATGTCCAACACACAGGCTCCCCACCCCGGCGCCCGGGATCATGGGGGGGATGACAAGAGCAAGGCCCCCATTCTGGAGGTGCGCGATCTGGCGGTGGAGTTTGCCGTCGACGACGGCAAGATCAAGGTGCTCGACGGGGTCAGCTTCAAGGTAGCCCCCGGCCAGACCCTGGGGGTGGTCGGCGAGTCCGGCTGCGGCAAGAGCGTCACCTCGCTCGCCATCATGGGGCTGTTGCCCAAACCCCATGGTCAGGTGGTGGCGGGCTCCATCCGCTTTCAGGGGGAGGAGCTGCTGTCGCTTGCGCCGGATCAGATGTACAAGGTGCGCGGCAACCGCATCTCGATGATCTTTCAGGAGCCGATGACGGCGCTCAACCCGGTGCAGACGGTCGGCGATCAGCTGATGGAGGTGTTCCACCTTCATCGTCCCGATTACAGCAAGGCCCAGCGCAGGGAGGCGGCCATCGCCATGCTGCAGAAGGTGGGGATCCCCGAGCCTGCCCAGCGCTTTGCCGTCTATCCCCACAACCTCTCCGGCGGCATGCGCCAGCGGGTGATGATCGCCATGGCGCTCGCCTGCGAGCCGGCGCTGCTCATCTGCGACGAGCCGACCACGGCGCTCGATGTGACCATTCAGGCCCAGATCCTGGAGTTGATGAAGGAGCTGCAGGCCCAGACCGGCATGGCCATCATCTTCATCACCCATGATCTCGGGGTGGTGGCGGAGCTGTGCGACGAGGTGGTGGTGATGTATGCCGGCCGGGCGGTGGAGCAGGCCGACGTGTTCGAGCTGTTTGACCACCCGCGCCATCCCTATACTCATGGTCTGATGAGCTCGATCCCGCGGCTCGAAGATGAGCCCAAGAGCCTGCTCAGGACCATCAAGGGGCAGGTGCCCGCCCTGCACGAGATGCCGGCCGGATGCCGTTTCTCCAACCGTTGTCCCCATGCCACCGAGATCTGTGTGAGCGCCATTCCGGCCACCGAGCAGCTCGCCGAGCGGCATGGGGTGGCCTGCCACCACTGGAGGGAGCTAGCCGTATGAAGACGCTTTTATCGGTGCGCGACGTGAAGCAGCACTTCCAGCTGGGCGGCGGCTTGTTGCGCAAGAAATATCATGTCTACGCGGTGGACGGCATCAGCTTCGATCTCAAGCAGGGGGAGACGCTGGGGCTGGTGGGCGAGTCCGGCTGCGGCAAGTCGACCCTGGGGCGCACCCTGCTCAAGCTGTTCGAGCCGACCGCCGGCAGCATCACCTTCGAGGGGCGCGACATCACCCACCTCCGGCCCAAAGAGATGCGATCTTTGCGCCAGGAGATGCAGATCGTGTTTCAGGATCCTGCGGAATCCCTCAACAGCCGCCACACGGTGGGGCAGATCCTGGAGGAGCCCTTCGTCATCCACGGCAAGGGCAACGCCGAACAGCGGCGCGTCTGGGTGCTGGAGCTGCTGGAGAAGGTGGGGCTGCCCGGCAGCGCGGTGGATCGCTATCCCCATGAGTTTTCGGGCGGCCAGCGCCAGCGCATCGGCATTGCCCGGGCCATCGCCCTCAAGCCCAAGCTGTTGGTCTGTGACGAGGCGGTGTCGGCGCTGGATGTGTCGGTGCAGTCCCAAATAGTCAACCTGCTGCTCACCCTGCAGCGGGAGATGAACCTCGCCATCATCTTCATCGCCCACGACCTGTCGGTGGTCAAGCACATCTCGGATCGGATTGCGGTGATGTATCTGGGCCGGATCGTTGAACTGGCCGAGGCCCAGTCGCTCTACCTGGCGCCCCGCCACCCCTATACCCAGGCGCTCATCTCGGCCATTCCGGTGCCGGACCCGCGTCGGCGCAGTCAGCGCATCCTGCTGACGGGGGATGTGCCGTCTCCCATCTCGCCGCCGAGCGGCTGCCACTTTCATCAGCGCTGCCCTTACGCCGGCGAGCTGTGCCGCACCAAGGCGCCGAGCCTGCAGCCGTGCGACGGGGCCGATCATCAGGTGGCCTGCCACACGCCGTTGCCGCTGGCCGAGGCCATCCCCCTGGGAAAGGCGGTATGATGCCGGTGCCCGCATCGCAGCAAGATGGCACGGGAAACAGCGAATAAAAAATGGGGCCTGCGGGCCCCATCTTCATGGTTGGAGTTCAGGTTTGGCCGTGGAACATCTGGCCAGGGCAGGACAGCTCCCCCGCAAGGGGATGGCTGCTGTGTGGATTGCTGTTTTTTGTAATTTTACTACTTAAATGTTCGATCACGCTTTCACGAAATTGCCCGCTGGCGGCATCAGGCGCCATAGCGGAAGTAGTAGTTGCGGGTTGCTGGCGCATAGGTATCTTTCTCTACGACGCCTTTCTTGCTGGTTACACCCTTCAGGTGGAACAGAACTGCCAGATTCTCAAACATATATTCACCTCATTGCTCTGTCGTTGATTTGTTATCTGTGACCTGGGTCACGCTTTGATCCTATGGTCTTCTGTGAGCTGGATCAACTTTTTGTGTTGTAAATTTACATAAATCATAGAAAGGGTTTTCAAATCCAAGGTTGCTTATGGAGACGGTTTCAGCAGGCTCTCAGATTGACACCTGATGGTCTGGCTGACGGGTCTGGATGAGCCACGGATGGGGGCGGCAGAGCCGTCCGGCGGTTTCGAGGGGAAACATGCCAAGGGTGGGAGCAGGCAAAAAAATACCCCGCACCTGGCGGGGTATGTGGTGTGGCCGGTCGGCCTTGGCCTGCGGGTTTATTTGGCCGGGATCTGTTCCAGCACGTGAACCAGCAGTTGCCAGAACCGCTCGACCGCCGGAATGTGCACCTTCTCACCCGGGGCGTGGGCGCCGCGGATGGTCGGGCCGAAGGAGACCATGTCCCACTCCGGGTAGGCGCTCTTGAACAGACCGCACTCGAGGCCGGCGTGGATCACCATGACGTTCGGCATCTCGCCGAACAGGGTCTGGTAGCTGCTCCGTACCAGCGCCATTACCGGGGAGTCCACGTTCGGTGCCCAGCCCGGGTAGGCGCCGGTAAACTCGCAGCTGGCGCCAGCCAGATTGAACAGGGAGCGGGTCATCTGTTCGACGCTCTCGCGACCGGAGTCGATGAGGGAGCGGATCAGGCACTGCACATACACTTCGCCATCCTGGGTCTTGATGACCCCCAGGTTGGTGGAGGTTTCGGTCACGCCCGGGATGGCATCGCTCATGCGGATGACGCCGTTCGGGCAGGCCATCAGGGAGTCCAGCAGGCGGGCCTGCAGGGACTCGCTCATCAGCTGGGCCGGTTTTTCCTGAGTGGTGAGCAGCACGGTCAGGTTGGCTTCGGTGGCGGCGAGCTCGCTCTGGTAGATGCCGGTATAACGGTCAACCAGGGCCTTGAATTCGTTGACGCTGGCGGCGGGCACCAGCAGCTTGGCACGGGCCTCGCGCGGGATGGCGTTGCGCAGGGTGCCGCCATGGATCTCGGCCAGACGCAGGCCCAGCGGCTCGGCGGCCTTGAGCAGACGCACCAGCAGCTTGTTGGCGTTGCCGCGGCCGCGATGAATGTCGACCCCGGAGTGGCCGCCGCGCAGGCCCTTGACCAGCAGCTCGAAACCTTCACCCTCGGTGGCGGCGACCAGCTCCAGCGGGAAGCGGATATTGGCATCCACCCCGCCGGCGCAGCCCATGTAGACCTCGCCATCCTCTTCGGAGTCGGTGTTGAGGAGGATCTCGCCTTCCAGCCAGCCCGCTTCCAGACCGAAGGCGCCGGTCATGCCGGTCTCTTCGTCGGTGGTCAGCAGCACTTCCAGCGGCCCGTGCTTGATGGTCTTGTCGGCCAGCACGGCCAGGCAGCCGGCCATGCCCATGCCGTTGTCGGCGCCCAGGGTGGTACCGCGGGCAGTGACCCATTCACCGTCGATGTAGGCATCGATGGGATCCTTGGTGAAGTCGTGCTGGGTGTCGGCGTTGGCCTGCGGCACCATGTCGATGTGCGCCTGCAGCACCACCGCCTTGCGGTTTTCCATCCCCGGCGTGGCCGGTTTTTTGATGATGATGTTGCCGACGGAATCTTGCTTGACCGCCAGACCTTCCCCTTGTGCCCATTGGACGATCCAGGCGCTCAGCTGGGCTTCGTGCTTGGAAGGGTGGGGGATGGAGCAGATCTGTTCGAAGAAATGCCAAATCAGTTTGGGAGAGAGAGAACTAAGCTGTGCCACGTCGGGACTCCTTACCAGCACGGAAGATGACAGGGCCCCGGTAGCGGGGCGAGCAAGAGGATAACGATAATACAGTCAATCACACAAAAATGTGAGCGATCAGCGCAAATTGCGGGCGGCTTGTGCTGGCAAGCGGGGGAATGGCAGCGTACAGCTCCGGTATGGACGAAACGAACCAGCACAAAAGAAAATTTGTGACTCGCATCACAAAAATATTGAGTTTATGGCGCCGGCTGGTAAATTAATGACCGTGGTTCGCCACCCGTCAGGATGACGATGAATGCCTCCAGGGAACCGAAGCAAAGCAAGTGCGCCTCCATGGAACCGAGTGTCCGTTCAAGGATCTGAACCCGCATTAAGGTACGTAACTTGTTAAGCAATCAGGAGTTTATGATGTCAGGCAGCAATTCAACCTATTGGTTCGCCCAGTCTCTTTATACCCAGGGTTTCAACTATCCGAACCCCTACGCCAGCCGCCGTTAAGGCAGGTTGCCGGCCGGGCTGACAGGCAGATCGAAAACAGCAGGCGAGTGAGGAATCCATCCTCCCCCTGCTATTTTTTTATCTGCTGCTCGGCGAACTCCGCCTGGGAGAGGGAAAAGAGGGAGTCAGCCGGACTTGCTTCGATTTTTTTCCTGCATTTCGCATACGTTTGCCAGTCAATTTATCCGCAAACGATGGTATCATGCCCGCCCAACAGCCTGTCTGCGGTCCTGCTCCCTCTGTGACATGACCGCCAGCTCTGCCCATCCTGCTTCCATTGCATCTGTTTTCGCTGCCGAGGGTCTTCATCCCGAGGCGGCCGCGGTGCAAGCCGAATTTGGGAAAAAGGGCCGTCAGCATTAACGAAGTCACGTGCATCAGCACGGATTTTTAAGTCGTAACTGATTGTTTTTATAACTCGTTGAGATCGATAGCATGCCAAAAAAATTCTACGTATCGTGGGACAACCTGCAACGTGAAGCGCGCCGTCTGGCCCGTCGTCAACTGCCCGTCAGCCAGTGGAAAGGGATCATCGCGGTCAGCCGCGGCGGCCTGGTACCGGCTGCACTGATGGCGCGTGAACTTGGCATCCGCAACGTCGAAACCCTGTGCATCTCCAGCTATGACCACAACAACCAGCGTGATCTGGTGGTGGTGAAGGCCGCCACCACCGCGGGTGACGGCGAAGGCTGGCTGGTGGTGGAAGATCTGGTGGACACAGGCACCACCGCCAAGGCAATCCGCGAGCTCTACCCCAAGGCCAAGTTCATTGCGATCTTCGCCAAGCCGATGGGTGAGCAACTGCTGGATGACTTCGAAGTCGCCATCCCGCAAGACACCTGGATCGAACAGCCGTGGGATATGGCGCTGGAGTTTGCCACGCCGATCTGCGACGAAGAGTAAGCAGCGAATCAGCTTCACAGGGCTCCTATATGGAGCCCTGTTTTTTTGTGGTGCAACTGGCTGCCGGGCGGGAAAAGTGGTTAAGATGGAGCCATTGCATGACAGTATGAGTAATAGCTTTGGACTTGAACGACGACCTTAACCTGACCGAGAAGCTCTTTACCCGGGTAAAAAAGGTGCTGGAGACCTCGGAAGTCTCCAACTCCAGCCCGGTCGCGGAGCAGGATGACAATGTCGACGAGACATTCATCGACGGTTCCATGTCATCGCGCTGGTATCGTCTGCTGCGCCGGCCGACCTGGGCCTGGCAAGGGGCGGACCCGGTCGAGGTGGAGCAGACCCTGGCCTGCATCGCCATGGGAGAGGGCGAGCGTACCCACGAGTGCTTCCTGGATACCATCAAGGGTTATGTGCCCGGCAACTGGGTCTATGAGTGGAGCCAGCTGGCCGGCCGCTACTTCAACCGGGGGCGCGAGCTGGTGGCACAAGGCGAGCGGGCCGCAGCCCTGAAAAGCCTGCTCAAGGCGGTGCGCTACTACTCCATCGCCAGCTATCCCCATCTGAAGAATGACGAGCTGGCGGATCAGGCCCAACTGCTCGGCAACATGGCCTACCGCGAGGCGGGACGCCTGTTCAAGGTGCCGCTCAAGGAGCTGCAGGTGCCGTTTCGCGGCAAGCACATTCAGGGCTACCTGCACCTGCCGACCACCGACAAGCCGGTGCCCCTGGTCATCGTCAGCGGTGGCATCGACTCGCTGCAGGTCGACTTCCTCAATTTCTATCTCAAGTGCCTGGAGCCCAACGGCATCGGCATGCTGTCGCTCGATATGCCGGGCATCGGCTATGCCGAGCATTGGCCGCTGGTGCAGGACACCAGCCGGCTGCATCAGGCGGTATTGAATCATCTGTCCGAAGTGGCCTGGGTCGATCATCAGCGCATCGCCATGGTGGGTTTTCGCCTGGCGGGCAATGTGGCGGCGCGGCTCGCCTTCATCGAGCCGTTCAAGCTCAGGACCGTGGTCTGCATCGGCGCCGGCGTCAACCAGGTGTTTACCAATCAGGAGATGTTTGCCCGCTGCCCGCGCATGATGCGCGACGGGCTGGCCAACCGGCTGGGGGCCGATGCGGCCCAGTGGGAGTCGCTGCGTACCAAGTGCCAGGTATTTTCACTCAAGACGCAAGGATTGCTGGGGACTCGCACTTCCGTGCCGATATTGAGTATTGGACACAAGAAAGATTTTATTTGTCCCGAGCAGGATGTCCGGGCATTGGCGTCCGCCAGCCGTAACGGCAAGGCGGTGGTGTTCGACAAGCAACCCTTGCTGGAGGTATACGACGAGGCGTTGAAAGAGATGGTCGACTGGCTCAAGAAGCACCTATGTACATGATATAGCGCTAAAATATAACGTCATCCCAGGGTGATGTGGCTTGTTCAACAGGGAGGTTAACATGTCAGAAAGAGTGACCTACAAGCGACTGCTGAGGCAGTTTGCCGCGATTGGCCCCTATTTACGTGAGGACCTGTGTGAAGAGGGGCGTTACCGTTTCGACTGCCTTTCCGTTTGTGTCAGCGCCAAGCCGGCGCCGGACAAGCGGGAGTTCTGGGGCTGGTGGCTGGTGCTGGAGCAGCAGGATCACAGCTTCAGCTATCACTATCAGGTCGGCTTCTACAACGCCGAAGGGGAGTGGCTCAACAAGCCGCTGCCCAAGAAGCATCAGGCAGAGGTCGAACGTACCCTCAATCATTTCTACAAGCTCATCAGTGACAAGCTGCATCAGCTTGGTTGCCAGCTCGCTCCCGCCGAGCAGGTCACCAACGAGCTGACCGTCACCGCCGCCTGATGACCCGCCGCCCCGCCAGCCACCCATCGGCTGGCGGGGCGTTTCTTTGCTGCTTGCTCCGCTTTGCCTGCACCCGCCTCTGCCCTGGTGTTAATTGCCTTGCAGGGCAACAGGGCCGTGGGTATAAAGGGATTCCTTATATTTCAGCCTTTTTGCTCCCATGGAAAACAGAACCATAGTCGTCAAACTGGGCACCAGCGTGCTCACCGGGGGATCTTCCCAGCTCAATCGTGCCCACATGGTCGAGCTGGTCAGACAGTGTGCAGCCTTGCACCGTCACGGCCACAGGGTCGTGGTGGTCACCTCGGGGGCCATCGCCGCCGGCCGTGAGCATCTGGGCCACCCCCCATTGGCGCCAACCCTGCCCAACAAGCAGATGCTGGCGGCCGTCGGCCAGACCCAGCTGATCCGGGTATGGCAGGATCTGTTCAACCTCTATGGGTTGCACATCGGTCAAATGTTGCTGACCCGCGCCGATCTGGAGGACAGGGAGCGTTACCTCAATGCCCGCGACACCCTGCGCACCCTGCTCGATCACCGCATCATCCCGGTCATCAACGAGAACGACGCGGTGGCGACTGCCGAGATCAAGGTGGGGGACAACGACAACCTCTCCGCCCGCGCCGCCATCCTGGCCGATGCGGATCTGCTGATCCTGCTCACCGACCAGAAGGGGCTGTTTACCGCCGATCCTCGTACCAACCCGGATGCCCAGCTCATCGAAGAGGTGCAGACCATCGACGACACCCTGCGCAAGCTGGCGGGTGACAGCGTCAGCGGGCTCGGTACCGGCGGCATGGCCACCAAGTTGCAGGCCGCTGACGTGGCGCGTCGCGCCGGCGTCAATGTGGTGATCGCCACCGGCCAGATGCCGGAAGTGGTCGGCCGTCTCGCCAAGGGCGAGCGCATCGGCACCCTGTTCCCGGCGCTGGCGTCGCCGCTGGAAGGGCGCAAGAGCTGGATCCTGGCAGGGCCTCCTCCCCACGGCGAAGTGCAGGTGGATCAGGGCGCCGTGGCCGCCATGCAGGAGAAGGGCTCCAGCCTGCTGCCCAAGGGTATAGTGGCGGTGAAGGGCGATTTCGTGCGTGGCGATGTGGTGCGCATTCTCGACCCCAAGGGGGCCGAGCTGGCGCGCGGTATCTGCCGTTACAATCATCTGGAGCTGGACAAGCTGCGCGGCGTCCATTCGGACAACATCGAACAGGTGCTGGGTTACGGCTACGGTGCCGTAGCCATTCACCGCGACGACATGGTGCTGCTGTGAGTCGCCAGCCGCTGCCACGCAAGGGCAGCGGCACATCAAGATAAGGGGGGACGCCGCCATCGGGCGGCCCCGCAAGAACCAAAGGGAAGAGAGATGAGTCTGGAGAAAATGGGGCAGGCGGCCCGTGAAGCCGCCTATCAGCTGGCCACCGTCAGCACGGCGCAGAAGAACCGGGCGCTGGCCGCCATCGCCGACGAGCTGGAGGCACGCAGCCACCAGATCCTGGCCGCCAACGAGAAAGACATCGCCGCCGGCCGTGCGGCGGGCTTGTCAGAAGCCATGCTGGATCGGCTGCTGCTCAACCCGGCCCGGCTGGCCGGTATCGTGGCGGACGTGCGCAAGGTGATCTCTCTGGACGATCCGGTCGGGGCCGAAATCGACAGCCGGGTGCTGGAGAACGGCCTGCGCCTCTCCCGCCGCCGGGTGCCCATCGGCGTTATCGGTGTCATCTACGAGGCGCGTCCCAACGTCACCATCGATATCGCCAGCCTCTGCCTCAAGACAGGCAACGCCAGCATACTGCGCGGCGGCCGCGAAACCTTCCACTCCAACCTGGAGCTGGTGCGGGTGATCCAGAGTGCGCTGGCGGCCTCAGGCCTGCCGAGCGATGCGGTGCAATACATCGACAACCCGGACAGGGCGCTGGTGGGCGAGCTGCTGCGCCTCGACCGCTATGTGGACATGATCATCCCCCGCGGCGGCGCCGGGCTGCACAAGATGTGCAAGGAGAACAGCTCCATTCCGGTGATCATCGGCGGTTTCGGCATCAGCCACATCTTCGTGGACGAGAGCGCCGATCTGGCGCGCTCCCTGGCGGTCATCGACAACGCCAAGGTGCAGCGCCCCTCCGCCTGCAATGCCCTCGACAGCCTGCTGGTGCACGAGAAGGTCGCCGCGACCCTGCTGCCGCAACTGGTCGGCCTGATGAATGAGCGCAAGGTGGCCCTGGTCGCTACCCCCGAGGCCATGCCGCTGCTGGCGGGTGCCGACAGCCTGCGTGCCGCCGGCCCGGAAGACTTCGATACCGAGTGGCTCTCGCTGACCCTGGGGGTCAAGCTGGTGGCGGATGTGAACGAGGCGCTGGCCCATATGCGCGAGCATAACGCCGGTCACTCCGATGCCATCCTCACCAACGATCTGGCCAATGCCGAGCGTTTCGTCAACGGGGCCGGTTCGGCGGCGGTCTACGTCAATGCCTCCACCCGCTTCACCGACGGCGGCCAGTTCGGGCTGGGTGCCGAGGTGGCGGTCTCGACCCAGATGCTGCACGCCCGCGGCCCCATGGGGCTGACCGAGCTCACCAGCTACAAGTGGGTGGGATTGGCGGACTACCTGAGTCGCGCCTGACGCCTTTGTGGTCCTGTGTGAAGATGCCGACTCAGGTCGGCATTTTTTTGCTTTTTTCTTGCCTGCTATCAGGGGCTTGCATATAACTATCCAGCGAGGCGTGGCGATATTTTGAGCGCTGCGCTAGCCACAAAAAAGGGAGCAGATTCAAGGATGAAGCAAACAGATTGGATGAAGCGCTGGGGGGCGCTCTGGCTGGGGTTGCCGCTGCTGCTGGGGGCGCTCTGCTTTAGCAGCAACAGCCACGCCAGCTGGGATCAGGATCTCTACCGCCAGTTGGGGCTGGCCGGCAAGCTCGACAAACAGGTATTTCGCAAGGCCATCACCAGTTACCAGAGCGTGCGCCACAAGCGCAAATCCATTCTCACCATTATCGACTACAGCAAACCCTCGACCATGCGCCGGCTGTTCGTCATCGACGTGAAGCGCCACAAGCTGCTCTACCACACCTGGGTCAGCCATGGTCGCAACTCGGGCGAGTTGGCTGCCAACCAGTTTTCCAACCAGTTCAACTCCATGAAGAGCTCGCTCGGGGTCTATCGCACCGCCGAGACCTATCAGGGCAAGCACGGCTATTCGCTGCGCCTCGACGGCCTCAGCCCTGGCCAGAACAGCAATGCCCGCAAGCGTGCCATCGTGGTGCACGGCGCCGACTATGCCAGCCCGCGCCATCTGCGCAAATATGACAAACTGGGCCGCAGCTGGGGCTGCCCCGCACTGCCCAAGGAGCAGTCCAGGGCCATCATCGACATTATCAAGGGGGGCAGCGTCATCTATGCCCACGGCTGAGGTCTGCCGCGAGCCTAAATAAAAAAGGCCAGCAGATGCTGGCCTTTTGCTGTGAGTCTGGCGTTGCGGCTACTTGCGCACCACCAGCACGGGGCAGGGGGCATGGCGCACCACGGACTCGGCCACGCTGCCTACCAGCAGATGGCTGATGCCGGAGCGGCCGTGGCTGCCCATCACCACCAGGTCGGCTTTCTCTTCCTTGGCCTGCACGACGATCTCGTCGGCGGCGCGACCGAAGCGCACCTCGAAGGTGGCCGGAATGGGCAGGCTGGCGACCAGCTCCTTCATCTGGCTCTTGGCCTGACGCTCCATCTCGTGGGTGATCTCGATGGCGGTCATGTGCAGAATCTTGTAGCTGTCGAAGCCGTGCAGTTGATCCACCACGTGGACCAGTTTGAGTTCGGCCTGGTGGCTCTGGGCCATGAAGACGGCATAGTCGAGCACGGCTTGTGACATCTGGGAAAAATCGACCGGACAGAGCAGGGTTTTAATGGATGGCATATGAAGGCTCCCCTATGTTGGGTTACTAATGAATCTTATTGTCAATAATACCGATTCAGCGGGCAATAACCCTCGACTCGCTCGCAAAACCGGGAAAAAGAGGTGCGTTGCCGTCAGATCTTCATATCATGGGAAATGGCTTGGGCGCGGCTGCAAATGGCATCGCCTGCGGAGAAACGGTAAGACATGATTCGTTTGTTGCTTTCATTGACGTTGCTGATTTGCTGGCCGGGTCGGGCCGATCCCCTCGATGTCTATTGCGATGACTGGCCGGGCTTCTGCCAGCCGGATGGCAGGGGCGTCTATCTGGACATAGTGCGGGCCATCTATCAGCCCAACGGTTACCAGGTCATCCCGCGCATCGTGCCCTACAAGCGGGCCCTGGCGGTGATCGCCCAGAAAGGGGGCGACATGGCGATGGGGGTCTATCGGGACGAGGTGAGCGGTGTGCTGCAACCCCGTCATCCCGCCTCGGCCGATGATCTGACGGTGCTGATGCTCAATAAGTGGCGGCCTCAGTGGCAAGGGGAGCACAGTCTGAGCGGGCAGGGGGTGGTATGGCTGCGGGGCTGGGCCTTTGACAAGTACATACCGGTCTCCATGCGTTGGCACGAGATCGACAGCCACGACATGGCGCTGCAGCTGCTGGCCAAGGAGCGCTATCGCTACTACCTGACCGCCGGGGTGCTTTACTCGGCGGACGCCATCCCCGCCAACATGCAGCGCATCTTCCTGCGCTGGGTCCCGACCTATCCCATCTTTGCCGATACCGAGAAGGGACGCAGCCTGCAACAGCTCTGGGATCAAGGTATGGCCAACCTGGTGCGACAAGGCACCCTGGCCGAGATCTACCGGCGCTACCAGCTCTACGACTATTACCGCGATTTCATCGAGCAGCAGGTGCAGAGGCTAACCCCTGGCAACTAAAGCGCCCTGCGTCGGGGGGCTGGCTACCTGTGCACAGGCTCTCTTCGATCAGCTTGCCGAGTTGCCGCGCAGCTGCTTGGCCAGCCGGTCATAGAGGATCACGTTGACCGAGGCCGCCAGGTTCATGCAGCCCTTGGGTGTGGTTACGTAGAGCACCTGCTGCTTACTTGGCACGCAGTTGCTTGGCCAGCCGGTCGTAGAGGATCACGTTGACCGAAGCGGCGAGATTCATGCAGCCTTGCGTCGGGACGTAGATAACCTCCTGCACCGCCTTGAAGCGGGCGGGATCCAGAGTACCGTCCTCCGGGCCGAAGATGTAGAAGGCGCGTTCCGGGTGCACATACTCCGGCAGGGAAGTGGCCCCCTCGATCAGATCCACCAGCACCGGCGTGCAGCCGGCCGGCACCATCTCCATCAGATCGTCGACCCCGAGCAGGGGGATCTTCTCCACCATCTGCTTGGTATCGGTGGCGAAGCGGCGCGCCAGCTCGAAGCGGTTGCCGGTGTAGTAGACCTCGTCCGCCCCGTAGCAGCCGGCGGCCCGCATCACGGCCCCCACGTTCTCCGGTGACTTGGGGTTGACCAGCCCGATGCAGCAATAGCCTGCCTCGCCGTGTGGCGTTGACTCATCCCCCTGTGGTGGCAGGCATTCGTGATCTGACTCTCTCATCTCGCTCTCCTCTGTGGCGGCGGCATTATAAGCCGTGCCCGTCGGCAAACGCAGAAAAAGTGACAGGTAGAGGCCGAGATTCGCTTGCTTCCTATCGTCTGATTTTTGTGCGCAAGCCGACAATTCTTGCACGAGACGATGGCGAGCAAACGTTTTTCGGAAATAATAGACAAACGTTTGTAACTGGATGTTTGTCTATGACGGAACGTGAGCAAGAGATCCTCGCCCTGCTGCGCCAGGACCCCATGATTGCCCAGCAGGAGTTGGCAGACAGGCTCGGCATCAGCCGCTCGGCGCTGGCGAGCCATATCTCCAGCCTGATGCGCCAGGGCTATGTGCAGGGGCGCGGTTATGTGCTGCGCGAAGGGCCCTACGCCGTGGTGATCGGCGGTGCCAACATGGATATCTGCGGCTGCAGCCACGACAACCTGCGCATCGGCGACTCCAACCCCGGCAAGGTGCGTACCTCGGCCGGCGGGGTGGGGCGCAACATCGCCGAGAACCTGGCGCGCCTTGGCACCGACACCCGGCTGCTGAGCGCGGTGGGCAACGATCAGTACGGCCATCATCTGCTGGACGTGACTCAGCGCGCTGGCGTCGACGTGCGCCAGGTGCTGATGCTGGATGGCCAGGCGACCTCCTGTTACCTCAGCCTGCACGATGGCAGCGGCGAGATGAGCTGCGCTGTCAACGACATGGCGATCATCGAGCAGCTCAACCCGGCCCGGCTCACCCCCTTGAGCGGTTTTCTTGGCGCGGCCCGGCTCTGGGTGCTCGACACCAACCTCGCCACCCACACCCTCGACTGGCTGTTCGAGCGCCAGGGGGAGCACATCATCTTCGTTGACACCGTCTCGGTGGCCAAGGTGGAGAAGATCCGCCCCTGGCTGCACCGCATCCACACCCTCAAACCCAACCGCAGCGAGGCGGAGCAGCTGTGCGGTTTCACCATCGCCGGGCCCGACACCTGGCCCATGGCAGCGGCCTGGTTCCACCGCGCCGGGGTGCAGCGGCTGTTCCTGAGCCTCGGCGATCAGGGGATTTTCTATAGCGACGGGGAGTGCCAGGGCCATCTGCCCGTGCTCGGCAGCCCGGTCGTCAACGTGACCGGCGGCGGCGATGCCTTCATGGCAGGGCTGGCCCACGCCTGGTTGCAGGAGCAGGGCATCATGGAGACAACCCGGTTCGCCCTCGGTTGCGCCGCCCTCACCGTCAATTGTTCCGATACCGTCTTTTCCGGCCTATCCAAGGCCGCCGTTGAACGCATGCTGGAGGAGTACCCATGTTGAACGCTTACCTCGATATCCAACCGGTCGTCGCTGAAGCCCTTGCTGCCGGCAAGCCGGTGGTGGCCCTGGAGTCCACCATCATCTCCCACGGCATGCCCTATCCGCAGAACGTGGAGACAGCGCGCCAGGTCGAGCAGGTGGTGCGCGACAACGGCGCCGTGCCGGCCACCATCGCCATCATCGATGGCCGCCTCAAGGTGGGTCTGGATGAGGGGGCGCTGGAGGCGCTGGGCCGGGCCGGTCATGCCGCCACCAAGTGCAGCCGCCGCGACATTCCCTTCGTGCTGGCCAACAAGGGGTTGGGGGCGACCACGGTGGCTTCCACCATGATCATCGCCGCCATGGCCGGGATCCGGGTGTTCGCCACCGGCGGCATCGGCGGCGTGCACCGCGGTGCCCAGGAGACCTTCGACATCTCGGCCGACCTGCAGGAATTTGCCCAGACCCCGGTGGCCGTGGTCTGCGCCGGAGCCAAGTCGATCCTCGACATCGGTCTGACCCTGGAATACCTGGAGACTCAGGGCGTGCCGGTGATCGGCTACCAGACCGAGGAGCTGCCCGCCTTCTACACCCGCGAGAGCGGCTTCAAGGTGGATTACCGCCTCGAGAGCCCGGCAGCCATCGCCGTGGCACTGCGTCTGAAGTGGGAGCTGGGGCTGGCCGGGGGCGCCGTGGTGGCCAACCCGATCCCGACCCAGTTTGCCATGCCCAAGGCCGACATCGACGCCGCCATTGCCCAGGCACTGCGAGAGGCGGACGAGCAGGGGGTGAAGGGCAAGGAGTCCACCCCCTTCCTGCTGGCCCGGGTGTGCGAGCTGACCGGTGGCAACTCCCTGGCAGCCAATATCCAGCTGGTGCTGAACAACGCCGCGCTGGGAGCTCGCATCGCAGCCTGCCTGTAACTGCTGGCTCTGGTGCGTGAACTGACCGGCGGCAACTCCCTGGCAGCTAACATTACCCAGCTGGTGCTGAACAACGCCGCGCTGGGTGCGCGCATCGCCGCCAGCCTGTAATGGCTCGTGGAGAATGGAAAAGAGGGCCCGCGGGCCCTCTTTTTTTCATGTCAGCTCTATGAGTCGCCGGAGGCGTTATTGCAGCACCAGCCGACCGTGCAGCGGCTGCACGGGGCGGTTGTTGGGGTGGTGCATCACCGCCTTGAAGGCGTCGATCTGGGCCTGGCTCACCTGCACCGGCTGCTTCATCACCAGCCAGCGCACCCCTTCCGAGCAGGGCGGCGTAGTCAGCGAGCCGCTGAAGCGGTAGTAGTCGTGTTTGATGGGCAGAAGTTGTTCGGCCGAGATCGGCTCATTGAGAGCGTGGATCTCGCCCGCCTTGGCTGGCAGCACCTGCCAGGCCTGGCTCAGGGCTGCATTGGCATGGCCCGGCTCGAACATTACCGCCACCACCGCCAGCTCACCCTTGGCGTTGGCATGCACCAGGTGCCCTTCCAGCGGATAGGAGTGGCCCTTGATGAGGTTTTCGCTGGGGGCGTGGAAGTGGAACTGCTTGAGCTCAAAGCGCATGCCGTCGAGCTCAAGGCTGCTGCCCGGGGCATAGTCGACCTGCACCGTGTGGCCGTTGTTGGTGACGCTGCGGCCCCCCGCCAGGTAGTGAAACTGCAGCGGGGCCAGCTCGGCCTCGACCAGACCGTCGAGGTTGACCGGCGACTGGTTGCTGCCCGCGCACTGGCCAAATTCCGGGGTCAGCCTGGCCCACTGCGCCGGGCCGGCCTCACCGCTGTATTCCCAATGGGGGGGGGCGGCGAAGGCGGCGGGGCAGAGCAACAGGGCGGCGGCCAACAGGGACTTTCTCATCATGCATCCTTATCTTGATTGAAAAGCACGGCGATCCGTTTCCTGCATTGACGAGGAAATAACGGAAGGCATCATCTGAATTGCGGGATACAGAAGGTCAGACGGTATTTTTATTATTGGCTGGGTGATCGCCGACGATATTTATGATGTATTTAATATGAATCTAAATAATGGGCGCCACGCCTGCATATTGAACAATCGCTTTATTCAATGACAGCAATCTAATTAATTGGCTGTTATCGCAGATGAATTTGCTCATAATTCATTCATCAGAATTCAATTTTTTTTTGCCGCGCAAGTCCCCGCCACCAGTCCGTCTGTAATATATTAATTCATTGTTTTTAATGTGGTTTTTGTTGGTCTCATTTGATCTTGAACAAATAATGCACAGGCTTTCCCGGGCAGGCTGAGGCTGCTGTTATGCACAGCCACAAGGGAGAGAGAAAAAATGAATAAATATTGTCTGTTGCTGGCGCTGGGCCTGCCAGGGATGGGGTGGGCGAACGAGCCGATCCAGCCGGTGGAAGCGGCCAAGGTGAGCGCACCGGAAAAAGTCGAGCTGGGCAAGATGCTGTTCTTCGAGCCGCGGCTCTCGAAATCCAACGCCATCTCCTGCAACTCCTGCCACAACCTGGCGACCGGCGGGGTAGACAACCAGGTCAGTTCCCTCGGCCACAAGTGGAAGGAGGGGCCGATCAACTCGCCCACCGTGCTCAACTCCAGCCTCAACTTCGTGCAGTTCTGGGATGGGCGCGCCAAGGATCTGCAGGCGCAGGCAGCGGGCCCCATCGAGAACCCGCTGGAGATGGCCTTCACCCACAAGCTGGCGGTGGAGACCCTGCACACTCTGCCCGAGTACCGGGCCCGATTCAGCGCCGTGTACGGCAAGGTGGACTTCGGCATCGACGAGGTGACCGATGCCATCGCCGCCTTCGAGGAGACCTTGGTCACCCCCGATGCGCCGTTCGATCGCTGGCTGAAGGGGGATGGCAAGGCGCTGACCGCGCAGCAGCTGAAGGGCTATCAGCTGTTCAAGGAGAAGGGCTGCACCGCCTGCCACAACGGGGTAGCCATCGGCGGCAACTCCTACCAGAAGATGGGGCTGGTCAAGCCGTTCAAGACCGACAACCCGGCCCAGGGACGCGGTGGGGTGACCGGCGAGAAGCAGTTCATCGGCTGGTTCAAGGTGCCGACCCTGCGCAACATCGAGCTGACCTACCCCTACTTCCACGACGGCTCTGTGTGGGATCTGAAGGAGGCGGTGCAGATCATGGCGGACATCCAGCTCGGCCAGACCCTGAGCGAGCAGGAGGCGGACGACATGACCGCCTACCTCAAGAGCCTGACCGGCGAGCAGCCGCAGATCGTGTTGCCGATCCTGCCGCCCTCCCAACCCGATACCCCCAGGCCTCAGGTCAAGAGCTGAGCGGGAGTGATGATTGCAGCGGAGCCACCGGCTCCGCTTTTTTGTTCCTATCTATCTGATAAGCCTCTCGAAGTTACTGCACTACACAATGACAAAGGGATGACAATCCCCCAGCTGGCGACGGCGATTTTACCGATTTGCAGCCCTCTTCACATTTCCGACACGCTCACAATTTGTTCGATTGCCTTACTCATCCGACCTGGTGTCAAATCACTCCGCCTAATACAAGGAGTGGCATAATAATG
The DNA here is from genome assembly GCF_027706125.1 of Aeromonas sp. Y318-1. Taxonomy (NCBI): domain Bacteria; kingdom Pseudomonadati; phylum Pseudomonadota; class Gammaproteobacteria; order Aeromonadales; family Aeromonadaceae; genus Aeromonas; species Aeromonas sp. Y318-1. The sequence goes on from NZ_JAPDCM010000005.1 coordinate 42,048, forward strand.
AATAATATCAATAAATTAGTTCTGGCTATCGGATTCACTCTCACCACCTTCCCGAGCCTGGCGGCGGGTTTCCAATGCAAGGATCACGTCAAGCTCGGGGTGCCCAGCCAATCCAGTCAACTGCTGTGCCGGGATGGCTATGCCGCCGGTTACAACTACGACACCAAGGTCTCTGACTGGGTCTCTTACCGGATGACGGCCGCCAGCGCCCAGGGCCAGGTGCCGCGCAAGGACGCCTTTGCCGAGGACAAGGAGGTGCCGGTGCAGTTCCGCGCCACCCTGGCCGACTACAAGGGCTCCGGTTATGACCGTGGCCACCAGGCGCCGGCGGCGGACATGCGCTCCACCGCCACCACCATGAAGCAGAGCTTCCTGCTGACCAACATGACCCCGCAGCTGCCGGCGCTCAACCAGGGGGCCTGGCGCATCCTGGAGGAGAAGACCCGGCAGTGGGCCATCGCCTATCAGGATGTCTATGTGATCACCGGCCCCATCTTCACCAACTCCGACGCCTCCATTGGCAACGGCGTGACCGTGCCCCACGCCTATTATCGGGTGGTGATGGATGTGGCCAACAAGGAGGCGATCGCCTTCATCCTGCCGCAGCAGAACGTGTCGGCCAGCAAGCTGGCAGACTACATAGTGACGGTGGATGCGGTGGAGGAGCAGACCGGACTGGACTTCTTCGCCGAGCTGCCGGATGAGCAGGAAGAGGCCATGGAGTCTCAGCTGATGGCCATGTGGGGCAACTGAGCCTGGTCATGAGCACCATGAAAACAGGGGCAGCGGCCCCTGTTTTCATTTGCTCAGTTCATCCCCGACCTTCTTGACGGTATCCCGGGTGCCGTGGCCGATCTCGCGGGTCACGTCGCGGGTGGTGTGGCCAATCTCGCGGGTCACGTTGCGGGTGGTGTGCCCCACGGTTCTGCCCGCCTCCTTGATGTCGGCGCAGCCGCCGAGCAGGCTGCCCAGGGTCAGGCCGAGGGCCATCAGGGTCATGCAGTCACGCCTCATGCCGTGCTCCTTCTCGTTTCATCATCATCTCCATGCCGATGGCGGCATTATGGCCTCGTGTGCAACGGGCGGGCAACCAGCAGGGTGTGGCCCGGCCCCGGGATCTCGTGCTCGGCTTCCACGTGAAAGTGGGCCTCGCGCAGGCACTGGTACAGCTGTTTGGAGTGGTAGAAGCGGCTGTTGCCGTTGGCCAGACAGGTGAAGTAGAGGGAGGTGGCGTTGAGACTGAAACTGGCGGCTTCAAAGGATTGTCTGTCCCAGAACAGCTCCAGGATACAGACCCGGGCGTCCGCTTTCATGGCCAGTCTGACCCGGTTCAGGATGGCGACGATCTGCGCGTGGCTGAAGCAGTCGAGAAACTGGCTCATCCACCAGATATCTGCCTCGCCGGGCAGGGGGCCCGCCTGCAGTAGATCCACCGGGTGGCCATGCACCCGCGCCGCCAGTCCCGCCTCCTCGATGTTGCGGCTGGCCAGCGCCAGCTGCTCGGGCAAGTCCAGGATGGTGACCTGCAGTGCCGGATCCCGCCTGGCGCAGGCGATGGCCCACTTGCCGGTGTTGCCGCCCAGATCGTAGAGGTGGCGCGGCTCGTAGCCGAACACCTTGTCCTGGGCCTGCTGGAAGGCCCAGTCGGAGTAGAAGTGATCGAAGGCGAACCAGCTGCGGCGGGCCGGTTCGGGCAGCTCGCTCAGGTGTGGATAGAGGGTCTGCCAGGGGCCGAACTCCTGCAGACCGGCCGGGGTGCCGTCACGGATGGCGTCGAGCAGGTGGGCGAGGGGCTGATAGCAGACGTGCTGGGTGAAGTCGAGATTGACCCGGCTCATGGCGTCGTGCAGCAGGTATTTGCCGACCCGACCCAGCACATAGTGCTCCTTGCTCAGATAGCAGAGTCCGCCGCCGAGCCCCATGTCCAGCAGCACGCCGGCACCGTATTCGCTGAGCTGACACGCCTGGGCGATGTCGGCCAGCGCGGCTCCCTGCGAGCCGCGGGTCTCGAGATAGGCCAGTACCCCGGTTTCACGCAGGCACCAACTGGCCTGGAACAACATGGGCCCGAAGGCGATTTTCTGGGCCTCGCTGATGGCTTCCAGCGCGTTGTAGGGGTCCGCCTGATAGTGATTCACGGGGTGGCTCCTGCCGGATCAGCGGCTCTGGGTGCGGGCGAGTTCTGCCTGAATGGCCTGATTCAGACCCAGTACCCAGCGGTTATAACTGCGGTGGATGCTGCCCTTGCCTTTGTCGTCCAGATTGACGCTGCTCACATAATTAATGGAATAATCGCGAGCGCTATAAGGAATATTGATCACCGCCTGATGCTGGCGCACATTGACCTGGCCTCGAATTAGTCCTGGCTGCTCCTGGCGCATTACCCAGCTCTTGCTGATGCCGGCCGTAATAATGGCATTGGCTACCTGTTCTTCGGTCAGATTGAAGGGCACCGGATTGGCTGCCATATTGCGAATTGGCTGGCTGGTGGAGCAGGCGGCAAGCAGGGCACAGGCCAGCAGCAGGGATATTTTATTAATGAGTTTCATAATATTTTCCTTGAGAAGGATATTCATCAATTTGGGCGTGGCAATGAGACAACACAAATAGTTTATTTTCAATCACCAAGGCGGTTGATAATCTGCGCTGGCTATTATTTTTGATGAATAATGGTATTATCCGCCGCTATTAAGCCGATGACGCCATTCAATGTCGTGGAGCAGGCACTGCCCGCCGGGTGAGTGCCTTTTATCGTCTTCGCGTCCACCCATCGATGTAAGGACAGGTTGCCCGAAACATGCTCTCTTTCTCGCTGCTGGATAGTCAGGCCCTGTCACCCGGTCTGGCCGATGAGGCTGCCTGGCAGGCGTGGGCGCAGCAGGGCCGCTGGCCGGTCGACCCGCCGTTTCCCGCCACCCCCTTGCTGCCGATGATGATGGCGCGCCGCCTGAGTCAGGGCGCCCGGCTGGCGGTGCAGGTGGGGCTGAGCCTGCTGGCCCGCCACCAGATAGACAGTGCCGTCTTCGTCAGCCGCCACGGCGAGCTCGCCCGCTCCATGACCCTGCTGCAGGCGCTGGCGGACGGGCAGGCGTTGTCGCCCACCGATTTCTCCATGTCGGTGCACAACACCGCCGCCGGACTCTGCTCCATCCAGGGCAAGGCCGCCATCCCCATGACCTCGCTGGCCGCGGGGGAGAACAGCCTGATGGCGGGCCTGACCGAAGCGGTCTGCGCCCTGCAGGCCGGCGCCCGTCGGGTGTTGCTGGTGGCTTTCGAGGGGCCGGTGCCCGAGTTTCACCGCCCCTGGCTGGCGGAGGAGGCGCCGCCCCACGCGCTGGGGCTGGTGCTGACGGCAGGCGAAGAGTGGCACTGTGCGGGGGCGCGTGGCACAGTCGAGTCGGCTGCCCGCCCGCTGCCCCAGAGTCTGGCCTGCTGGCGTGCCCTGCTGCGAGGCGAGCCGACCCTGCTCCTCGCTGACGACCGTCAGGAGTGGAGATGGCTGCGTTGCTGAACCGGGGCTGGCGACTGATCGGCACGGCTCTGGGCTTCACCCTGTTCGGGGTGGGGGGCTTGCTGCTCTCCCTGTTCTGGTTTCCGCTGCTGGCGCTCTGTCTGCGCGGCGAGCGGCGTCGTACCCTGGCCCAGCTCACCATTCGCCACAGCTTTCGGCTGTTTCTCGGCGTGCTGCGCGGCTGGGGAGTGCTCGACTACAGCGTGAGCGGCATGCCCGCCCACTTGCGCGGAGCCCTGGTGGTGGCCAATCACCCCAGCCTGCTCGATTACGTCATGCTGGCGGCCGAGATGCCGGTGTGCGACTGCATCGTCAAGCAGTCCCTCTGGCGCAACCCCTTCATCGGCGGCGTGGTACGGGCCGCCGACTACCTGCCCAACGTGGCAGGCGAGGATCTGCTGGCCCTGTGCCAGGCGCGGATCCGGGCCGGCGGCCTGCTGCTGGTGTTCCCGGAGGGAACCCGCACCACTCCGGGCGAACCCATCAAGCTGCAGCGCGGCGCCGCCCAGCTGGCGGTGCGCAGCCAGGTGCCGTTGCAACTGGTGCGGATCCACTGCAGCACCCGATTTCTCACCAAGCAGGACAAATGGTTCAAGATCCCGGAAAATAAGCCGATTTTCACCATAGAATTCCTGCAGCAAGTGGCGGCGGACGAGGTGGTCGCCACCGGCCAGAGCAGTGCGCTGGCCGCCCGCCAGTTGACCCGGTTTCTCACCCAGGCCCTGCAACCGGGGCCCCAATGACAGCATGTGGAACAGTTATGCAAGACCTGCATCTAGAGATAAAACAACTCATCATCGACAGCCTCAACCTCGAGGGGCTCACCCCTGACGACATCGACAGTCAGGCGCCGCTGTTCGGTGACGGCCTGGGGCTGGACTCCATCGATGCGCTGGAGCTGGGCCTTGCCATCAAGGGCCGCTACGGCATCGTGCTCTCCGCCGAGGATGAAAACACCCGTCGTCATTTTGCCTCCGTCGCGGCGCTGGTCGCCCTGGTGCAGGCCCAGTCGAAAGGGGAGGCCTGAGCCATGACCCGTGACGACATCTTTGCCCAGATCAAGGCTGCCCTCGTCGAGCTGTTCGAGGTCGACGAAGAGGCCATCACCCCCGAGGCCCGTCTCTATCAGGATCTCGAGCTCGACAGCATCGACGCCATCGATCTGGTGGTGCACCTGCAGAAGCTGACCGGCAAGAAGATCAAGCCGGAAGAGTTCAAGTCGGTGCGCAGCGTCAATGACGTGGTGGATGCGGTCGAGCGTCTGCTGGCCGACGCCTGATGCCGGTGCACGCCCTGCCATGATGCGCTGGCTCTCCTGGCTGGCCGGTGGTGCCCTGCTGCTCTACCCGCTGGCGGTCTACTGGGGGTTGACCCACGCCGGTCAGACCCCGCTGCTGCTCGGCCTGCTGCTCATCTTCTCGCTGCGACTCTTGCCCGGCCTGCTCAAGGGGCGGGTCCGGCTCGGCCCCTTGCCGGAGTGGCTCTGGCTGGGCCGCCTGCTGGCCTGCATCGGGCTGGGGTTGACCCTGCTGTCGGCCCTGTTCAGCGCCCGGCACTGGCTGCTCTACTACCCGCTGGCGGTGAGCCTGGCGCTGCTCTGCCTGTTCGGCTGGAGCCTGACCCGCCCCATGAGCCTGGTGGAGCGGCTGGCCCGCCTGCAGGATCCTGCTTTGCCACCGGCAGCCATCGGCTATACCCGGCGGGTGACCCAGGTCTGGTGCGGCTTCTTCGTCATCAACGGCGCGCTGGCGGCCTTCACCATCTGGCACGGGGATCTGGCGCTCTGGAGCCTCTACAACGGCCTCATCAGCTACGCCCTGATGGGCGGCCTGATGGGCGCTGAGTATCTGGTGCGCCGCCGCCTGCTCAAGAGGCTGGCCCCATGACCCTGCTGCAAACTATCTGGCAGCGGGACGGCGAGCGCGTGGTGGCGTTCGGCCCGGATGGCGAGGTCACCCTGGCCGAGCTGCGCCTTGGCAGCCTGCAGCTGGCGCGGGCCATGGCCCGTCTGGCCGGCCCAAAGCGGCCCGACATGCGCTGGGCGCTCTGTTTCGATGACAGCCTGCTGTTTGCCCAGGCGCTGCTCGCCTGCGCCCTCGGCGGGCACCGGGCCATCCTGCCGGGCCATCAGCGGCTGGCCGGTCTGCAGGCGCTGCAGAGCCAGTTCGACGGCCTGCTCACCGACGGCGAGCTGCCGGGTGCGGCGCTCACGGCGGCGCAGCTCCGGCTGCCGCTGCTGGCGGTGGATGAGGAGCGGGAGGCAGACGGCGCAACCCTGCCGCCCGAGCGCCTCGATCTTACCCTGTTCAGCTCCGGCTCCACCGGCGAGCCCAAGGCGATCCCCAAGGCCTGGCCCCAGCTGGAAGCAGAGTTGCGGGTGCAGATGGCGTTGTGGGGCGAGCGGCTGGCGGGCACCCGGGTGCTGGCCAGCGTCAGTCACCAGCACATCTACGGCCTGCTGTTTCGCATTTTGTTGCCGCTTGGTCTCGGTATCCCCTTTGATCGTCGCAGCATCGACTACCCGGAGCAGCTGGCGCTGCAAACGGCCCCCTGGTGCCTGATCGCTTCTCCTGCGTTTCTGAGCCGGCTCGACCCGGCCATTGCCGCTGCCGGCTGCCGGCTGATCGTCTCCTCCGGCGGTCCCCTGCAACCGGGCGATGCCCAGCGGGCCAACATGCTGTTCGGTCAGCTGCCGGTGGAGATCTTCGGCAGCAGCGAGACCGGCGGCATCGGCTGGCGCCAGCGCCACCTGGTACATACCCCCTGGACGACGCTACCCGGAGTCGAGGTGCGGGTCGGCCCGGATCAGAGCCTGCTGCTGCGCTCCCCCTTCCTGCCGACGGCGGAGTGGCTGGCCTGCGCCGATCGCATCGCCTTGCACGAGGGCGGTTTTGAGCTGCTGGGCCGCCAGGATCGGGTGGTCAAGCTGGAGGAGAAGCGCATCTCCCTCGACGAGGTGGAGGCGCGCCTGCAGGCACTGGCGGAGGTGGAGGCAGCCGCCGTGCTGCCGCTGCAACAGGGCCAGCGCCAGATCCTCGGCGCTGTGCTGGTGCTAAGCGAATTGGGCGCCGCCCGCTGGGCCGAGCTCGGGCCCGGGCGTTTCCTGCTGGCCCTGCGCCAGCAGCTGCGTCCCTGGCTCGAGCCAGTCGCCCTGCCGCGCAGCGTGCGCCGGGTCGCACAGATGCCCGTCAACGCCCAGGGCAAGCGCCCCTGGCCACAACTCAAGGAGCTGTTCGATGCGCCTCTCGGTTGACTCTCTGCCAGCGAACACCTTGCCCACCGTGCTGGCCTGCGAGACGCTGGCCGACGGGGTGCGCCTGCAACTGCGGCTCGATCCCGATTTGCCCTGGTTTGCAGGCCATTTTCCCGGTGCGCCCCTGCTGCCCGGGGTGACCCAGATCCACTGGGTGATGCACTATGCCGCCAGCCTGCTCAAGCTGGCGCAGCCGTTTCACGGGGTGGATCAGCTCAAGTTCCAGCGCCCGCTGCGCCCCGGGGCCGAGTGCAGCCTGAACCTGCAGTGGCAGGCGGACAAGGGCCAGCTTCTCTTTCATTATCTGCTCGGCGATGAGCCGGCGAGCAGCGGACGGGTGCGCCTCATCCCATGACGCCCTGCATTCTCATCCCCTGTTACAACCACGCCGGCCCGCTGGCCGCCGTGCTGGCACGGCTGGCCGAATACGGGCTGCCCTGCCTGCTGATCGACGATGGCAGCGAGCCGGTCGCCGCCGCCGAGCTGGATGCACTGGCCGCGCGTTACCCCTGGGTCACCCTGCTGCGCCACCCCCACAACCAGGGCAAGGGCGGCGCCGTGATGACGGGGCTGCGCCGCGCCCATGCACTCGGCTTCAGCCACGCCCTGCAGGTGGATGCCGACGGCCAGCACGATCTGGCTGACATTCCGGCCCTGCTGGCCGAGGCGGACAAGCACCCGGCGGCGCTTGTCTCCGGCCGCCCGCTCTACGATGATTCCGTGCCCAAGGGGCGCCTCTACGGCCGCTACATCACCCATGTCTGGGTCTGGATCGAGACGCTGTCGTTCGCCATCAAGGACAGCATGTGCGGCTTTCGGGTCTATCCGCTGGCGGCCACCTGCGCGCTGCTCGATCGGGTGGCGCTCGGCCGGCGGATGGATTTTGACACCGAGGTGATGGTGCGCCTCTACTGGGCCGGGGTGGCGGTGCGCTTCGTGCCGACCCGGGTCATCTATCCCGCCGATGGCAGCTCCCACTTCCAGCTCTGGCGCGACAACCGCGACATCTCCTGGATGCACACCCGGCTGGTGTGCCGCCTGCTGTGGGATCAGCTGCTGTGCATCGGCCGCTGGCCCCGCCGTCTCGGCGCTCGGGCGGCGCAGCTGTGGCGTGAGCGGCGCACCCACTGGTCGCGCACCCCGGAGCGGGGCTCCCTGCTCGGCATGCAGATCATGCTGACCAGCTATCGCCTGCTGGGGCGGCGCGGCTTCTCCCTGCTGCTCTATCCGGTCATCGGCTACTTCTGGCTGACCGGCCGGGCCCAGCGCCAGGCATCCCAAGCCTATCTGGCCCGCCTCGAGTCCTTCGCCGATGCGAGCGGTGTGGCGTTGCCCCCTGAGCCAAGATCGAGCTTTCGCCACTTCCTGCGCTTTGGCGAGGCGGCGCTCGACAAGCTGGCCGGATGGCGCGGCGACATTACCGAGCAAGAGGTGGAACTGGTGGGAACGGAGCACTACAAGGCCGCCATCAACAGCGGTCAGGGGGTTCTGCTGCTGGGCTCCCACCTCGGCGATCTGGAGCTGTGCCGCGCCCTTGGCAGCCGCAAGCAGGGGCTGCGCATCAATGCGCTGGTGTTCACCCGCCACGCAGCCCGCTTCAACGCCCTGCTCAAGCAGATCAACCCGGATTCGCACCTTAATCTCATCCAGGTGCAGGAGCTGGGGGCCGATACCGCCATCCTGCTCAAGGAGAAGCTGGAGCGGGGGGAGTGGGTGGTGATCGTCGGCGATCGCACCTCGGTGACCCGGGAGAAGCGGGTGATCTGGGCCGACTTTCTCGGCGCGCCAGCGCCCTTTCCGCTCGGGCCCTTCGTGCTCAGCAGCGTGCTGGGCTGCCCGGTCTACCTGATGTTCGGCCTCAAGGAGCAGGGCCGCTTTCGGGTGCATTTCGAGCCCTTTGCCGACGGCGAACCCCTGCCACGGCAGGGGCGCCAACAGATTCTTGCGTCCCGGGTGCAGGCCTATGCCGATCGCCTGCAGCATCACTGCCTGCAGGCCCCGCTGGACTGGTTCAACTTTTTTGATTTCTGGCAGCTGACCGATGAACAAGAGTGAGATGAGACGGGTCACCTTTGGCGCGAAGCCGCTGACCATCGAAGACGTGGTGGCGCTGGCCGAAGGGCGTGCCACCCCCGCACTGAATCCGGATCCCGCCTTCATGGCCCGCATCCAGCGGGGGGCTGACTTTCTCGACCGGCTGCTGGCCGAAGAGGGGGTCATCTACGGGGTGACCACCGGCTACGGCGACTCGGTGACCCGGCAGGTGCCGACCGAGCTGGTGGCCGAGCTGCCGCTGCACCTGACCCGCTTTCATGGCTGCGGGCTGGGGGCGGATCTCGAGCTCGATGCCGCCCGCGCCGTGCTGGCGACCCGGCTCTGCTCGCTGGCGCAGGGAGTCTCCGGGGTCAGCCCGGCCTTGCTCGAGCGGCTCTGCTGGCTGCTGAAGCAGGATCTGGTGCCGCGCATTCCGGAAGAGGGGTCGGTGGGCGCCAGTGGCGATCTGACGCCGCTCTCCTACGTCGCCGCCGTGCTGGTGGGGGAGCGCGAGCTCCATCATGATGGTGTGCTGCGCCCCGCCGCCGAGGTCTATCGGGAGCTGGGGGTCGCCCCCCTGACCCTGCGGCCGAAAGAGGGGCTGGCGCTGATGAACGGCACCTCGGTGATGACGGCGCTGGCTTGCCTCGCCTATGCCCGCACTGACTACCTGATGCGGCTGGCGACCCGGATCACCGCCCTGGTGAGCGTCGCCATGGGGGGCAACGCCTTCCACTTCGACGAGCGGCTGTTTGCCGCCAAGCCGCACCCCGGCATGCAGAGCATTGCGGCCTGGCTGAGGGAAGATCTGGTGGCCGGCGAGCTACCGCGCCACAGCGACCGGCTGCAGGACAGATACTCGTTGCGCTGCGCGCCCCACGTCATCGGGGTGGTGGCCGACAGCCTGCCCTGGTGGCGCCAGCTCATCGAAAACGAGCTCAACAGTGCCAACGACAACCCGCTGATCGACGGGGAAGGGGAGCACGTGATGCACGGCGGCCACTTCTACGGCGGCCACATCGCCATGGCGATGGACAGCATGAAGGCGGCCGTCGCCAACCTGGCGGACCTGCTGGATCGCCAGCTGGCCCAGCTGGTGGACAGCAAGTTCAACGGCGGCCTGCCGAGCAATCTCTCAGGGGCGCCAGAGGAGCGGCAGATGATCAACCACGGCTTCAAGGCGGTGCAGATCGGTGTCTCGGCCTGGACTGCGGAGGCGCTCAAGCAGACCATGCCCGCCAGCGTCTTCTCCCGCTCCACCGAGTGCCACAACCAGGACAAGGTGAGCATGGGCACCATAGCGGCGCGCGATGCGCTGCGGGTGCTGACCCTGACCGAACAGGTGGCGGCCGCCTGCCTGCTGGCGGCGGTGCAGGGTGTGGAGCTGCGCCTGGCCCGGCCCACCCCCTTCACCCGCCCGCTCGGCACGGCGCTGGCCGTCATGGTCGTGCAGGTGCGAGCCGAGTTTGCTCCGCTGCTGGAAGATCGGGGGCTCGAGCCCGAGCTGAGGGCGCTGATCGCCCGCATTCGCCAGCGTCACTATCCCCTCTATCAGGACTCTTCACTATGAGCCGTATTCAGACTACGCCTGAATCCTGGCAGGTCAGCGCCGAGATCGAAGTGACCATCCCGTTCCACGACGTGGACATGATGGCGGTTGCCTGGCACGGCCACTACTTTCGCTACATCGAGCTGGCCCGCTGCGCCCTGCTCGATCTCATCGACTACAACTACCCGCAGATGGAGGCTTCTGGCTATCTCTGGCCCATCATCGACACCCGGATGAAGTACCTGGCGCCGCTGCGCTTTGGCCAGCGGGTGCGGGTGCGCGCCACCCTGACCGAGTACCAGAACCGCCTGAAGATCGACTACCTGCTGAGCGACGCCGCAAGCGGCACCCGCACCAGCAAGGGTTACAGCATCCAGGTGGCGGTGAGCAAGGCGAGCGGCGAGATGTGCCTGGCCTCGCCCCAGGTGCTGCTGGACAAGCTGGGGGTGAGCCAATGAGCCGGCTGACAAGGCCGCTGCTGGCCGGTTTGCTCCTGTTGCTGACATGGCCGCTGCTGGCGGCGCCCCTGAGCCGGGCCGAGGTGCAGCAGTTGCTCGCCCTGAGCCAGGCCAAGCAGGCCAGCTTCGAGCAGGAGAAGCAGGTGGCGGGGCTGAGCCAGCCGCTCAAAGCCTCCGGCGAGCTGCTGCTGGTGCGCGATCAGGGGCTCTGGTGGCAGCAGCAGAAACCCTTCCCGCTGACCCTGGTCCTGACGCCGACGCGCATGGTGCAGCAGATGGCGGGCCAGCCCGCCACCGTCATCGACAACCCCCAACTGCTGGAGTTCAGCCAGATGCTGCTGGCGCTGTTCGGCTCGGACGAGGCGACCCTGAGCCGCTACTTCAGCATCGACTTTCACAGCACGGAGGCGGGCTGGCAGCTGGTGCTGGTGCCGACCCTGGCACCGCTCGACAAGGTGTTCGCCAGCCTCACCCTGAGCGGACAGGGGCAGCTGGATCAGCTGCTCATCGCCGACAAGCAGGGTGACAGCACCCGCATCCGTTTCACCGCCTGGCGGGATCGCGCCCTGCCGCTGACCCCTGAGGAGCAGGCCCGCTTTGCTGCCCACTAGCACGATGACGCGCCAGCGCGGCGCCCCCGCCGGGACGAGGAGTGCCCCTCTTGCTGCAAGCTGAAACCACCTGGCGCTGGCTCTCCTGGCTCTGGCTGCTGCTCAGCGCGCTGGCGCTGGCGCTGCTCGGCTGGCAACTCTCCCACGGCCGCATCAACACCAGCCTGATGGATCTGCTGCCCCACGAGGAGCGATCCGCGCTGGATCCCGCCCTGCGTGAGGGCTTGCTGCGCCAGGTCGACAGGCAGCTTGTCTGGATGCTGAGCCTGCCGGCGGGGCAGGATGGGCTGGCCGCGGCGCAGGCGTGGGCAAACAACCTGCAGGCCCTGCCCGAGCTCAGCGCGGTACGTGCCGCCCAGCCGGAGCTGGCTTCCGCCTGGCAAGGCTTCATCTATGACTATGGCTGGCAGCGCCTCGACGAGGGCAGCCGGGCGCGGCTGGCCGCAGGGCCAGAGGCCTGGAGCCAGTGGGTGCTCGGCCAGATCTACAGCCCCTTTGGCGGCGTCTCCCGCACCGAGTGGCAGGCCGATCCCCTGCTGCTGACCCGGGCTGCGGTGCAGGGACAGATGGCCAGCCCCCTGCGCCTCGACCACGGCTGGCTGATCAGCCGGGACGAGGCCGGGCGGCAGTGGTACCTGCTGCGCGCCGAGCTGGACCTGTCGGCCTTCGATCTTGCCCGCAACAGCGAGCTGCTGAACCGGCTCAACGAGGCGGAGCAGCGTCTCAAGGCCGAGTTTCCGGGCGTGGAGCTGTTGCGCCGTGGCACCCTCTTCTACAGCCAGCATGCCAGCGAGCTGGCCCAGCAGGACATCTCCACCATAGGGCTCGGCTCCACGGTCGGGGTCTTGCTGCTGATGTGGCTGGCGTTTCGCTCGTTGCGGGCGCTCTGGATCTCCCTGCTGCCCATCGCCGTCGGCCTCGCCTGGGGGGTATTGGCGGTGCTGCTGTGGTTTGGCGAGGTGCACATGTTCACCTTGGTGATCAGCTCCAGCCTGGTCGGCATCATAGATTACGGGATCCACTTCCTGACCGAGCGGCGCCTGCATGGTCGGCAGGAGAGCCCGCACCAGACCCGTGCCCGCCTGCTGCCCAGCCTGTCGATGGCGCTGTTCGCCACCCTGGTCGGCTATGGCCTGCTCTGGCTCGCCCCTTTCCCCGGCCTGCAGCAGATGGCCCTGTGCGCCCTGGTGGGGCTGACGGCGTCGTTCATCACCGTGCTCTGCCTCTACCCGCTCTGGCTCGGGGAGTTGCCCCGGCGGGAGGCGCGTGTGCTGGTGCCAATGGCGCTCTGGCTAAAATGGTGGCGCGAGTGGCGTCTCTTGCGCTGGGGTGTGCCCCTGCTCTGGCTGGCCCTGATCGGGACAGGCTTGAGCCGGCTGGCCGTCGATGACGACATCGCCCGCCTGCAACCGCTGCCCGTCGAGCTGCAGGCCCAGGAGCGGCAGATCCAGCGCCTCACCGGCCAGCAGGGGGGCATGACCGGCTTCCTGGTGACGGCGGCCGACGGTGAAACGGCGTTGCAACGGCTCGAGGCCATGAGCCGCAAACTGGCCGAGGCCAAGGCTGCGGGGCAGCTGACGGGCTTCGTGTCACTGGCCCAGTGGCTGCCCTCGCTGGCGCGGCAGCAGGCGGATCACGCCGCCCTCACGGGCCTGTTGCCGGAGGTGGTGACGCGACTCAACCTGGCCGGGGTGCCGGTCAAGGCCGAGCCTCGCCCCTGGCACCCTCTGACCCCGCAGCAGTGGCTGGCCAGCCCGGTCAGCGAGGGCAGCCGGCTGCTGTGGCATACCATGGCCGATGGCCGGGTGGCGCTCTGGCTGCCGGTCAACGGTGTGACGGATGCGGCCGCCGTGGCGGCCCTGGCCGAGGGGCAGGAGGGGGTGTTCTGGCAGGATCCGCGCAATCAGTGGAGCCAGCTGTTCGCCCACTATCGGGTCAAGCTGACCGAGCTGCTGCTGGTGGCGATCGCCCTGGTGGGGGGGCTGCTGTGGGCCCGCTTCGGCTGGCGCAAGGGGGGACGGATCCTGCTGATCAGCGGGTTCTCGCTGGGGTCCGGGCTGGCCCTGCTGGCCGCCTGCGGCCAGCCGCTCACCCTGTTCGGGGTGCTGGCCATGAGCCTCATCTTCGGCATCGGCATCGACTACAGCCTGTTTTTTGCCTACAGCGGCGGGGATCCCCTGCGCCAGCGTTCGACCATGTTCGCCATCCTGCTGGCCAACCTGACCACCCAGCTCTCGTTCGGTTTGTTGGCGCTGAGCCACACCTCTGCCATCGCGGGCTTTGGTCTGGTGCTGAGCGGCGGTATCTTTACCGCCTTCCTGTTGTCGCCTCTGGTGCTGGATAAACAGGGATTGGACAAGCCGGCATGCACCCCGCCGGTGCGGGGCCACCGGGAGCAGGAGCAACCATGAGACCACTGTTCGCCTTTATCATTCTCTTGCTGGCAGGCTGCAGCAGCCAGCCGACCCCCACCGCCTATCTCGACAAGGGGACCGTCATGACGCTGCCGGCCCCCGTGCTGGCCGCCCCCTTCTATCGCCAGCAGCTGCTGACCGCCAGCGTGGGGGAGAGCACTCACCAGCTGATGACGGTGCTGGAGGCCGACGGCCGCCAGCTGACCCTGGTGGGGCTGACCCCGAGCGGGGTGCGGCTGTTTCTGGTGCGCTATGACCAGCAGGGGATCTCCACCCGCCAGCTCAGCCCGCTGCTCACCACCGGCATGCCGCCGGTGAGCCAAGTGCTGGCGGACGTGATGCTCTGCTACTGGCCGCTCGCCAGCTGGCAGTCGCAGCTGCCGCCGGGCTGGACGCTGCGTGACGAGGGGCCGCTGCGCCGGCTGCGCGCCCCCGACGGTGCCCTGGTCACCGAGATCCGCTACCGCGACGTGGACGGCGTGCGCGAGCCGGTCGGCCTGCAGCAGCACGTATTCCACTACCGTCTGCAACTGGAGACCCTGAGCCAATGAGCTGTTATATCGCCGCCTACGGCCTCGTCTCGGCATTGGGGACGGGGCGTGATGCCAGCGCCGAGGCGCTGCTGGCCTGGCAGCAGTCGGGCGTGAGCCCGCTGGATCACCACCGGGCGCCGCTGCTGGATGGCCGTCTGACCCCGGTGGGGCGAGTGGAGGGCGAGTTGCCGGCCATACCGGCGGCGCTGGCCCCCTACGCCTCGCGCAACAACCAGCTGCTGCTGGCGGCGCTGGCCCAGGTGCAGCCCGCTCTCGACGAGGCGCTGGCGGCCCATGGCCCTGCGCGGGTGGGGCTGGTGCTTGGCACCAGCACCGCCGGGATCGGCGAGGCCGAGCTGGCGGTGGCCGCCGCCCGGCGCGGGGAGGCCGTGTCGCCCGCCTTTGACTATCGCCAGCAGGAGCTGGGCTCGCCGTCCGAATTTCTGGCCCGTCATCTGGGCCTGACCGGGCCGGCCTGGACTATCTCCACCGCCTGCTCCTCCAGCGCGCGCGCCTTCATCAGCGGCCAGCGGCTGCTGGCGGCAGGGCTGGTGGACGTCGTGCTGGTGGGCGGCGCCGACAGTTTGTGCGGGCTCACCCTCAACGGCTTCGACAGCCTGGAGTCCCTCAGCTGTGCGCGCTGCCAGCCGTTTGATGAGGCGCGCCAGGGGATCAACATCGGCGAGGGGGCTGCGCTGTTCCTGCTGAGCCGCACGCCTGCGCCGCTGGCGCTGCTGGGGGCGGGGGAATCGTCCGATGCCTGGCATATCTCGGCGCCCCATCCCGACGGCATCGGCGCCGAGGCGGCCATGCAGATGGCGCTGGCCCAGGCGGGCCTGACGCCGGCACAGGTGGGCTACGTCAACCTGCACGGCACCGCCACCCGCCTCAACGACGCCATGGAGAGCCAGGCGGTGCATCGGCTGTTTGGTGCCGAGGTGCCCTGCAGCTCCACCAAGCCGCTCACCGGTCATGCCCTGGGGGCGGCGGGGGCCATCGAGGCGGCGCTCGCCTGCCTGCTGCTGGAGCGCGCCCTGCCGTTGCCGCCCCAGCGGGTGACGACGACGGATCCGGCGCTGGCGCCCATCCGGCTGGTGAGCGGTGAAGTGCCGCTCGCGGCGCCCCGGGTGCTCTCCAACTCCTTTGCCTTCGGTGGCAACAATGTCAGCCTGCTGCTTGGGAGCGTGCACCATGAATGAGCCAAGTTCACTGCCCGCCATCGAGACCCTGCTGCCCCACCAGGCCCCCATGCTGCTGCTGGACCGGCTCTGCGCGGCGGATGCCCAGCAGGCGCGCTGCGAGACCCGCATCGGTGCTCGCCATGCCCTGCTGCTGGATGGCGAGGGCAACCTGCCCGGCTGGGTCGGCATCGAGCTGATGGCGCAGACCATCGCCGCCTGGGCCGGCATGCAGGGGCGTCTGCGCGGCGAGCCGGTGCGCATCGGCATGCTGCTCGGCAGTCGCAAATATCGCTGCCTGCGCCCCGCCTTTGCGGCCGGCAGCCTGCTCACCATCGAGGCTTGCTGCCTGTTGCAAGACGGCGGCATGGCCAGTTTTGATTGCCGGATCCTGCTGGCGGGGGAGGAGTGCGCCCAGGCGCGACTCTCCACCTACCAGCCGAGCCCCGGCGAATTGTCCGATTTGTTAGCCTGAGGAAGCTTCATGATCTCTAGCGTATTGGTCACGGGCGCCAGCAAGGGGATAGGCCGCGCCATCGCCCTCAAGCTGGCGGCCGACGGTTTTTCCATCGTGGTGCACTACCACAGCGATCGGGCCGGGGCCGAAGCCACTCTGGCCAGCCTGCAGGCGGCCGGCGGGCAGGGGCGCCTGCTCCAGTTCGACATCGCCGATCGGCAGGGCTGCCGCACGCAGCTGGAGGCCGACATGGCCGAGCACGGCGCCTATTATGGCGTGGTCTGCAACGCCGGCATCATCCGTGACGGCGCCTTCCCCGCCCTCACCGACGAGGAGTGGGACGGGGTGCTGCACACCAATCTGGACGGCTTCTACAACCTGCTCAAGCCCTGCATCATGCCGATGATCGGCCTGCGTCGGGGCGGGCGCATCGTGACCATCTCCTCGGTGTCTGGGCTGATGGGCAACCGGGGCCAGGTCAACTACAGCGCCGCCAAGGCGGGCATCATGGGCGCCACCAAGGCGCTGGCGCTGGAGCTTGCCAAGCGCAAGATCACGGTCAACTGCGTGGCCCCCGGCCTCATCGACACCGGCATGGTGGACGAAGAGGTGAAGGCGGAGGCGCTGAAACTGATCCCGCTCAAGCGGATGGGGCAGGCCGACGAGGTGGCCGGGCTGGTCTCCTACCTGATGTCCGACATCGCCGGCTATGTCACGCGCCAGGTCATCTCCATCAACGGAGGCATGGTATGAAGCGGGTCGTGGTGACCGGCATGGCCGGGGTGACCGCCTTCGGGCAGGATTGGCCGAGCGTGCGGGCTCGCCTGCAGGCGGGGCGCAACGCCGTGGTGAACATGCCGGAGTGGGCCATCTACGACGGCCTCAACACCCGGCTGGCGGCCCCCATTCCGGACTTCACGCTGCCGGCCCACTATCCGCGCAAGAAGACCCGCGCCATGGGGCGGGTGTCCCAGCTGGCGACCGTCGCCAGCGAGCTGGCGCTGGCGCAGGCGGGGCTGCTGGACAACCCGGCGCTCACCGACGGGCGCACCGGCATCGCCTACGGCTCCTCCACCGGCAGCACGGATCCCATCCGCGCCTTCGGGGTCATGCTCAACGACAAGAGCACCGCCAGCATCACGGCCACCACCTATGTGCAGATGATGCCGCACACGGCGGCGGTCAACACCGGGCTGTTCTTCGGCCTGCGCGGGCGGGTCATTCCCACCTCCAGCGCTTGCACCTCCGGCAGCCAGGGCATCGGCTACGCCTATGAGGCGATCAAGCACGGCTACCAGACCCTGATGGTGGCCGGCGGGGCGGAGGAGCTCTGCCCGTCGGAGGCCGTGGTGTTCGATACCCTGTTTGCCACCAGCCAGATGAACGACAACCCCGAACTGGCGCCGCGTCCGTTTGACCGGCAGCGGGACGGGCTGGTGATAGGCGAGGGGGCCGGCACCCTGGTGCTGGAGGAGCTGGAGCATGCGCAGACGCGCGGCGCCACCATCCTCGCCGAGCTGGTGGGCTTTGCCACCAACTGCGATGCCGCCCACGTGACCCAGCCCCAGCAGGAGACCATGCAGCTCTGCATGGAGATGGCGCTGGCCCAGGCCGGGCTCACGGCTGCCGACATCGGCTACATCAGCGCCCACGGCACCGCCACCGAGCGCGGCGACATCGCCGAGAGCCACGCCACCGCCGCGATCTTCGGCGACCGCACCCCCATCTCGTCGCTCAAGAGCTACTTCGGCCACACCCTGGGGGCCTGCGGCGCCATCGAGGCCTGGCTGGCGCTGGAGATGATGCAGGAGGGGTGGTTTGCCCCCACCATCAACCTGACCGAGCCGGACCCGGCCTGTGCCCCGCTCGATCACGTGGTGGGCAGCGGCCGCACGCTGGCGGTGGAGTACCTGATGTCCAACAACTTCGCCTTCGGCGGCATCAACACCTCCCTCATCTTCAAACGCTGGTCCTGAGTGTCGGTGCCCTGCCTGGCAGGGCGCCGGTACAGGCTGGGTTTAGCCTTGATGAATTAATATGCCCCCCGTTTTTTTCGGGAGGCATCATGTCTTTGTTATCAGGTTTTTCTTGTGCCGCCGCGCGGCTGCGTGTCCTGCAGGGCGTTCTGTTATCCAGCTTGTTGTGGGCGCTGGCCGCCCCCGCCATGGCCGATGATGAATTTCTGCTGGGCAAGACCATTCTGCTCGGGGTCGGCGATCATCCCGCCATCATTCCCATGCTCGCCTGCCGGCCGACCAAATCCATCATGGTCAAGGCAGGGCGGGAATTGACCCTGGAGCGGGTCAAGGTGTTTTATGGCAATGATCGCAGCAAGACCCTCTATTTTGACAAGGATCTGAAAGAGGATCAGGAGTCGGGGTGGAAATCCCTCGGCAGCCGGCTCTGCATCAAGCGGATCGAGGTGTACGGCAATTCGGAAGGGAGCAAGGCCGGGGTCAAGGTATACGGCCGCAAATAAGCAAAGGGCGGGGCAAATCCCCGCCCAGCTTTTATTTCTTTGGACGGAACGGCTTGATAACGGTCTCGTCGCACTCGAGATAGGGGCCTTCCATCAGGTCGATGCAGTAGGGGATGGCGGGGAAGACTGCATCCAGGCACTCGCGGATCGACTTGGGTTTGCCCGGCAGGTTGACGATGAGCGAGCTGCCGCGCAAACCGGCGGTCTGGCGCGACAGGATGGCGGTCGGCACGAACTTGAGGGATTCGGCCCGCATCAGCTCGCCAAAGCCCGGCATCATCCGATCGCACACCGCCTCGGTGGCCTCCGGGGTGACGTCCCGCTTGGCCGGCCCGGTGCCGCCGGTGGTGACGATGAGACTGCACTGCTCCTGGTCTGCCAGCCGGATCAGGGTCGCTTCGATCTGCTCCTGTTCATCGGGGATCACCTGATAGACGGGCTCCCACGCCGAGGTCAAATATGCGTTCAGCGTGTCGATGATGGCCTTGCCGGACAGGTCTTCGTAGATGCCTGCACTGGCGCGATCGCTGACGGTGACGATACCGATTCTTGCCTTGCTCATGGTCTGCTCTTGGTTGCCGCTATAAGTGGCAAATAAAATAACATAATCAGCAAGATATGTTAAACCAGCCGGATGGTGGCGCGAAGGCGAGCGTCAAATGGCAAACCATATTGGCAGCCTCCTTTCAATAAGACATAACATCGGCATATTGCCGTGCCAAAAATGTATAAACGAACCCGCCATCGATATTCAGGAATAATCGGTTGATCCATAACGAATAACCCGTCTGGGTTCCCGCAGCGCCGTCATCTTTTGGCGCAAGAGGAGGGGAAAGCGGGCTGAGCAGATTGAACCGCGGCGGGGTTCGGCTTATATAACTCCATATGCGATTGGTTAAAATATGAACCGATTGTTGTTGTTTGAGTATCACCATGCAGCGGCTGGCCGCGGGAGGGCATATGGAGTTGCCTGATTTTGATACCTTGAAACGGTTGGCGGTGGCGGAGCCCGAGCGGCTCGACGAGTTGCTGCAGCAGCAGATTGAAGGGCTGATCGACCGGGTCAGCCCGCAGCAGCAAATGCGTCTGCGCGGCCTGCAATTTCGCATCGACTGTCAGCGTCAGCTGGCCAAAAACAATCTGGACAGCTGCATCCGGATTGCCGCCATGATGCACGACTCCTTTTATTCCATGCGCTGTGAAATGGTTCATCTCAATGATCCTGATTATGCTGAACCACTGCCGGAATATAAGGAGAATAATGTCCTCTATTTCAGCGATTATTACCGAAAGAAAAAATAATATTATTTCAGAGTAATTATTGAAATATATCCCCGTTATTCTTCGCCGTTGCCGGGTGAGGCCGGCTGACGAACGTTGAACACTTTGGCGTGATTTGTAATCCATTTGATGTATTTTTGTGTCGCCTTTTATTTTATTTGAGTTTGGTTATTGGCGTGATATGTGTAGATGTATGGCGCCGATTGTTAGGCTAATATGGCGAGACTTTTTTAATTTGCTACGACTCGAAGGGATTATGAGAAGTATCACACCAAGACGGGTGCTGTCGCGGGAGCAGCAGACGGAAATCACCCGCATTATCGTCAAGGTGGGCCAGATGCTGGCCCAGTTCGGCGCCGAGAGTCGCATCATCGAGCAGACCACGGTCCGGCTCGGCATGGCGCTCGGGCTGGAGAGCGTCGAGATGGCCATCTCCTCCAGCGCCATCGTGCTCACCAGCCTCTATCAGGGCAGTTGCGTCACCACCACCCGGCGGGTGCGCGAGCATGGCATCAACATGCAGGTGGTGTGCGAGATCCAGCGTATCTGCATCATGGCGGAGAAGGAGCTGATCGGCGCGCGGGAAGTGCGTCAGCGGCTCGATGCCATAGTGCCGTTTCACTACCATCCCTGGCTGGTGGTGCCCATGGTGGGGCTCTCCTGCGGCGCTTTCAGCCTGCTGTTTGGCGGCGATTGGCCCATCTTCCTGGTGACCTGCTTCTCGGCCTCGGTCGCCATGCGGGTACGCCAGCTGATTGCCCGCCATCACCACAGCCCCCTCATCAACTTTGCCGCCACCGGTTTCATCGCCACTCTGCTCGCCTCCAGCGCCACCTTCTTCAACTGGGGGGCGCAGCCCTATCTCGCCATGGCGGCCAGCGTACTGCTGCTGGTGCCGGGCTTTCCGCTCATCAACGCGGTCTCCGACATGGTGAAGGGTTACTTCAACATGGGGCTGGCACGCTGGGGCACGGCGACCCTGCTGACCATCAGCGCGGCGATAGGGATTATTCTCGCCATGTCGGTGACCGGCATCTGGGGGTGGAAGGTATGAAGAGCTTTGACGTGGTATCGATTCTGTTGATCGGGGCAAACCGGCTATCCATCAGCGTGCGGATCCATATCGGTATCATCCTCGCCATGTCGGTGACCGGTATCTGGGGGTGGAAGGTATGATGGATTTCATCTGGCTGCTGGCCAAGGATGCCTTCTGGTCGGCCATTCCGGCAGTGGGGTTTGCCATGCTGTTCAACGTGCCGCCACGGATGTTGAAGTACTGTGCCATGGGCGGCGCGCTGGCTCACAGCCTGCGCACCCTGCTGATCCATCAGGGCATGCCCATCGAGTGGGCCACCCTGGCGGCGGCGACCACGGTCGGCTTTGTCTGCGTCTACTGGTCGCGCCGGCTGCTGGCGCCGCGCCCGGTGTTCAGCGTTGCCTCCATCATCCCGATGATCCCGGGTAGCTACGCGTTCAAGGCGATGATCGCGGTGGTGGAGCTCAATATCTCCGGAGTGACCATGGAGCTTATCCAGAGCGCGGTGGAAAACGGGCTCAAGGCGTTGTTTATCGTGGGGGCCCTGAGTTTCGGTTTGGCGATCCCCTCTCTGGTCGTGTACCGTAACCGCCCCATTATCTGACCGACGGTTCGAGAGGTTGACCCCATGATGATTTCCATGATTGCCGCCATGGCCCACGATCGGGTGATAGGGCTGGACAACCAGATGCCCTGGCACTTGCCGGCGGATCTGGCCCACTTCAAGCGGGTGACCCTGGGCAAGCCGGTGCTGATGGGGCGCAAGACCTTTGAATCCATCGGGCGGCCGCTGCCTGGTCGCCGCAATCTGGTGATCAGCCGCAACCCCGACTACCGGGCCGACGGCGTGGAGGTCATCGACTCGGTGGAGGCGGCGCTGGCGCTGCTGGCCGGCAGCGACGTGGCCGAGCTGATGGTGATCGGGGGCGGTCATCTCTACGGTCAGCTGTTGCCACGGGCCGACAGGCTCTATCTGACCCGCATCGATCTGGCGGTGGAGGGGGATACCCGCTTCCCGGCCTTCGACGAGGGCGACTGGTCGTGCATCGAGCGCGAGTCACATCAGCCCGACGAGAATAACCCCCACTCCTACTGTTTCGAGACCTGGCAGCGGCGCTGACGGGCGACGTTACCGCTCTGGCAGATAAAAGGCCCCTTGTGTTGCACAAGGGGCCTTTTTGCTGCCCGTAGCTGTCTCGTTAGGGATGAATGGCGGCGTTGGTCAGGGCATCGATTGACCTGCGCCCTCTCTGTTTTTCTCCCTCAAGTGGACTTAAAAATAATTAGCTGTCTAATCATTTTATTGCCGTTGGCAGATAAGCGCGATCCCTTCCTTGTCTGGCGCATTATCTTGACCTTTTTCCGGCTTTCTTCCTCAATCAATCCGGCATTTAGATTGAATTCATTTGCATTTCATGGCCTGATACAGGGTCTTGTACCATCTTTTGATGAATTTTTATGGTGTTAAATAACCCTTAAAAATCAATATATTATGATTTTACCTTTTCGTTTGGACTCTTTTGGTTCTTTTGTTTTGGCTGAGAAATGCTTAGTGTTGAAAGTAATTGGCTCACGTTCGACGGTTTGCCAGGCAAGTCGTCGGCCAAGAAAAAAGGACAATATGACAGTCAAACTCGAGGTTAAATCACTCTACAAAATCTTCGGCGATCAGCCGGAAAAAGCGTTCAAATTGCTGGCGAAAGGGCATGACCGCGCCAGCATCCTGCAAAAAACCGGGCAGACCCTGGGGGTCCAGGATGTCAATCTGGCCATCGACGAAGGGGAGATCTTCGTGGTGATGGGCCTCTCCGGCTCGGGCAAATCCACCCTGGTGCGTCTCTTCAACCGGCTGATCGAGCCGACCCGCGGCCAGGTGCTGATCGATGGCGAGGATATCGCCGCCATCTCCGACAGCGAGCTGCGTCAGGTACGCCGCAAGAAGATCAGCATGGTATTCCAGTCCTTCGCCCTGATGCCGCACCTGAGCGTGCTGGAAAACACCGCCTTCGGGCTGGAGCTGGCCGGTGTGCCGCTGGCGGAGCGTCAGCAGAGCGCCCGCCAGGCGCTCCATCAGGTGGGCTTGGGTCAGTGGACCGATGCCTTCCCCGATGCCCTCTCCGGCGGCATGAAACAGCGGGTCGGCCTGGCCCGGGCACTGGCCAACGACCCCGACATCCTGCTGATGGACGAGGCTTTTTCGGCGCTGGATCCGCTGATCCGCACCGAGATGCAGGATGAGCTGCTCAAGCTGCAGGCCAGCCAGCAGCGCACCATCGTCTTCATCTCTCACGATCTGGACGAGGCGATGCGCATCGGCGATCGCATCGCAATCATGCAGGACGGCCAGCTGGTGCAGGTCGGCACCCCGGACGAGATCCTCAACCAGCCCGCCAACGACTATGTGCGCGCCTTCTTTCGCGGGGTGGATCTGGCCAACGTGTTCAGCGCCCGCGATGTGGCCAGCCGCAAGCAGATGCCGCTCATCAAGAAGCACACCACCGACGGGCCGGGCAACGCCTTGCGCCAGCTCAAGGAGCAGGAGCGGGAGTTCGGTTACGTGGTGGATCGCCGGCGTCGCTTCATCGGGGTCGTCTCGGTGGAGTCGCTCGGTCAGGCGGTCAGGGCCAAAGGCAGCCTGGAGCAGGCGCTGCTGGCGGACATCCAGCCCATTCTGGCGGACACCGCCCTCAACGAACTGATCAGCCAGGTGGCGGCCGCCCCCTGTCAGGTGCCCGTGGTCGAGGAGGATGGTACTTACCTGGGCCTCATCTCCAAGGCCAACCTGCTGAACACCCTGGACAGGAGTACCCCGGCATGAAGCGGATGAATCCCCATTTTTTACTGAGCGGGCTGCTGGCCCTGGTGCTGCTGGCGAGTCCCTCCCTGCGTGCCGATGAGGATGCTGTCGACCCCTGGGGGGCCAGTGCGGCCGCCACCGAGGTTGCCGATCCCTGGGGCAGTACCGACGCTGAGGCGACCGACTGGCAGAACCAGATCGAGGCGGTCGACACTACCGCCGCCGTCGACTGGCTGGATCCCTTCCAGCAGGCGCTGGTGCCGCTGGATAGCTGGGTCGAGGGCGGCATCGGCTGGCTGGTCGACAACCTGCGTCCCGTGTTTCAGCTGATCCGCGCGCCGGTGGAGCTGGCGCTGGGCGGCATGACCCATCTGCTGCAGACGGTGCCCTCCACCCTGATGATCGGCCTGCTGACCCTGATCGCCTGGCAACTGGTGAACGGTCGCATGGCGCTGGGAACCCTGTTCTCACTGGTGGTGGTGGGGCTGATCGGCGCCTGGTCCGATGCCATGGTGACCCTGTCGCTGGTGCTGACCTCGCTGTTCTTCTGCGTGCTGATCGGGCTGCCGGTTGGCATCCTGCTGGCGAGGAGCGAGCGACTGTCGCGCTGGACCCGGCCGCTGCTGGATGCGATGCAGACCACGCCGGCCTTCGTCTACCTCATCCCCATCGTCATGCTGTTCGGCATCGGCAACGTGCCCGGGGTGGTGGTGACCGTCATCTTCGCGCTGCCGCCGATGATCCGGCTGACCATGCTGGGCATTCGCCAGGTGCCCACCGATCTGGTGGAGGCGGCCCACTCGTTCGGTGCCAGCCCCTCCCAGCTGCTGTTCAAGGTACAGCTGCCGCTCGCCATGCCCACCATCATGGCCGGGGTCAACCAGACCCTGATGCTGGCGCTCTCCATGGTGGTGATCGCCTCCATGATCGCGGTGGGGGGTCTCGGCCAGATGGTGCTGCGTGGTATCGGCCGGCTCGACATGGGTCTCGCCTCCATCGGTGGCCTCGGCATCGTGCTGCTGGCCATCGTGCTCGACCGCCTGACCCAGGCGATGGGGCAGCCGGATCGCAGCCGTACCGGCCGCTGGTATCAACGCGGCCCCGCCGCCCTGCTGCTGCGCCTGCTCGGCCGCGACAAGTCTATCGATTACAAAGGAGTAAATGCATGAGACTCATCACCAAGACGCTGACCCTGGGGTCCCTGCTGTTGAGCTCCCAACTGCTCGGCCCGCTCGCCATGGCCAGCACCGAGCTGCCGGGGGAGGGCGTGCGCGTCCAGCCCTTGCAGAGCTCGCTGCCGGAGGAGAGCTTTCAGACCCTGCTGGTCAGCAAGCTGATGGCGCGCCTGGGTTATGACGTCCAGCCAGCCCAGGAGGTGGATTACAACGTGGCCTACGCCTCGGTGGCGCAGGGGGATGGCACCTTCCTCGCCTTCAACTGGATACCGCTGCAAAACAACAAGTACGAACAGGCTGGCGGTGACAAGGTGTTCTTCCGTGAGGGCACCTATGTGGCCGGGGCCGCCCAGGGCTATCTCATCGACAAGCAGACCGCGACCCGCTACGGCATCACCAACCTGGGTCAGCTCAAGGATCCCAAGCTGGCGGCGCTGTTTGACGGCGATGGCGATGGCAAGGCCGATCTGGTGGGCTGCAACCCGGGCTGGGGCTGCGAAGAGGCGATCAACCGTCATCTGGCCGGCTTTGGCCTGACCCCGACCGTCACCCACAAGCAGGGCAACTACGCGGCGCTGATCGCCGATACCCGTGCCCGTTACCAGGCCGGCAAGCCGGTGCTCTACTACACCTGGACTCCCTACTGGCTCAGCAGCGAGCTGGTGCCGGGCAAGGATGTGGTGTGGCTGGAGGTGCCCGCCGACGGCCCTGATGCGGCCAAGACCCGGCTGCCGAACGGCAAGAACTACGGCTTCCCGGTCAACACCATGCACATCGTTGCCAACAAGCAGTTTGCCGAGGCCAACCCGGCAGCCGCCAGGCTGTTCTCCATCGTCAAGCTGCCGCTCAATGACATCAACGTCCAGAACGGCCTGATGAACAAGGGGCAGAACAAGCCGGCGGACGTGGAGCGTCATGCCGACGCCTGGCTCAAGGGCCACGAGGCGCTGGTGAACGACTGGCTGACCCAGGCGCGCGCCGCCGCCAAGTAATGAGGGGCGGTAGCTCGCTCTTTGCGCAAATTAAAACGCCCGGCAGTTGCCGGGCGTTTTTTATGGGCGCCGTGCGGGCGGGCCCTCTGGCTCAGATGCCGGAGCCGTCGTTCTCGCCGTTCTCCTCGTGCAGGCCGCACTCGCGCTTGAGGCCGAAGAAGCGGGTCTGCTCCTCGCTCATGCCAGGCTCCCACTTGGTGGTGGTGTGCACGTCGCCCACCGACAGGTAACCCTGCTCCCACAGCGGGTGGTAGGGCAGGTCGAACTCCTTGAAGTAGTAGAAGACGTCCTTGTTGCTCCAGTCGATCACCGGCAGGAACTTGAAGCGGCCGCGCTGGATGGCCAGCACCGGCAGCTTGCCCCGGCTGCCGGACTGCTCCCGGCGCAGGCCCGAGAACCAGGTGCGGGCACCCAGCTCGTTCAGGGCGCGGTCCATCGGCTCCACCTTGTTGAGCTGGTTGTAGCGGGTGATCCCCTCCACCCCCTGCTCCCACAGGAGGCCGAAGCGGGCCTCCTGCCAGGCCGGAGTGAGCTCGGCCCGGTAGATTTTGAGGTTGAGCGCGAGCCGCTCGGTCAGCTCGTCGATAAAGCGGTAGGTCTCGGGGAAGAGATAACCGGTATCGGTCAGCACCACAGGCACATCGGCCCGCTCGCGGCTCACCAGGTGCAGCATCAGCGCCGCCTGGATGCCGAAGCTCGATGACAGCACATGCTCCCCCGGCAGGTTGGCCAGGGCCCAGCGCACCCGCTCGGGGGCGCTGATGGCATCCAGCTGCCGGTTGAGGGGGGCCAGCGCCTCGACCTGCTCCTCGCGACTCAAGGCCAGCAGGGCGTCGAGGTCGAGCCGGCCGTCGGCGGTACGCGCCAGCCGGGCTGTATCGGTCTGATCAGGCTGCATAGAAGTCCCTCGCGGAGTCGATGACCGGGGCTATGATGCCGGCGCGGATGACGAAGTCGCCGAAGCACTCGCCCGCGTTGCGATCCTTGGCCCAGCGACCGATCAGGGCATCCAGCTCGGCCAGGATCTGCGGCTCGGTGATGTTCTCCAGGTGCAGGCGCGGGATGCGGGTCCCCTCGAGGTTGCCACCCAGATGCAGGTTGTAGCGCCCCGGCGCCTTGCCCACCAGACCCACCTCCGCCAGCATGGCGCGGCCGCAGCCGTTGGGGCAGCCGGTGACCCGGAAGATGATGGCGTCATCGGCCAGAGCGTGTTTGGCCAGCAGCCCCTCGATGTCAGTGACAAACGCCGGCAGCATGCGCTCGGCCTCGGCCATTGCCAGTGGGCAGGTGGGCAGGGCCACACAGGCCATGGACTGCTTGCGCTGCTCGCTCACGCCGTCATCCTGCAGGCCGTACTGACGCGCCAGCGCTTCGATGCGGGCCTTCTCGCCGGCAGGCACGCCCGCGATGATGAGGTTCTGGTTGGCAGTGAGGCGAAAATCCCCCTGATGGACCTTGGCGATCTCCAGCATGCCGGTCTTGAGGGGCTTGCCCGGGAAGTCCAGCAGGCGGCCGTTCTCGATGAACAGGGTCAGGTGGTGCTTGCCGTCGATCCCCTCTACCCAACCGAAGCGATCGCCACGGCTGGTAAACTCATAGGGGCGTACCGGTCCGAACTGGATGCTGGCGCGGCTCTCCACCTCGGCCTTGAAGGCCTCGACGCCGACGCGCTCAAGGGTGTACTTGGTCTTGGCGTTCTTGCGGTTGACCCGGTTGCCCCAGTCGCGCTGGGTGCTGACCACGGCGGCCGCCACTTCCAGCACATGGGAGAGCGGCACGAAGCCGAAATCGCTCGCCTTGCGCGGGTAGGTGCTGGTGTCGCCGTGGGTCATGGCCAGACCCCCGCCCACCAGCACGTTGAAGCCCACCAGCTTGCCGTGATCACTGATGGCCACGAAGTTGAGATCGTTGGCGTGGATGTCCACGTCGTTGTGGGGCGGGATCACCACAGTGGTCTTGAACTTGCGCGGCAGGTAGTTGGAACCCAGGATCGGCTCTTCGTCACCCCCCAGCTTCTCGCCGTCCAGCCAGATCTCCACGTAGGCGCGGGTCTTGGGCAGCAGGTGCTCGGAGATCTTCTTGGCCCACTCGTAGGCCTCCTGGTGCAGCTCGGACTCCACCGGGTTGCTGGTGCAGAGCACGTTGCGGTTCACGTCGCCAGCGGTGGCTATGCTGTCGATGCCGGTGCTGTTGAGGGTCTGGTGCATCATCTTGATGTCGCGCTTGAGCACCCCGTGGAACTGGAAGGTCTGGCGGGTAGTCAGGCGGATGCTGCCGTACAGGCTGTGCTCTTCGGCGAACTTGTCGATCACCTGCCACTGGGCCGGGGTGATGATGCCGCCGGGCAGGCGGGCGCGCAGCATGACGTTGTGCAGCGGCTCCAGCTTCTGGGCGGTGCGCTCCGGGCGGATGTCGCGGTCATCCTGCTGGTACATGCCGTGAAAGCGGATCAGCTGGAAGTTGTCGCCGTTGAAGCCGCCGGTGAGCGGGTCTGTGAGATCCTGCGCTATGGTGCCGCGCAGATGATCGCTCTCGCGTTTCAGGCGTTCGTTGTCGGCCAGCGGTCCTTCCACCGGCCCTGGAATCAGTTGCTTGCTCATCAATAGACATCCCTTTGATAACGTTTGGCACGACGCAATTCGCTCAAATACTCTTCTGCTTCCTCACGGCTCTTGTGGCCATGTTCCGCAATCACATCCAGCAGGGCTTCCTGCACATCTTTCGCCATCTGGTTGGCATCGCCGCACACATAGAAGTGAGCGCCTGCTTCCAGCCACTGGTAGAGCTCCTGGCCCGCCTCCCGCAGGCGATGCTGTACGTAGACCTTCTCGGCCTGATCCCGGCTGAAGGCCAGCGAGATCTTGTTGAGCAACCCGCTCTTCACATAACGCTGCCACTCCACCTGATAGAGGAAATCCTGGGTGAAGTGCGGGTTGCCGAAGAACAGCCAGTTGTTGCCTTCGGCCCCCTGGGCCTCGCGCTCCTGCAGGAAGGCGCGAAACGGGGCAATGCCGGTACCCGGCCCCACCATGATGACGGGGGTGTCGGGGTTTGGCGGCAGGCGGAAGTTGTCGTTGTGCTCGACGAATACCCGCACCTCGCCATCTTCGGCCAGCCGATCCGCCAGGTAAGAGGAGGCGGCGCCGCTGCGCACCGTGCCGTCTTCCTGCGGGTAGCGCACCACCCCAACGGTCAGGTGCACCTCATCTTCCACCTCGCTCTGGCTGGAGGCGATGGAGTAGAGGCGCGGGGTGAGCGGGCGCAGCAGACCCAGCAGCTGTTCGGCAGTGAGCTCGGTCGGGAAGCGTTTCAATACATCCACCACCTGGGCAGAGGCCACCAGGGCGTTGACCTGGGCCTTGTCGCCGGCCAGATCTTTCAGCGCCGCATTGCCAGAGATCTCGGCAAGACCGGTGATGAAGCCGCCGTGCAAGCGGGTCAGCTCCAGCTCGCGGCTGAGCACTTCGCGCAGGCTGCCGCGGGCGGTGGCCTCGTCGCCGGAGAGACCGGCCAGCGCCAGCACCTCGTTCACCAGTGCGGGGTCGTTGTCAAACCAGATGCCGAGGGCATCGCCCGGCTGGTAGCGGATGCCGGACTCTTCCAGGCTGATCTCGATGTGGCGGATATCCTTGGTCGAGTCGCGGCCAGTGATCTTCTGGTTGACCAAGAGCCTGGCCGGGAAGGGGTTCTCCTTGCTGTACTGGCTGTGGCCGACCGCCTGCTGTACCGCGCTGGCCACGCTGCTGTTGGCAGGGCCGGTGGAGAGGGTGGCGGCAATGGCATTGAGCGCCTGTTCACCCCACGCCTTGGCGGCATCCTGATAATCCACGTCCAGGCTGGCGAGCTCATGCACCCGATCGGCGCCAGCCTTGGTCAGCAGGCTGTCAAAGTCCTTGCCGGTCTGGCAGAAAAATTCATAGGAGCTGTCACCCAGCCCCAGCACGGCGAACTTGAGCCCTTCCAGCTTGCCGACCTTGCCCTTCTTGAGCTGCTCGAACAGATCGACTGCGCTCTCCGGCGGTTCACCCTCCCCGTAAGTGCTCACTACCACCAGCAGATGGGTCTCTTTCTTGAGCTGCTTGGGTTTGTAGTCCGCCATGGAGGTGAGGGTCACCGGCAGGCCACGGGCCTCGGCCTGCGCCTTGATGGCGCTGGCCACGCCCTTGGCGTTGCCGGTCTGGGAGCCGTAGAGAATGGTCAGATTGCCGCTGGGGGCAGTGGCGGCTGCGCCGGTCACGGCCGGCTGGCTGCCCGCCTGGGAGAGACCGTAGAGATAACCGCTGACCCAGGCCAGTTGCTGGGTGTTGAGGGTCGATAGCGCCTGGCTCAGCTGTCGCTGCTGCTCGTCGGAGAGGGGAGTCAGGTTGGTCAGGGAGTCCTTCAATTGCATCACACACGTCTTCCATGGTCTGATTTTTGGTCAGGTTAAGGGGTGTGATGGATAACAACAAAGAATAAAAATGTCTTTTTTATTCCATTACTGCATTAAAACGGTGATGGAGAGGGGCGCAACGCGACTCAGGTCGACAGGGCTCTCATGGTATAAAGGGCGATGAATGAACCCGTATTACCCACACAGGAAGCGTGAATGTCGACCATCAGCCTGTTTCATGTCAATGCCTTCAGCCAGCAGCCCTTTGGCGGCAACCCGGCGGTAGTGGCGCTGGGGCCGAGCCAGCCGGATGCTACCCTGCTGGCCATGGCGGCCGAGTTCAACCTGTCGGAGACCGCCTTTCTGGTGCCCCTTGGCCATGCCCGCTACCAGTTGCGCTGGTTCACCCCCGAGCTGGAAGTGGATCTCTGTGGTCACGGCACCCTGGCAGCGGCCCACGTGTTGTGGCAGACGGGGGCGGTGGCCGGGGATGAGGTCATCCACTTCGAGACCCGCAGCGGCGAGCTGCTGGCCCGGCGCGAAGGGGCGTGGCTCTGGCTCGATTTTCCGCGCATTGCCACGGCGCCGCTCGTTCTGGATCCGGCCTATGCGGCCGCGGTCGGTTGCCAGCCGCTGCAAACCCTGGCGGCTGGCGCCAAGTTCTTGCTGGCGCTGGCCAGCGAGGAGGAGGTTCGTGCGCTTACCCCAGATTTTCAGGCCCTGCGCGCGCTGCCAGGCCGAGGCCTGATGGTGACGGCGCCCTCGAGCGACCCGGACCATGACTTCGTCTCCCGCTACTTCGCCCCCTGGGTCGGGGTGGATGAAGATCCGGTGACCGGCTCCAACCACTGCGCCCTGGTGCCCTTCTGGGGCGAGCGGCTCGGCAAACGGCAGCTGCGGGCCCGCCAGATCTCGGCAAGGGGCGGGGAGCTGCGGCTAGAACTGCAGGATAATAGGGTGCTGATGGCCGGTCAGGCCGTCACCTTGTGGCAGGGGGAGTGGCTGCTGCCACCGGCCTCATAAGCGACAAGCTGGCGGCGTATTGAAGGTTCGTCAGCGGTTTGTGCCTGCCATAAAAAAACGCCCCGCGGTTGCGGGGCGTTTTGATTGCGATGGACGGCAGCTGTGCTGCTGCGGCCCTGTTTCTTCGGCTCTTACTTTTGTGGACGCAGAGCCGGGAACAGGATGACGTCGCGGATGGTGTGGCTGTTGGTGAACAGCATCACCAGACGGTCGATACCGATACCCTGACCGGCAGTCGGCGGCAGACCGTGTTCCAGCGCGGTCACGAAGTCGGCGTCGTAGAACATGGCTTCGTCATCGCCTGCGGCTTTCTGGTCAACCTGAGCCTGGAAGCGCTCGGCCTGATCTTCCGCATCGTTCAGCTCGGAGAAGCCGTTGGCCAGCTCGCGGCCGCCGATGAAGAATTCGAAGCGGTCGGTAACGTCCGGGTTCTGGTCGTTGCGACGGGCCAGCGGAGAGACGGCGGCCGGGTACTCGGTGATGAAGGTCGGCTGCAGCAGCATGTGCTCCACGGTCTCTTCGAAGATCGCGGTGATCACGTGGCCCAGTTCCCAGCTCTTCATCAGCTCGATGTGCAGGCGCTTGGCGACGGCGGTGGCCTTCTCCAGGGTCGCCAGATCGTCACGGGTCACATCCGGGTTGTACTTCAGGATGGAGTCAACCATGGAGAGACGCTGGAACGGCTGACCGAAATCGATGGTCAGACCCTCTTCGCCCTCTTTGGCGTAACGGATCTTGGTGTCGCCCAGGATGTCTTGAGCCAGGGTGCGCAGCATCTCTTCGGTGAGATCCATCAGATCGATGTAGTCGGCGTAGGCCATATAGAACTCGAGCATGGTGAACTCGGGGTTATGGCGAACGGAGATACCTTCGTTACGGAAGTTGCGGTTGATCTCGTAGACACGCTCGAAACCACCGACCACCAGGCGCTTCAGATAGAGTTCCGGAGCGATACGCAGGTACATGTCGATGTCCAGCGCATTGTGGTGGGTGATGAACGGACGGGCAGAGGCGCCACCCGGGATGACCTGCATCATGGGGGTTTCCACTTCCATGAAGCGCTTGTCGTTCAGGAACTTGCGGATACCGGCCACGACCTTGGTACGGGTCACGAAGGTCTTGCGGGACTCTTCGTTGGCGATCAGATCCAGGTAACGCTGACGGCAGCGGGCTTCCTGGTCGGTCAGACCTTTGTGCTTCTCGGGCAGCGGGCGCAGGGCCTTGGTCAGCAGGCGAATGTCGGAGACATGAACGGAGAGTTCGCCTGTGTTGGTGCGGAACAGGGTACCTTCGACACCCACGATGTCGCCCAGATCCCACTTCTTGAACTGCTCGTTGTAGAAGCCTTCCGGCAGGTCGTCACGGGTGACGTAGACCTGGATCTTGCCAGCCATGTCCTGCAGGGTGGCGAAAGATGCCTTGCCCATGATCCGGCGGGTCATGATGCGACCGGCAATCTTCACCCGTTTACCCAGTGCGGCCAGTTCGTCGGCGCTCTTGTCACCAAACTCGGCGTGCAGATCGCCGGAGAGGTTGTCACGACGGAAGTCGTTGGGGAAGGGGTTGCCCTGGGCGCGCAAGGCGGCCAGCTTGGAACGACGCTCCTGCATCTCGTTGTTCAGATCGAGAGTTTGGTCGACTTCCGGAGTAGTGGTTTGTTCAGACATGGTGATTCCTGCTGTTCTGTTTTTTTACAGGCCTGATTTCAGGCTAGCTTCGATAAACTTGTCCAAGTCGCCGTCGAGTACCGCCTGGGTGTTGCGGGTTTCGACGCCGGTACGTAGATCCTTGATGCGCGCATCATCCAGCACATAGGAACGGATCTGGCTGCCCCAGCCGATATCGGACTTGGTCTCTTCGAGGGCTTGCTTCTCGGCATTCTGCTTCTGAATTTCCAGCTCGTAGAGCTTGGCCTTCAGCTGCTTCATACACTGATCTTTGTTTTTGTGCTGGGAACGATCGTTCTGGCACTGTACCACGACCCCAGTAGGAATGTGGGTAATACGTACCGCGGATTCGGTCCGGTTGACGTGCTGACCACCGGCGCCGGAGGCACGGTAGACGTCGATACGCAGGTCGGCCGGGTTGATCTCGATGTCGATGTCATCGTCGATCTCGGGGTAGACGAACACCGAGCAGAACGAGGTGTGGCGACGGCCACCGGAATCGAACGGGGATTTGCGCACCAGACGGTGGACGCCGGTCTCGGTACGCAGCCAGCCGAAGGCATACTCACCGGTGAACTTGATGGTGGCGGACTTGATGCCGGCCACGTCGCCTTCAGAGCATTCAATCAGCTCGGGCTTGTAGCCGTGGGCATCGCCCCAGCGCAGGTACATGCGCAGGACCATGTTGGCCCAATCCTGCGCTTCGGTACCACCGGAGCCGGACTGGATGTCGATGTAGCAGTCGGAGGGATCGTGCTGACCGGAGAACATGCGGCGGAACTCGAGATCCACCAGCTTGGTTTCCAGCACGTCGGCTTCGGCCACGGCTTCGTTGAAGGTGTCTTCGTCTTCACCTTCCACGGCCAGCTCGACCAGCATGGCCACGTCGTCGGCGCCCTGGGTCAGGGTGTCGATGGTGCCGACCACGTTTTCCAGCGCCACGCGCTCCTTGCCCAGCGCCTGTGCGCGCTCGGGTTCATTCCAGACGTCCGGCTGTTCCAGCTCGGCGTTGACCTCTTCTAGACGCTCTTTCTTGGCGTCATAGTCAAAGGTACCCCCTAAGCAGCTCGGTCCTCTCAGACAGCTCCTTAAGCTTGTTTAATACAGGATTGACTTCAAACATCGTGAAAACTCTCGGGGTCGATGTGATTTAAAAACGGGATATTCTAGCCAATTGTGGAAGGAATAAACAGGGTCGGCTGTCCTTGTGCGTGCCTCGTAGTCAATTTCTGGTGCAGTTTTCCCCAACTCGGTGGAAAATATCGCCCGCCGGCCCATTTTCCGGTTTAGTTTTGCGCCGACGGGTCGTTAATAACTACGCAGTGCTGTGCACTTTTTGGGAAATCCTGTTCCTGACCTCATAAGAAGAACGCATGATGAAAAACCTATCACTCAAGCAGAAGATACTGTTGTCGGTGGTGATCGCCCTGTCGCTGGTGATCCTGCTGCTCTCCTGGCAGAGCTATACCAGCCAGAAGTCCCTGTTGCTGCAAGGCAGTCAGGAACAGGTACAACGCCTCGGCAGCCAGCAGGCGGCCAGTGTCAGTGATTGGCTCGCGGCTCGTCGCGACGTCATTCAGGCGCTCGGCAACAAGGCCGGTGCCGAACCCCTCAACGCCCTGCAACAGGCGCAAGTCTCCGGTCGCTTCCAGCTCACCTATTTTGGCGAGAGCGGCGGCAAGATGAACGACTCCGATCCCTCCATCAACCGTGACGGTTACGATCCCCGCTCCCGTGGCTGGTATCAGGAAGCGATGAGCAAGGGCGGCCTGATCGTGACCAAACCCTATCTGGATGTGGCCTACAACATCATGGTGGTGACCCTGGCCCAGCCGGCTCAGGGCGGCGTGGTCGGCGGCGACCTCTCCATCGCCTCGCTGGTGGAAGACGTCACCAAGATGAAGCTGCCGGCCGACGGTTTCGCCATCATGATGCACAAAGACGGCACCGTCATCGCCTACAAGGACGCCGCCAAGGCGATGAAACCGGCCACCGAGATCGACAACGATCTGACCAATGCCCTGATCGAGCAGAGCAAGACCAGCAACAGCCTGGTGCCGGCCTACTTCGACAACGAAGGGCGTGACAAGCTGCTGTGGGCGGTGGACATCCCCAATACCGACTGGGAGCTGGTACTGGTGCTGGACAAAGAGACCCTGGAGGCGCCGCTCTCTTCCCTGCTGATGACCCAGCTCGGCCTGGCCCTGCTGGTGCTGGTGGGCAGCATCCTCGCCATCTCCTGGCTGGTCAGCATGCTGCTCGGCCCGCTCAGCAAGGTCTCTCAGGCCCTGGCGCGCATCGCCGACGGTAACGGCGATCTGACCCAGCGCATCAAGATCGACACCAACGACGAAGTGGGTCAGCTGGCCAACAGCTTCAACCGCTTCGTCGGCAGCCAGCACCAGCTGATCGGCAATATCCGCAAGCTGGCCAACGAGCTGAACGCCGATGCCGAGCGCAGTCTGGTGACCAACCAGGCTGCCGTGGACGAGCTGCAGCGCCAGCAGCAGGAGGTGACCATGGTCGCTACCGCCGTCACCGAGATGGCGAGCGCCACCATGGAGATCGCCGGCAACGCCGAGAACACCGCCGCTGCGGCCCAGCAATCCGCCCAGAGCAGCGAGCAGGGCAAGATGCTGGTGAACCAGACCCGTCAGTCCATCAACGGTCTGGCCGAGGAAGTGGGGCAGGCGACCGAGGTGATCGGCGAGCTGAGCCGCCACGCCCAGGCTATCTCCGGCATCCTCTCCACCATTCAGGGCATCGCCGAGCAGACCAACCTGCTGGCGCTGAACGCCGCCATCGAAGCGGCCCGCGCCGGTGAACAGGGTCGCGGTTTCGCGGTGGTGGCGGACGAGGTGCGGGTGCTGTCACGCCGTACCCAGGACTCCACCCAGGAGATCCAGTCCACCATCGAGACCCTGCAGCAGACCACGGCCCGTGCGGTGAGCCTGATGCAGACCAGCCAGGGGTTGGCGGACAACAGCGTGAAAGACGCCGATGCCGCCGCCGCTGCGCTCGAAGAGATCACCCAGGCGGTGTCGCTCATCTCCGACATGGCGGGTCAGATCGCCACCGCCGCCGAGGAGCAGACCCAGGTGACTGGCGAGATCACCCAGAACACCACCGCCATCAAGGACGTGAGTGACGAGATCACCGCCGCCGCCATGCGCGATCTGGATCAGGCCGAGAGCCTCAAGGGCCGGGCCACCGATCTGAACCAGCAGGTCTCGACCTTTATCCTGTAAGTGTTTGAACGCGGCGAGCACGGCCGCAGTGACAAAGCCCCGCCCTCTGCCGAGTGCGGGGCTTTTTGTTTATGTGACTCGCAGCGGGCAGCCATGAAGGGTGGGGGGGCGCCGCTCGCGAGCAGCAATGGCAGAGCCCACCAAGGGGTGGGCTCTGTTCATAGACGTCTGACGGGAAAGGAATTACAGGAAGGGCAGTGCCAGGAACAGCTTGATCACCATGGCGTTGATGATGTCGATGAAGAAGGCGCCCACCATGGGCACCACCAGAAACGCCAGGTGAGAGGGGCCGAAGCGCTGGGTGATGGCCTGCATGTTGGCAATGGCGGTGGGGGTGGCCCCCAGGCCAAAGCCACAGTGGCCTGCCGCCAGCACGGCCGCATCGTAGTTGCTGCCCATCACCCGGAAGGTGACGAAGATGGCGTAGAGCGCCATGGCCACGGTCTGGGCCGCCAGCAGGACGAAGATGGGCAGCGCCAGGTTGGCCAGATCCCACAGTCGCAGGCTCATCAACGCCATCGCCAGGAACAGCGACAGGCTGACGTTGCCGAGCAGGGAGACTTCGCGGTCGCTCACCTCGTGCCAGTTCAGCAGGGTCAGCACGTTGCGCAGCAGCACGCCGACGAACAGCACGCAGACGAACACCGGCAGCTCGAAGGCGCCGCCCTTGAGGTAGGCGGAGAGCATCTCGCCCCCTTTCAGGCTGATGGCGATCAGCGCCAGGGTCTCGATCAGGCTGAAGGTGGTGAGCGGGCGCTCCATGTCCGGCATCTCGAAGCCTTGCGGCGCGTCATCCCGGTTGTGCTCCTCGCCGGGTACCTTCACCTTTTTCACCAGATAGCGGGCGACCGGGCCGCCGATGAGGCCGCCCAGCACCAGGCCGAAGGTGGCACAGGCGATGGCCAGTTCGGCGGCGGATTGCACCCCGTACTTCTCGGTGAAGGTGGCGCCCCAGGCCGCCCCGGTGCCGTGGCCGCCGGAGAGGGTGATGGAGCCGGCCAGCAGCCCCATGTGGGGATCCAGACCGAGCAGGGTCGCCAGACCCACGCCCAGGCTGTTTTGCACCAGCAGCAGACCGGTGACCACCAGCAGGAAGGTGAGCACCGCCTTGCCGCCGCGCTTGAGGCTGGCGAGATCGGCGGAGAGACCGATGGAGGCGAAGAACGCCAGCATCAGCGGGGTTTGCAGGCTGGTATCGAACTGCAGCTCCATCTGCAGGGTGGAGCGCAGCAGCAGCAGCACCAGAGCGACCACCAGGCCGCCGGCAACCGGCTTGGGGATGTTGAAGGTTCGCAGCAGCCCGACTCGGGTCACCAGCAAACGACCGAGCAGCAACACCAGGGTGGCTGCGACCAGGGTGGCGTAGGAATCAAGTTGTAGCATTCAGTACTCCCATGTTGATTGGCTGTGTCTTTCGTTGATGCAGACTCACAGATTCAGCCGGGATAAAAACAGTGTGGCTCAGGTGCCAACAAAGAAGGGGCAACATGCCCCCGCCCCACGTAAAAATGGGACCGGTGCGGGCCTGAACGGATCAGGCTTCCAGATGAGATTTATGAAAAATCGAGCGGATAGTAGCAAAAAGCACCACTTATATCCACATTTGTCAGATAAATGGTCACTCTTGATGTATCTTGTGACATTTAACACTATTGGGTTAGTCGCCGTTTAATACCGGCCGCAGGCCATTTCCCGGCTGTCATTTGGGGCGCCAATCCCTATAATCCGGCGGTTTTTGGCCCGCCGGACGGCACTGGTGGGATGTGAGCCGGCGGTCCGGCGCGCTATCATGGGCGGGCTTTCGGCCCATGGCGAACGCGGCGGGCAGTCGATGCCGCCGTTTCGCTCCGTGTGAGCCACGATTCGCGGGTGTTGTGCCCATCAAAGAGGAGAGGGTGTGAAGAAGTCCATCTACATCGCCTACACAGGCGGCACCATAGGGATGCAGCGTTCCGACCACGGTTATGTGCCGATGGCGGGCTTCATGGAAGACTGTCTGGCGCGGATGCCCGAGTTCCATCGTCCCGAGATGCCGGATTACCATATTCACGAATATGCGCCCCTCATCGACTCTTCCGACATGACGCCGGCGGACTGGCAGCGCATCGCCGAGGACATTAAAGGCAACTACGACAAGTACGACGGTTTCGTCATTCTGCACGGCACCGACACCATGTCGTTCACCGCCTCGGCGCTCTCCTTCATGCTCGAGGATCTGCACAAGCCGGTCATCATCACCGGCTCCCAGATCCCGCTCGCCGAGCTGCGCTCCGATGGGCAGCAGAACCTGCTCAACGCCCTCTACATCGCGGCCAACTACCCGATCCACGAGGTGACGCTGTTCTTCAACAACCAGCTCTATCGCGGCAACCGCAGCAAGAAGGTGCACGCCGATGGCTTCCACGCCTTCGATTCGCCCAACTACCCGCCGCTGCTCAACGCCGGCATCGCCATCTCGCTGGAAGCGGGCGAGCTGGGCGTGCCGTCCGAGCGGCCGCTGGTGCTGCACGACATCACCCCCCAGCCCATCGGCGTGGTGACCCTCTATCCGGGTATCTCGGCCGAGGTGATCGCCAACATCCTGCAGCAGCCGGTGCGGGCGCTGATCCTGCTCTCGTTCGGGGTGGGCAATGCGCCGCAGAATCCGGCCATGCTGGCGCTGCTCTCCGAGGCGTCGGCCCGCGGCGTCATCATCGTCAACCTGAGCCAGTGCCTGCACGGCAAGGTCAACATGGGGGGCTATGCCACCGGCAATGCGCTGTCGCGGGCTGGGGTCATCTCGGGCTTCGACATGACCGCCGAGGCGGCGCTGACCAAGCTGCACTTCCTGCTGAGCCAGGATCTGCCGGCGCCGCGCATCCGCGAGCTGATGCAGCAATCCCTGCGTGGTGAGCTGACCCCCTGACTGGTTTCCCCCTCACCCTAACCCTCTCCCAGCGGGAGAGGGGATAGATCGAGGTGGCGAGGTTTGCCATGAAGATCGCCGGCAGGTGGCCCGCTTACTGTTCGCAGCTGCGAGTCTGCTCCCCTGGCGGGAGAAGGGCCGGGGATGAGGGGGATATGTCAGGAAAAAAGAGAGGGGAGCCATATTGGCTCCCCTCTCTCGTTGTGGCGAGTGGGTCAGACTCAGTGGTTGAGGTCGACCCGCACTATCTCTTCCTCGTCGCGATACTGACGCTTGAGCTCGCTCTTGCTCTTCATCACGATCTCGCCGTCACGGCCGATGTTCATGTGCTCGGGGTTGTCGAGGTGCATCGCCTGCCAGGCCATCACAGCCTGTAGCGACGTGGCCTTCTGCTCGTCGGTGAGCGGCTTGCCGTCCGGCCACTTGCCGAGCTCGACTGCGGTCTTGAGGCGCTCGTACACCTCTGCGGGCATCTGCCTGATTGCTTGCAAAAACTCACCTTGTTGAAACGACATCCGGCCTTCTCCTTGCACATTGAGCCATGACGAATCGGGATCAGATCGGCAGATCCTGGCGAACCGCGCCAGCCATCTGCTCCATCACCCGCACTACCTGACAACTGTACCCGAACTCGTTGTCATACCATACGTAGAGCACGCAGTGATCCCCCTCGGCGATGGTAGCCTGGGAGTCGACGATGCCCGCAAAACGCGAGCCCACCATGTCGGAGGAGACCAGCTCGGTGCTGGCACTGAAGTCGATCTGGCGATGCAGGGCCGAGCTCAGCGCCATCTGCTGCAGATAGGCGTTGAGGCTCTCCCGATCGGTGGTCTGTTCCAGCGACAGATTGATGATGGCCAGCGACACGTTGGGGGTGGGCACCCGGATGGCGTTGCCGGTCAGCTTGCCCTTGAGCTCGGGCAGCGCCTTGGCCACCGCCTTGGCGGCGCCGGTGCTGGTCATCACCATGTTGAGGGCCGCGCTGCGACCGCGGCGCTCGCCCTTGTGATAGTTGTCGATCAGGTTCTGGTCGTTGGTGTAGGAGTGCACCGTCTCCACGTGGCCGTGGCGGATACCGTACTTGTCCTGCATCACCTTGAGCACCGGAGTGATGGCGTTGGTGGTGCAGGAGGCGGCGGAGATGATCTTGTCATCGGGCCCTATCACCTCGTGGTTGACCCCGAACACCACGTTCTTCATCTCCCCCTTGCCAGGAGCGGTCAGCAGCACCCGGGCGGCGCCGCGCGCCTTGAGGTGTTCAGACAGCCCCGCCTCGTCGCGCCAGACGCCGGTGTTGTCGACGATCAGCGCATCGTGAATGCCGTAGGCGGTGTAGTCGATGTCGGCCGGACTGTTTGCGTAGATCACCTGAATGAAGGTGCCATTGGCGATGATGGCGCTGCGTTCCACATCCACTTCGATGGAGCCGTTGAAGGGGCCGTGCACCGAGTCGCGGCGCAGCAGGCTGGCGCGCTTCTCCAGATCTCCGTCACGACCGCCGCGTACCACGATGGCGCGCAGCCGCAGGGAGTTGGCGGCGCCGGTGCGCTCGATCAGCAGTCGGGCCAGCAGGCGACCGATGCGGCCAAAGCCGTACAGCACCACGTCAGTGGGGGCCGGCACACCGCGGCCCAGGGCCGGTGCCAGCTTGGCACGCAGGTAGTCGTCGATGCCGGCTTCATCCTGGTGATCCTGCCAGTAACCCACGGCCAGCTTGCCCAGATCGATCTCGGCGGCGGTCGGGTTCAGGGCCAGGATGGCTTGCAGCAGCGGAAAGCTCTGTTGGATTGGGAGGGGGGCTCCCTGGTGGCGGCGAACGACCCGGTGGGCCTTGAGGATATCGATGGTGGAGGCGTTTTGCAGCGGGCGGCCGTAGAGGGTGATCTCGACCCCTTGTTGTCGGTAGAGGCGACCAATCAAGGGCTGCATGGCTTCGGCGAGCTCCTGGCTCTCCTGCCACGCTTGCAAGTAGTGCTCGTGGGTCATTAACCAGATCCTTTATTTCACGTTGTTGGGGCAAATAGAAATTCGTCGAATGCAGATCAGTGTAGGGGTGTATATTTCGTTATATTATTCTGCAGTCGCGGCCTTATACGGCGCGCGCATTGTAATGGATATGTAATCTGTTTGCTAGCCAAGGGTGGCCATGGCAGGCTGCGATTGTTACCAACAAGATATGAACCATGACCCCTTTTCCAGCTTGTCCCCTGTTGTTCGGCCTCTGTTTCGGCCTGCTGCTCACCGCCTGTGACGATGACAGGATCCACAACATCTGTGCCAATTACCCGGCCCTCTGTCAGGATCTGGTGGACGACGGCTGGTGTCGTTACGAACGCAGCGATATCATCCGGGCCCGCTACTACCTGCAGGCGGAGGGGACACAGCGGCGCCAGTATGAGTTGATGCGCAGCCTGGAGCGTTATCTCAAATGCGCCGAACGCTCCACCAACATCGAGTACAAGCGGGCCCGCGAGCAGAAGAGCCCGCGGGTGGAGGGGATGCTGGCGGCCGGCGAACAGCTGGCCCAGCTCGATGCCGCCACCCGCAACGCTACAGATCCCTACCTGCTGCTCTGGCACTGGACCAACAACACCAACGAGCTGGCTCGCCAGCAGTTTCTGGCGCTGGAGGGGCAACCCGTGCTGGAGGAGCCCGAGCTGCAACTGGCGCTCGGCGGCATCTATGCCAAGAGCGAGCCGCACAAGGCCATCGCGCTGATGCAGCACGCCCTCTCTCTCTACCGGGAAGGGGAGCAGGTCAACGGCCGGATCCTCACCTCCCTCAGCACCCTCTACATGGGCCAGAAGCAGTATGGGCAGGCCTATCTGTGGGGCAAGGTGAGCGAGTCGTTCCAGAATGCCGCCGAGGTGTCGGCCACCCGTTTCAGCCTCTATCACTCCCTGAGCAAGCAAGAGCAGGAGAGCCTGGACAGCCAGGCCGCCACCCTGGTCGAACAACTGAAAAGCGGGACCTATCGTCCCTGAACCCTGATGAACCACATTGAATCTCTGGCCAGCGACTGGCCGCATCCCTTCGACATCCGGCTCACCCACGGCCGGGTCAACACAGATGGCCGCCAGCTGGAGCGGGTCACCGTCAGGGCCGTCGTGCTGCGTGGCGACCAACTGCTGCTGGTGCACTCCCGGGTCAACGGCGATCTGATGTTTCCCGGTGGCGGCATCGAGCAAGGGGAGTGCCACCGCACGGCCCTGGCGCGCGAGCTGCGCGAGGAGTGCGGCGCCGAGCTGGTGGCAGTCGGTGCCCTGCTCGGCGAGACGCGGGAGTACCGGCCGGCCCGCGAGGCTGACTACGACGCCTACTGCATCCGCTCCTTCTACTACCTCTGTCAGGTGGGGGAGGCGTGGTGCGAACCCCAGCCCCAGCCCTACGAGATAAGGCTCGGTTTCACCCCTGGCTGGTTCGAGCTGGCCGAGGCGCTGCAGACCAACAAGACCCAGCTGGCGGGCCCTTGCCCCCAGTGGACGGTGCGGGAGACCCGGGTGCTGGCCGAACTGCACCACTGGCACGAATCCGGCCTGCTGGCGTGACTCGGGCCCCTTGAGGCAGATGTAAAAAAACCGCCCTAGGGCGGTTTTTTGCGTTTGCTGCCGATCAGGGCGTACAGACCGGGCAGAGGGCGTAAGTGCCCTGCGGATCGTTGAAGCGGGTCAGCGGGTCCAGGCTGCGGTTCACCTCCACCAGCGCCTTGCCAAGCCCGGCCGGCAACCAGCTCTGCAGGTGGGAAGCCAGAACTTGGGCGCTGCTGTCGAACAGCTGGCGCAGGAACTTGTCTTTGGCCGACTCCTCCTGCTCGATGGGGGTGACCTGCCACTCCTTGAGGTTGGCCAGCTCGGCTGCCGCCTTGATGGCCGCCTCCTGATCGCCAAACTCGTCCACCAGTCCCAGCGCCTTGGCATCCTGACCGGTCCAGACCCGGCCCTCGGCCGCTTTCTCGGTCTCTTCCGGGCTCAGGCCACGGCCCTTGCTGACCAGACCGACGAAACGCTGGTAGGTATCTTCCACGTTCAGCTGGATCGCCTGTCCGACGTGTTCCGGCAGAGCACGGGTCAGGCCGACGCCGACATAGTCGGTGGTGCCGACGCCGTCGGTGTGCACTCCGTACTGAGAGAGCGCCTTGTCGATGGTGGCGAACATGCCGAACACTCCGATGGAGCCGGTGAGGGTGGTGGGGGAGGCGAAGATCTTGTCCGCATCGGCGGAGATCCAGTAACCGCCGGAGGCGGCGTAGCTGCCCATGGAGATCACCACCGGCTTGCCAGCCTGCTTGAGGGCCAGCAGCTCGGCGCGGATCTGCTCGGCGGCGAAGGCGCTGCCGCCCGGGCTGTCGACCCGCAGCACCAGGGCTTTCACCTTGTCATCGCGGCGGGCATCTGCCAGCAGGTCGGCGAGGCTGTCGCCGCCGATGGTGCCGGCAGGCTGGACGCCATCCATGATGGCGCCGCTGGCGACGATGAGGCCCACCTCATCCTTGCCACTCTGGGGATACTGGCTCGGGATGGCGGCCAGGTACTCCTTGAGGCCTACGCCCTTCCAGCCGTGGTCATCGCTCTCGCCCACTTCCTTGATCACCGCCTGGGTCATCTCGTCGCGGGTGGCCAGCTGGTCCACCAGACCGTTGTCGAGGGCGTAGTTGGCGGCGTTGCCGCCGGCCTTGCGCAGCAGCTCGAGGAAGCGATCCTTGCCCGGCGCCACGGCGTCCGGTTCGATTTCGCGCTGCTCGGCCACATCAGCCACATAGGATTGCCACAGCTGATCCAGCCAGCGCTGGTTCGCCTCCTTGCTCTCGGGGGACATCTCGTCGCGGGTATAGGGTTCGACGAAGGATTTGTAGGTGCCGACCTTGAACACGTGCGGGGTGATGTTGAGCTTCTCCAGCGCCGACTTGTAGTAGGTCTGGTAGACGCCGAGCCCCTCGATCACCACGGCGCCGCTCTGGTTGAGCAGCACGTGATCGGCGTGGGCGGCCAGCAGATATTGGCCCTGGGTGTAGAAGTCGGCCATGGCGATGACCGGCTTGCCGCTCTCCTTGAATGCATCGATGGCGCTCGCCACCTCCTGCAGTTTGGAGAAGCTGGTGCCCTGCAGCCCCTGGGGCTTGATCACCAGCGCCTTGATGCGATCGTCATCCTTGGCGCTTTTGATGGCCCACAGCAGATCGGAGAGGACGATCTCGCTGGGCAGCTCGTCGCTGTTGTCCACCTGGCGCAGCAGCTGCACGGTGGGATCGGTCTGCGAGCGCTGTTCCACCAGCACGCCGGAGAGATTGAGGGTGAGGGCCCCTTCGATGGGGGCGCTGGGCGCCTCT
Organism: Aeromonas sp. Y318-1; assembly: GCF_027706125.1. NCBI lineage: Bacteria > Pseudomonadati > Pseudomonadota > Gammaproteobacteria > Aeromonadales > Aeromonadaceae > Aeromonas > Aeromonas sp. Y318-1. The sequence continues at coordinate 86,347 of NZ_JAPDCM010000005.1, forward strand.
TTCTGGCTGACGCTGAAGACGATGATCAAGACCACGACGAGAAACAGCAGATTGACCAGCATCAGCCGGGTGAAATTGAGCAGGCGCCACAGGCTGCGAAACAGCCAACCCAGACCTTTGAAAATAGACATAGTCGCGTTATCGCCCTGTTAATGGGGAGGGAAGCGCCATTATTAACCAGTTGGCCGGTGAAATGCCATTTCCGCTTGGACAGGATCGGAGCCCGGTTGTTCGGAACACGTCTGTTCGCCGAAAAATTGTCCAAACATTTGTTTGAAAAAGCATTTTCGATTCTTTACTCTAGCCTCGGTTTGATAACAAAAAATTAACTGGAGGCCCTGTGAGCCGCCCACCCATCCAGCCGTCGTGCCCCGGGCTTGAGTCCGGACGGCGGAGGATGGGCGTGGTGCCATCCAGTCCGGCCCCGACAAGGAGTTCATGATGAGCCGTTACCCGACCCTGCTGACCCCCCTCGATCTCGGCTTTACCCAGCTGCGCAACCGCGTGTTGATGGGATCCATGCACACCGGCCTCGAAGAGGAGAAGGGGGGCTTTGACAAGCTGGCCGCCTTCTATGGCGAGCGGGCCCGGGGCGGGGTCGGCCTCATCGTGACCGGCGGCATCGCACCCAACCTGCGTGGCCGGCTGGTGCCCCACGGCTCCCAGCTGAGCTTTCCCTGGCAGGTGGCCAAGCACAAGAAGGTGACCAGTGCGGTGCATCAGGAGGGGGGCAAGATAGCGCTGCAGATCCTCCATGCCGGCCGCTACGCCTATCATCCATTCAGCCTGGCGCCGAGCGCCCTCAAGGCCCCCATCTCTCCATTCAAGCCGCGCGCCATGAGCGAGCGGCAGATCCGCGGCACCATCCGCGACTTCGCCGCCACCGCGCAACTGGCCAGGAGCGCGGGCTACGACGGAGTCGAGGTGATGGGGTCGGAAGGCTATCTCATCAACCAGTTCATCTGCGAGCGCACCAACAAGCGCACCGATGGCTGGGGTGGCAGCAGTGAAAACCGCATGCGCTTCCCGGTGGAGATTGTCCGCGCCATCCGCGAACGGGTCGGGCCGGACTTCATCATTATCTTCCGCCTCTCCATGCTGGATCTGGTGGAGCAGGGCTCCTCCCTTGAGGAAGTGATCGCCCTTGGCAAGGCGCTGGAGCAGGTGGGGGTCACCCTCATCAATACCGGCATCGGCTGGCACGAGGCACGCATTCCCACCATCGCCACCAGCGTGCCGCGCGGCGCCTTCAGCTGGGTGACGGCGGAGCTCAAGAAACATCTGAGCGTGCCGCTTATCACCACCAACCGGATCAACACCCCCGAGGTGGCCGAGCGTATTTTGGCGGGCGGCGAGGCGGATATGGTCTCCATGGCACGTCCCTTCCTGGCGGATCCCGAATTTGTCATCAAGGCCGCCGAGAACCGGGCGGACGAGATCAACACCTGCATCGCCTGCAACCAGGCCTGTCTCGACCACGTCTTCAAACAGAAGCGGGCCTCCTGCCTGGTCAATCCGCGCGCCTGCTTCGAGACCGAACTCACCTTCGGCCGGGTGCCCCAGCCCAAGAAGCTGGCGGTGGTGGGCGCCGGTCCCGCCGGGCTGGCGTTTGCCTGCTACGCCGCCGAGCGCGGCCATCAGGTGAGCCTGTTCGATCAGGCCAGCGAGATCGGCGGCCAGTTCAACTTCGCCAAGCAGATCCCGGGCAAGGAGGAGTTTCACGAAACCCTGCGCTACTTTGCCAGGCGGCTGGAGAAGTGCGGCGTCGAGCTCTATCTGGGTCAGCGCCAGAGTGCCGAGAGCCTCTTGGGCGGCGGCTTTGACGAGGTGATCCTCGCCACCGGCATCCGCCCGCGCACCCCCAACATTCCGGGCATCGAGCATGCCAAGGTGATGAGCTACCTTGATGTCTTGCGGGATCACAAACCGGTGGGCGAGAAGGTGGCGGTGATCGGCGCCGGCGGCATCGGCTTTGACGTGGCCGAATACCTGGTAGAGGGCAAGGGGGATCGCAGTCGCGATCACTGGCTCAAGGAGTGGGGCATCGACAAGCAGCTCGGCGAGCGCGGCGGCCTGATGGCCCCGGTGATCGACGCCCCCGAGCGCCAGGTGTGGCTGCTGCAGCGCAAGGAGAGCAAGGTGGGCGACGGCCTTGGCAAGACCACCGGCTGGATCCACCGCACCGTACTCAAGAACCGCAAGGTGGAGATGCTCTCCGGCGTGCAGTACCTGCGCATCGACGATGAGGGGCTTCACATTCAGGTGGGCGAACAGCAGCAGTGTCTGCCGGTGGATCAGGTGATCATCTGCGCCGGCCAGGAGCCGCTCAAGGAGCTGCAGGCCGGTCTGCAGGCGGCGGGCAAGCCGGTACACATCATCGGCGGGGCCGACGTGGCCGCCGAGCTGGACGCCAAGCGCGCCATCCGCCAGGGGGCCGAACTGGCGGCGGTCATCTAGGCGACGGGCCGCCATGTATTGCGACAAACCCCTGATGCTCAGGGGTTTTCTTCATCTGGTGCTGTGCTAAGGTAGCGCCATCATAGCCCTGACAAGGAACTGCCCATGGATGCCCTCCACCTGTTACTGAATCGTCACTCCTGTGGTCGTCTGGCCGAGCCCGCCCCGAGCGGCGAGGTACTCGACAATATCCTCAAGGCCGGGCTGCGGGCGCCGGATCACGGCACCCTGACCCCCTGGCAGTTCATCCTGTTCGAAGGGGAGGGGCGCGAACGGCTCGGTACCCTGCTGGCACAGGCCGCGCGCAGTCGCGGCGAGGATGAGGAGAGCATCAAGAAGTGTCAGGAGGCCCCGCTGCGCGCACCGCTGCTGATCGCGGTGGCCACCCGCTATCAGGAGCATCCCAAGGTGCCGCGGCTGGAGCAGGAGCTCTCCGCCGGCTGCGCCCTGATGGCGATGCAGATGGCGGCCCAGGCCCAGGGCTTCAACGGCATCTGGCGCTCCGGCTGGTTCATTTTCGACGAGCAGGTCAATGAAGGGTTGGGACTGACACCGGAGGATCAGCTGGTGGGCTTCCTCTACCTTGGCACCCCCATGCTGGAGGCTCGCAAGCTGCGCGAGCTGCCGGTGAGCGAGTTCGTGCGCCGCTTCTAGTCTGCCTTATTACCGGCAAGGCCCTGACTCGTCAGGGCTTTTTTGTTTCTGGTGGCGGGCTGTACTGATATTTGGAAGATTGCCAAGAGGGAGGCCGTGGCTGGCAGGGAATTTTTTAAATAGTGAGATGCCGTTCTCAATCCTGGTTTATTACGCTATGTAAAACGTTTGCGCCTCGTTAATATCCCTGTGCCAGTTTAGAAGGTGACCCCTTCTAATTTTCTGCGATGAGAGTCGCAATTCCGTAGCACCTTTTTACAGCCCAACGTCTTGATGACATTGGGCTTCATTTTTATGGGCGTTTTTCAGGTGTTGGTACTCTCAACTTCCTCAGACCGGAAAGGTCACCTTTTTACAGGCCATCATGGTCTTGATGGCATTGGATTTCATTTTTATGGGTACTTTGCAGGTGCGGGTTCCCTTAACTCCCTGATACCGGCAAACCTACCTTTTACGGATAGTTCCCGATACGTGCTGCTAGCTCTCCGGCATCTTGCCTTTGGCGGGCAGCACGCGGGCCGGGTTGCCAACCACCCGGGCGCCGGCCGGCACGTCTTTGGTGACCACTGCCCCGGCGCCCACGATGGCCTCCCGCCCTATGGTGACACCGGGCAGCAGGATGGCGCCGCCGCCAATCCAGACTCTGTCCTCGATGGTGACCGGCAGCGCCGTCTCGACCCCCAGGATCCGTTCATCCGCGTCCAGCGCGTGAGCGGCGGTGTAGATCTGCACGTTCGGCCCAATCATCACCTCGGCGCCGATGCGAATGGGGGCGTTGTCCAGCAGGGTCGCCCCCATGTTGATGTAGCTGCGCTCGCCAAGGTGGATGTGGCGGCCATAGGTGCAGTAGAGGGGCGGGCAGATGAAGGCCCCTTGGGCCAGCTCGCCGACGATCTGCTGCAGCAGCGCCAGCTGTTCATTCTCCTCGTCGCTGCGATTGAAGCGGCGGTACAGACGGGCCGTCTCCCGGCGCAACAGATCCAGTTCCGGCGCCATGCAGTTGTAGGGCTTGCTGGCGATCATCTTGTCGTAGTCGGTCATGGCTGCTCCTGTGGCTTGCCTTGGTGGCGCATGGGGTTCACATGTTAGCGGTCCGGCCGCCGGATAACCGTGATCAGCGGCCCGCTACGGGCAGCACCAGATTGGTCGGCCTGCCCTCGGCAAAGGCAATCAGGTTGTCAAAGGCGGCCTGAAAGTAGAGCTGGTAGCTGTTGCGCTCTACATAGCCGAGATGAGGGGTGGCCAGCACATTGGGCAGGCGCAGCAAAGGCTCGCTTTGCGCCGTGGCAGGCTCTGCATCGAATACGTCGAGCGCTGCGCGCCGGGTGGGGTTGGCGGCGAGTTCAGCATAAAGGGCGCCTGGCTCGACAAGCTCAGCCCGACTGACGTTGACCAGCAGGGAGTCGGCCTTCATCCGCGCGAGATCGGTGCGGGTCACACAGCCACGGGTTGCCTCGTGCAGGCGCAGATGCAAAGAGAGGATGTCGGCGTCACGAAAGAAGGACTCCTTGTCGGGGGCGCTGGCATGGCCATCCTGCTCGGCCTGCAGGCGGGAACCCTCGCTGCCCCAGATCAGCACCGACATGCCAAAGGCCCGGCCGTAACCGGCCACCAGTCTGCCAATCTTGCCGTAGCCCCAGATGCCGAGCGTCAGCCCCTGCAAGGTACGGCCCAGCCCCAGTGTGCCGGATTGCTGCCACTGCCCCTGGGCGAGGGCATGACAATAGGCCGGGAGGTGGCGGGAGGCGGCCATGATGAGCGCCCAGCAGAGCTCGGCGGGTGCCACCGGGCTGCCGATGCCTTCGGCGACGGCTACCCCGTGGCGTTGACACAGGAGGGGGTCGATATGCTGGCTGATCTTGCCGGTCTGACTGATGAGCCGAAGGGAGGGGAGCCTGCGCAGTAACGCCTCGTCGATGCGGGTGCGCTCGCGGATCAGCACCAGCGCCTCCACCCCTGCCAGCTTGGCGGCAAGGCGCTCGGGGTCAGGTTCGCTTTGGGTGAGGATGGTGACGTCGTGGCCCGCCAGGCGGGTAAAGCAGGGCAGATGACGCACCTGATCCTGATAGTCATCCAGTATGGCAATCCGCATAAGCACTCCGTGTCGCAAGGGGGACTGGCGGCCTATCCTACCGGAAACGGGGTGAGCTGTGTGGTCAAATGAGCACTGATTGCAGTGCAGGTATGGATGCGCTGGGCAACAGCACCAGAGAGGTGGCGGTCGGCAGGTTGAAAACAGACGGGGCTCCCATGTGGGAGCCCCGTTGATAGTTTGGCAAGTGCCGCTTAGCCGAGTTTGCGGCCGATGGGTTGGCCGCTGCCGTGGCTTGTTGTTTATCAGCCGAGTTTGCGGCCGGAGAGGCGGCACCACTCTTCCTTGACGGCGGTCGGGTCCATCTCGAACCACTGGCCGTAGATGGTCTCCAGCTCCGGCGCCTGGCTTTCCAGCACACCGGAGAGGGCCATCAGGCTGCCCGCTTTGCCGTGGCCGGCGATAAGCGGCGCTAGTTCGCGCAGCGGGCCGGCCAGGATGTTGGCGACCACCACGTCCGCTTCGACATCTTGCGGCTGATCCGCCGGCAGGTAGAGCTCGATCTGATCGGCGACGCCATTGCGCTCGGCGTTGTCACGGCTGGCCTGGATGGCCTGTGGATCGATGTCGATGCCGATGACCCGGGCGGCGCCCAGTTTCAGGGCGGCGATGCCGAGGATGCCGGAGCCGCAACCAAAGTCGACCACGGTTTTACCGGCCAGATCCAGCCCGTCCAGCCACTGCAGGCAGAGCGCCGTGGTGGGGTGGGTCCCGGTACCGAAGGCCAGACCCGGGTCCAGCATGACGTTGACCGCATCGGGGTCCGGCACGTCGCGCCAGCTCGGGCAGATCCAGAGCCGCTTGCCGAACTGCATGGGGTGGAAGTGATCCATCCACTCGCGCACCCAGTCCTTGTCCTCCAGCTGCTCCACCTTGTAGCCCACGTCTTCACCGAAGATCTGCTGGAAGAAGGCGATGGTGGGTGCCGGATCGGTTTCGGCGTCGAACAGCCCCATCACTTCGGTCTCGCCCCACAGCGGGGTTTCGCCCGGCATGGGTTCATAGACGGGCACATCCTTGGCATCCATAAAGGTCACCGCCTGGGCACCACGCCCCAGCAGCATGTTGCTCACCTTGTCTGCGGTCTTGGCAGTGGCGTTGATTCGAATTTGTATCCAGGGCATGGCGTCGACTCTTCATAAATGTGAAACCGCGGGATTCTATCATCATGGGCGTGTGCTGTCGTGGTTTGCCCATGCAGTGTGGTGGAGGATGGGGACTTTGCCGAGTTGGCACGGTTCATGTATTCCTCATTGGGTGACGGGAAGCAACCTGTTCCCGCTGAATGCTTTGCTCTAGGAAAGTTCCGTCATCTTTTTCAGCCACCTTCGGGTGGCTTTTTTTTTTGCCTGCTGTTAGACCGGGGGCTGTAGGCCCCGCTGGCAGGGCACAATGTGGCAAGAAAATGGGGATGGGGGCGGGATTGGCACACTAGCTGCAAAGATACAGAGGTCCTGCATAAGGATATGTGTGTGATTGTTACCCCAACGTTCAGGTATTTAGGGCCATCCCGGCGGGACGGCCCCTTTTTTTGGCTCTTTTTATGGTGATGCTGCGTGGTGACTGTCTGTTGCCTGATGTGAGCTGTGCTGTGATGGGGCTTGTCACTGGTGAGTTCACCCCATGATGGTGCAGTTTTTACCCATAAGGGATTAGTTGCCGAACAGGCTCATGTCGATCACCAGCTTGCCCACCATGCGGCCGGCTTCCACCTCGGCATGGGCCTGAGCCAGGGTAGTCGGGGTCAGCTCGGCTACCACCTTGCTGAGGGTGGTCTTGACCACGCCCTGGTCCACCAGAGCGGCGACCAGTCCCAACAGGTTGTGCTGCTCGATCATGTCCGGAGTCTGGAACAGGGAGCGGGTAAACATGAACTCCTGGCTGAAGGTGACACTCTTGCTCTTGAGCAGGGAGAGGTCCCAGGGCACGCTCGATTCGGCGATGGTGCAGATATGGCCGAACGGGCTGATGAGGCTGGCCATGGCATCCCAGTGCTGCTCGGTGGCATTGGTGCAGAAGATGGCATCCACCTGAGTGATGCCGAGGGCGGTGAGCTCCTCCTGCAACTGGTGATGGCTCACCACCTGGTGGGCCCCCATCTGCAGGCACCAGGTCCGGGTCTCGGGGCGCGAGGCGGTTGCGATCACCTCCATGCCGGTGAGCTGGCGGGCCAGCTGGATGGCGATGGAGCCGACCCCGCCGGCGCCGCCGATGATCAGCAGCTTGCCGCTGCTCTCGCGGGTGAGGTGCATGCGCTCGAACAGGGTCTCCCAGGCGGTGATGGCGGTGAGCGGCAGGGCGGCCGCTTCCAGGTCGCTCAGGCTGGCGGGGGCGAGGGCGGCGATGCGCTCATCCACCAGTTGCAGGGCGCTGTTGCTGCCGGGGCGGCTGATGTCGCCAGCATACCAGACCCGGTCGCCCGCCTTGAACAGGGTTACCTCGCGGCCGACGGCGATCACTTCACCCACGGCGTCCCAGCCCAGCACTCGCGGGCTGCTCTCGACCTTGGCCTTGGGGGCACGCACCTTGGTGTCGACCGGGTTGATGGAGGTGGCCTTGACCCGCACCAGCAGGTCGCGCGGGCCCGGCGTCGGGTTGGCCAGATTGGCTTCGATGAAGCAGTGGGGGTGATCGCTCGGCAGATAGTGGGTCAGGGCGATGGCTTTCATGGCAGTTCCTTTCAAATCGGTTGGATGGGGATTGCCAGCCACTCTAGTCTGGTTGATTATTCAGATTAAGATGGGTAATTGGTAAAGACTGTTTGAATATATGAACAATGTCGAACTGGAGCTGATGGGGCTGTTCGCCACCGTGGTGGAGCAGGGCAGTTTTACCGGCGCGGCCGAGTTGCTCGGCATGCCCAAATCCTCGGTCAGCCAGAAGATCTCGCGGCTCGAGTCCCAGCTCGGGGTGCGCCTGTTGCAGCGCACCACCCGCCGGCTGAGCCTGACCCCGCAGGGGGAGGTCTATGTGGAACAGTGCCGGGCGCTGCTGGCGCTGGCCCGCAGCGCCAATTTGGCGATGGCGCGGCTGCGCGCGGCCCCGGCCGGCCGGGTGCGGATCACCGCACCGGAGGCGACCGGCACTCTGCTGCTCGGCCGGATCCTGGCCGAGTTTCGGGCTCTCTACCCCGAGGTGGTGCTGGAGCTGACCCTCTGCGATGAGCAGCTCGATCTGGTGGGGGAGGGTTACGATCTGGCGCTGCGGGCGGCACCGCTGAAAGATTCCAGCCTGATCTGCCGGCGCATCGGTCAGGTACCTCGGCATCTGGTGGCGGCGCCCGCCTATCTGGCGGCCCACGGCACGCCGCAACAGCTGAGCGAGCTGGGGCGATACGCCTGCCTGGTGCACACGTCGCTGCCGGTGTGGCCGTTGCAGGAGGGAGGCTGGCGGCCGCAGGGGGCTTGTCTGAGCAATAGCTTACTGGCGCTGCGGGAGCTGGCGATCAACGAGGGGGGGATCGCCCTGCTGCCCCATCACGTCTGCGAGGGGGATCTTGCGGCGGGACGCTTGCAGAAGGTGCTGCCGAGTCACCCCATTCCGGCCAACCCCTTCTACCTCATCTATCCGAGCCGGGAGCACCTGGCGCCCGCCCTGCGCAGCCTGATGGACTTTGTGGCCGAGCGGTTGCCGTTTGCCTGAGGCTACCAGCCGCTCTGGCTGGCGGACTCCTGATTGGGTTTGAGGCCGAGCGGGACCGACTGGCGTTCCGCCAGCATGCGGATCTGCCCCTCGATCAGGCTGGCGTTGGGGCCCAACACCAACACCAGCTGATGGTCGTTGAGCTGGATCCAGGAGAGGCAGCCCAGCCCCAGCAGGCGGGATTGATCCACCAGCGAGATGTCGCGCACTCGCAGGCTGAGGCGGGTGAGACAGACGCTCATCGCCTGCAGGTTGTCCATGCCGCCCAGCACCTTGAGGTACTGGATCGCCAGCATCTGGGGATCGGAGGGGGCGACGCTGGCCAGGCGCGGGTGCTCCGGCGCGATGGGCTTGCTCGGCAGGCTGAGGGGCGTGCGCTCCAGCAGCTGATAGAACAGCAAGGTGTAGGCGACGAAGAACAGGATGCCGACCGGAATGAGCCAGAAGCTGTGCTCGCCGGCGTGGTAGCTCAGCACCAGATCCAGCAGGCCGGCGGAGAAGTAGCTGCCTACCTTGATGCCGAGCGCGCTGCAGGTGGCGAGTGACAGGCCGGTCAGCAGGGCGTGGGCCAGAAACAGCCAGGGGGCGGTGAAGGCGAACAGGAACTCGATGGGTTCGGTGATGCCCACCAGCGCCGAGGTGAGCGCCAGGGTGAGCAGCAACCCCCCCTGCGGCAGTCGCTGCATGCGCTGGCGGTGCAGCCAGATGGCGAAGCAGGCGCCCGGCAGGCCGAACATGATGATGGGGTAGAGCCCGGCCACATAGCCTTCGTGCAGCGGCTGGGCGCTGGCCAGTGCCTGCAGGTTGCTCTCCCCCAGCCCGATGAGGCTGCCCAGTACCTGATGCAGGCCGAGCGGGATCAGCAGCCGGTTCAGCACGCCGTAGCAGAAGGCACCGAACGGGGTGGTGAGCAGTTCGGAGGCGAGCAGGGTGATGCCCTGTTCCAGCAGCGGCCAGAGCAGCGCCAGGGGGAAGGCCAGCAGCAGGCAGGTGAGCGCCGAGGCGAGCAGGCTGGTGAAATCACCGTTGATCAGCCGCAGCCAGTGGGGCATGGGGTGGCGCTTGAGCCAGGGGTAGACGATGGCGGTGGTCAATCCCGCCAGCAGGCCGCAGATCATGTCGCTGTGCAGGCCGGGAGCCAGGGTGCCGAGCGCCGAGCTCAGCAGCAGAAAGTTGACCGCGCCGGCCAGCGCCTGGGTGCCTTCACCCTGGCGGCTCAGCCCGAAGGCAATGGCCACCGCATAGATGAGCGGCATCTGGCTGAACAGGGCGCGGCCGGTGAGGGAGAGCACCGCCAGATCCAGCACGTCCGGCTGGCCGAGCCGATAGAGCAGCGCGGCCAGCGGCAGGATGGAGACCGGCAGCAACAGGGCGTAACCGAGTCGCTGCAGGGCTTGGGTCAGGATCTGTCTGGCGTTCTGTACGGGCATAAGGGCGCGGCATTTTGTGATATGGCGCACAGTTTACCCGTAAAACACCCATTTGGGGATAGTTTCGGAACCCTTTATTAATCCATCGATGATTGCGGCTCAAACAAGCGCCGCACATGCTGGCTCGGGGCCGGGGTCAGCAGGCTGACCAGCACGAAGGCAATCAGCCCCAGCGCCAGGCTCGGCACGATGGCGTGCAGACCGGCCGGCTTGATCTCCCACTGGCTCAGGATGGCGTAGCAGAGGATGCCGCACACCATGCTGGCCAGGGCCCCCGGGCCATTGGCCCGCGACCAGTAGAGGCCGAGCACCAGTGGCCACAGGAACACCGCCTGCAAGCCGCCGAAGGCGAGCAGATTGAGCCAGATGATCATCTCGGGGGGCTGCAGCGCCGCCAGCAGCACCAGGGTGCCCAGAATCAGGGTGCAGAGCAGGGAGAGGCGCGGCACCCGCACTTCCAGCTTCTCCTGGCCGGCCTTCTCCGGACTCAGGTAGTTGAGATAGAGATCCTTCACCAGGGTGGCGGAGGCCTGGATCAGCTGGGAGTCGATGGTGGACATGATGGCCGCCATGGGCGCCGCCAGGAAGACCCCCGCCAGCCAGGGGGGCAGTACCTCCATCATCAGGGAGGGCATGATCTTGTCCGGGCTGTCCATGCCGGGCAGGATGGCGCGGCCCAGGGCGCCAGCCAGGTGCATGCCGAACATCAGCAAGGCGCTGACGATGGTACCGATGAGGATGCCGCGGTGCAGCGCCTTGCTGTCGCGATAGCCGAAGCAGCGCAGCGCCGAGTGGGGCAGCCCCACCACCCCGATGCAGACCAGCACCCAGAAGCTCAGCATGAAGGGCTGGGTCAACAGGTCGCCGGCCCCCTGCGGGCTCACCAGCTTGGGATCGATCACCTTGAGCTGGTGGATGAGGTTGGGCAGGCCGTCACCGGCCACCAGAATGCCCGCCAGCAGCGCACCGGTGCCGATCAGCATGATGATCCCCTGCAGCGCATCGGTCATCACCACGGCGCGAAAGCCGCCGATCACCGTGTAGAGCAGCACGCAGCTGGCAAACAGCAGGAGCCCCTGCTGATAGCTGAGGCCGGTGGCGGTCTCCAGCAGACGGGCGCCGCCGATGAACTGCACCACCATGGTGGCGATGAAGGCGAGGATGATGGTGACCGAGCCCAGCACCACCACCGCCTTGCTCTGGTAGCGGGCCCACAGCATGTCGTTGATGGTCACCGCATTGACCCGGCGGGCGATGATGGCGAATTTCTTGCCAAGCACCCCCAGGGTGAGCCAGACGGTGGGCAGCTGGATCATCGCCAGCAGCACCCAGCCCAGCCCGATCTTGTAGGCCGCTCCCGGCCCTCCGATGAAGGAGGAGGCAGAGGTGTAAGTGGCCACCAGGGTCATGGCCAGCACCAGCCCGCCCATGCTGCGGTTGCCGATGAAGTACTCCTGCACGAAGTCGCCGCCCACCCGGTGGCGGCTGGCCCAGAAGCCGACTCCCAGCACCAGCACCAGATAGATGATGAGCGGCAGCATCAGCTCAAGATTCATGGGAAGGCTCCTTGGCATCGAGGGGAGGGGAGTCGAGGGGGATGTCCACGAACAGACGATCCACCATCAGGCCGCACAGTACGATGAACAGCAGCGGCATCAGGATGCAGCTGAGCAGGAACCAGAGCGGCATGTCCCAGCATTCGATCTCTGCGGGGATGAAATAGGCCGTGCCATACCAGGCAAGGAAGTAGAGCAGGGTCAGCAGCAGGCAGAGGGCTGCTTCCCGGCGAGCGAGCGCGAAACGATTCACCTTGGCCTCCGACAATTTTGAGGGGCGCAAGGATAACAAAAAAGGGCCATGTCGCCATGGCCCTTTTTCAACAGAGGCTCCTTGCGGAGCCGACGTCCACCGACATGGCGGTCTTCGTCAAGGATCCTTACAGACCGAGCTTCTTGTGCAGGTAGTGGATGTTGGTCCCACCGTGCTGGAAGTTTTCGTCCTTCATGATCTCTTTTTGCAGGGAGACGTTGGTCTTGATCCCTTCCACCACCAGCTCGTCCAGCGCCTGACGCATGCGGGCGATGGCGACGTCGCGGTTTTCACCGTAACAGATCAGCTTGCCGATCATGGAGTCGTAGTAGGGCGGTACCTTGTAGCCGGCGTAGATGTGGGAATCCCAGCGTACGCCCAGACCGCCCGGCGCGTGGAAGCGCTGGATCAGGCCCGGAGACGGCATGAAGGTGGCCGGGTCTTCGGCGTTGATCCGGCATTCGATGGCATGGCCACGGATGCGGATGTCCTGCTGGGTGATCGACAGGGGCTGACCGGCGGCGATGCGCAGCTGCTCCTTGATCAGATCCACGCTGGTGACCAGCTCGGTGACCGGGTGCTCAACCTGGATACGGGTGTTCATCTCGATGAAATAGAACTCGCCGTTTTCGTAGAGGAACTCGAAGGTACCCGCACCGCGGTAGCCGATCTCGATACAGGCGCGCACGCAGCGCTCACCGATGAACTTGCGCATCTCTTCGGTGATGCCGGGTGCCGGCGCCTCTTCGACCACCTTCTGGTGACGACGCTGCATGGAGCAGTCGCGCTCGCCCAGATAGAGGGCGTTGCCCTGGCCGTCTGCCAACACCTGAATCTCGATGTGGCGCGGGTTCTCCAGGTACTTCTCCATGTAGACCATGTCGTTCTTGAAAAACTGGCCTGCTTCGGATTTGGTCAGCGCGATGGCGGCAGACAGCTCGGCTTCACTGCGGACCACGCGCATGCCGCGACCACCACCGCCGCCGGCGGCCTTGATGATCACCGGATAGCCAATGCGCTTGGCGATGGCGGCGTTGTGCTTGGCATCGCTGTCGACTGGGCCGTCGGAGCCCGGTACGCAGGGCACGCCTGCCTTCTTCATCGCCTCGATGGCGGAAACCTTGTCACCCATCAGGCGAATGGTCTCGGCGCGCGGGCCGATGAAGATGAAGCCGGATTTCTCGACCACTTCGGCGAAGTCGGCGTTCTCGGAGAGGAAACCGTAACCCGGGTGGATGGCGACGGCACCGGTCACCTCGGCGGCGGCGATGATGGCCGGCACATTGAGGTAGGAGTCGGTACTGGCCGGCTTGCCGATACAGATGGTTTCGTCGGCCAGCAGCACATGCTTGAGCTCCCGGTCGGCGGTGGAGTGAACGGCCACTGTCTTGATCCCGAGCTCTTTGCAGGCGCGCAGGATCCGCAGGGCAATTTCACCGCGGTTGGCGATGACTACTTTGTCCAACATGGGTGGCGACTTCCCTTATTCGATGATGAACAGCGGCTCGTCGAATTCGACGGCCTGACCATTTTCAACCAGGATCGCTTTGATCACACCGGCCTTGTCAGACTCGATTTGGTTCATCATTTTCATGGCTTCGACGATGCACAGGGTATCGCCGACATTGACGTGCTGACCGACTTCCACGAACGGCTTGGCTTCCGGGCTGGAGGAGCGGTAGAAGGAGCCAACCATCGGGGAGCGCATCAGGTGACCGCTCGGGATGGCGTCGGCAGCCGGGGCAGCAGCAGCCGGTGCGGCGGCAGGAGCGGCAACCGGGGCGGCAGCTTGTTGCATGATCATCTGCGGAGCAGCGGTCACTTGACCGGAGAAGTTGCGGCTGATGCGAACGGACTCTTCACCTTCGGAGATCTCCAGTTCGGCGATGCCGGACTCTTCAACCAGTTCAATCAGCTTCTTGATTTTGCGGATATCCATTAGCATTCTCTTTCTTCTTTATCTGATCAGTGATTATCAAGCCGCGCGCAACTGGTGCACGGCCGCGGTTAAAGCGAATTGGTAGCCATCGGCCCCCAGCCCACAAATGACCCCCTTGGCGACATCAGACAGATAGGAGTGATGGCGGAAGGGTTCCCTGGCATGGACGTTGGACAGGTGAACCTCGATAAAGGGGATAGCCACACCCAGCAGCGCATCGCGGATGGCGACGCTGGTGTGAGTGAAGGCGGCCGGGTTGATGATGATGAAATCCACCTGACCCATGGCCTGGTGGATGCGGCCGACCAACTCATGTTCGGCATTGGATTGCAGGTGTTCCAGTGTAACCCCGAGTTCGCCGGCGTTGTGCGTCAGATCGGCGACGATCTCATCGAGCGTCTTGCTGCCGTAGATGCCCGGTTCCCGTTTGCCCAGCAGGTTCAGGTTCGGCCCGTTGAGCAGGAGAATTCGGTGTTTTTGCGACATATTGAGTACATCCTCGATGATAATGCTGCTATCTGTCAGCCATCTTGTGGACTATCAGAAATCTAGTCATTTTCTGCGCAAATCGGTGTGCACTGGCACACAGATTTCGCAATTATATTGATTTCGTGAAAATTAGCAGCATTTTACTGGTCTAATCTCTACATCTGTCTATTTTTTTGCGCTAACCGGTGCGTTGTTGAAACGCTCAGTAGCAAAGACGACAAAGCCGGCTTGAGGCCGGCTTTGGAGGCAGGAACGCAGTCAGGATCAGGCTGCTTCCGACTTCTCGCGGATCAGCTTGTCCACCACGCCCGGATCCGCCAGGGTGGAGATATCCCCCAGGCTGTCGGTCTCGCCGGTGGCGATCTTGCGCAGAATTCGCCGCATGATCTTGCCGGAGCGGGTCTTGGGCAGCCCCTCGGCCCAGTGGATCACGTCCGGGGTGGCGATGGCGCCGATCTCCTTGCGAACCCACTCCTTCACCTCTTTATGCAGCTCCCGGCTCGGCTCCTCGCCGGCGATCAGGGTGACATAGGCGTAGATGCCTTGACCCTTGATCTCGTGCGGCACACCCACCACCGCCGCTTCGGCGATCTTGGGATGGGAAACCAGCGCGGATTCAATTTCGGCGGTGCCCATGCGGTGACCGGAGACGTTCAGTACATCATCCACCCGTCCGGTGATCCAGTAGTAACCATCCTCGTCGCGACGGGCACCGTCGCCGGTGAAGTAGCGGCCGGGGAAGGTAGAGAAGTAGGTCTGCTCGAACCGTTCGTGATCGCCGAACACGGTGCGCATCTGGCCCGGCCAGGAGTCAGTGATCACCAGGTTGCCCTCGGTGGCCCCCTCCAGCGGCTCGCCCATGTTGTCCACCAGCGCCGGCTGCACGCCGAAGAAGGGACGGGTAGCCGAGCCTGGCTTGAGATCGGTGACGCCGGGCAGCGGGCTGATGAGGATGCCGCCGGTCTCGGTCTGCCACCAGGTATCGACGATGGGACAGCGCTCCTCGCCGATGGTGCGGTAGTACCACTCCCAGGCTTCCGGGTTGATGGGCTCGCCCACCGAGCCCATGATGCGCAGGCTCGAACGGGAGGTGTCGGCTACCGCCTCGTTGCCCTTGGCCATCAGCGCGCGGATGGCGGTGGGGGCGGTATACAGAATGCTGACCTGGTGCTTGTCCACCACCTGGCTCATGCGGTTGGTGGCCGGGTAGTTGGGCACCCCTTCGAACATGATGGTAGTGGCGCCGTTGGCAAGCGGCCCGTAGACCAGATAGGAGTGGCCGGTGACCCAACCCACGTCGGCGGTACACCAGTAGATGTCCTCTTCGTGGTAGTCGAAGATGTACTTGAAGGTGAGCGTGGCGTAGACCAGATAGCCGCCGGTGGTGTGCTGCACCCCCTTGGGTTTGCCGGTGGAGCCGGAGGTGTAGAGGATGAAGAGCGGATCTTCGGCCCCCATCGCCTCGGGCGGGCAGTCGGCGCTGACGGTGGCGACGGCGTCGTGCCACCAGATGTCCCTGTGGTTGTGCCAGGCGATGTTGCCGCCGGTGCGTTTGAGCACGATCACCTTGTTGACCTTGGTCTCCGGGTTGGTGAGTGCTTCATCCACGTTCTTCTTGAGCGGCACCGGACGGCCGCCGCGCAGCCCTTCATCGGCGGTGATGACGATGGAAGAGCCGGAGTCGATGATGCGACCGGCCAGGGCTTCCGGCGAGAAACCGCCGAAGACGATGCTGTGCACCGCGCCGATGCGGGTACAGGCCAGCATGGCGATGGCGGCTTCCGGCACCATGGGCATGTAGAGGCAGACCACGTCGCCGCGATGCACTCCCTGCGCCTTCAAGACGTTGGCAAACTTGCACACCTCGGTGTGCAGCTCGCGGTAGGTGAGCTTGCGATCTTCGGCCGGGTTGTCCCCTTCCCAGATGATGGCGACCTTGTCGCCGCGCTGGGCCAGATGGCGGTCCAGACAGTTGGCAGAGACGTTGAGCAGGCCGTCTTCATACCATTTGATGGAGACGTGGCCCGGATCATAGGAGGTGTTCTTGACCCTGGTGTAGGGCTTCATCCAGTCGAGGATCTTGCCCTGCTCGCCCCAGAAGGCATCCGGATCCTGCACCGAGGCCCGGTACATGGCTTCATAGCCTGCCTTGTCCAGCAGGGCGCCGTTGCTGATGTGGGCTTTGACCGGGTAGACCTTGCTCTCGCTCATGTGTCACTCCTTTGAATACATTCTTGTAATGATTAGGTAACAACTTATACCTTTGGCGAGGGAGGGCAATTAGACTTTTGGATAGATGGCAACATCCGCTTACAGTCGAGTCGATGACAATTCATCGCTGATTGGGTAAAACGTCGTTTTATCGACGGAGATAGTCCCATGTTGACCCTGCTATTGTGCGCCTCCCTCTGGCAGTTCGAGGCCCCGCAGGCCACCGATGAGGGCGCATTGGCCGCCCCCCATGCCAACGGCCTTGCGTTGACACCGGCACAGCCCGCTTCGCCATCCCTGCGGGACCACATCAGCGGTCAGTTGAGCGAGGACTGGCTGGCGCGCAAGCCGTCGGTGTCCGTCACCCTCGAAGAGAAAAAATCCTCCTATCCGCAGGACTCCTTGCTGGAAGAATCACGCCGGCAGCAGGACGAAGGGTGGGATGCCAGGCTGACCTTCAACTGATGAGCGTCACCTGCGCCGCTGGTGCGGCGCGGATCCCGGTGCACCGCTAGCACCAGGCGCCCTTGCGCGAGCCCAGCTGCTCGGCCAGATGGGGCTCGGCCAGCGGATGGCTGAACAGATAGCCCTGCCCCTCCTGGCAGTGCAGTGATTGCAGAAACTGGCGTTGGGCCTGGGTCTCGATCCCTTCCGCGGTAACCACCATACCCAGGCTGTCGGCCAGGTTGATGATGGTGCGGCACAGCTCCCGGCTGTGCTTGTCATCGGGCAGTGCCTGCACGAAGGTGCGGTCAATCTTGATGCGATCGATGGGCAGGCTCTTGAGCAGACTCAGGGATGAGAAGCCGGTGCCGAAGTCGTCGATGGCGATCTGTACCCCCAGCGCCTTCAGGCGTCTGAACAGCTGCAGGCTCTGAACGACCCGCTGGATGATGCTCTCGGTGACCTCTATCTCCAGCTTCTCTGGCGGAAAGCCGGTCTCGGCCAGGATGGCGGCGACCCGCTCCACGTAACCTGCCGAGCGCATCTCCCGCACCGACACATTGATCGACAGCCTGGGTACCGCCAGTCCGGCGGCCAGCCACGCCTGTCCCTGCTGGCAGGCGGTGCGCATCACCCATTCGCCGATCTGTTCGATGAGCCCGCACTCCTCGGCCACCGGGATGAAGCGGGTGGGCCCTATCATCCCCTCGCTGGGGTGCTGCCAGCGCAGCAGGGCCTCCAGCCCGCTCATGCGGTTGCTGGCGAGCTCCGTCATGGGTTGATAGAGGACGCAGAGCTGATGCTGCTCGATGGCCTTGAACAGCCCCTGCTCCATGCTCATTCGCTCCCGGGTCTGCTCGGTCATGTCCGGGGTATAGAACAGATAGCCGTTGCGGCCCCGGTTCTTGGCCTCGTACATGGCGCTGTCGGCGGCGCTGACCAGGGTATCCGGGTTGGTGGCGTGTTCCGGATAGAGGGCGATGCCGATGCTGGCGGAGACGGCCACCCGCTCGTGGCCGAGTTCGACCGGCTCGCGCAGGCCGGCCAGCAGTTGCTCGGCGAGTCGCTCCAGCTCCTGTGGCCGTTCAAAGAAGGGGATCAGCACCAGGAACTCATCGCCACCGAGCCGGGCGGCCACGTCGTTGTGACGCAGGACGCGGCGGATCCGCTCGGCCAGCAGCTTGAGCAGTTCATCGCCGGCGCGATGGCCCAGGGTGTCGTTGATCAGCTTGAAACCGTCCAGATCGATGAACAGCAGGGCCAGTTGCTGGTGGTTGAGCTGGGCGGTCTTGAGTTCCAGCTCCAGCCGCTCCTGCAGCAGGTTGCGGTTGCCGAGCTCGGTCAGGGGATCGTGATAGGCGAGGTGGTTGAGCTGTGCTTCGGCCTTGCGAATGGCGCTGATGTCGGAGAAGGCGATGACATAGTTGGTGGTGTTGTGGCGGCTGTCGTGTACGGCGCTGACATGTTGCCAGGAGGTGAAGTAGCCGCCATCCTTGCGCAGACACATCATCTCGCCATGCCAGGCGTGACTGCCGGGCAGCAGGGTATGCCATGGGTAATCAATGTCGGTGTGGCGGCGCGGGTGCATGATAGCCTCCGGCGACTTGCCCACGATCTCCGCTTCTTCATATTGAGTCATGCTGGAAAAGGCCGGGTTGACCGAGATGATCTGGCGCTGACCATCCATGATGATGATGCCTTCGGCGGCGGTCTCGAATACCACGTTGGCCTGGCGCAGCTTGTCCTCCTGGTTGCAGCGACTGGTGGCATCGTGGATCACCCCGGTGATGCGCCGCCCCTGATGGTCGGTGGCCGCCACGTGATCGGCGTGAATGTCGACCCAGCCCCGCAACTGATCCGGCCCGAGATAGCCGAGGGTGAGGTGAATGGGGGCCGTGCCGTTGACCGCCGCCCTGAACTGCTCGCCAGAGAGCGGGTCGAAGCGCTTGATGAACTGCTCCATCCCCCCCTGAAACTGGCTGGCCGGGGTGCCGAGCAGGCGCTCGACCTGGCCGTCAAACTGCAGCCTGTCCTCCGTCACATGCCACTCCCACACCCCGATCTGGCCGGCACTCATGGCCAGTTGCAGCCGCTGCTGCGCTTCGACCTGCTCGGTGACGTCCCGCACTATGGTGAGGATGCGGTCGGGCACCCCCTGTTCGTCCAGCATGGGGCTGTAAATGGCCTGCCAGTGGCGCTGCCGACCCTGATGGGCCGCAGTATGGCCGCTCAGGTTCAGCTCGACCCGGGGGACGCCGCTGCTGATGATCTGCTGGAACAGGGGTTCCAGCACCGGAGCCAGCGTGGGGACGATTTCGCGCAGGTATCTGCCGTAGTGCTCTTCTCGGGAGAGGCCGTTGAGATCGGCCAGGGTCTGGTTGACGCTGCGACAGCGAAAGTGGCGGTCAAACACGCCTATGCCAAACGGGGCCAGTTCGAACAGCTGCTGCAGCTCGTTCATGTTCAATTGCCCCGTCAGCGGTGGATCCGGCATGGCATTGAAAGTCTCTTCGCCCATCGCGCGCTCCTGAATTGACTTCTTTGTCATTTAAGCTGCTGTCAGTATGGCATGAAGCATTCTGGAGGGAAGAGAGGGGGCGTCATTCGCCCCCTTTTTGCGGTGTTACCAGCTGAAGTGATAACTCAGGGTCAGGTTGATCATCGGTTGCCAGTCGTGCTCCTTGATGAGCCACTGCTTGGCGCCGAACTCGGTGCCAAGGCGCCACTGCTGCCAGCGCCAGCTGCGTTCCAGCGTGACTCCCCAGTCCCGCAGGCCCTCGTCAGCTCCGTAGGCGGCCATGTGGGCCTGACTGCCCCGGGTCAGCCAGAGGTTGAGGGAGATCTCGGCCGGCAGCGGCAGGCTGTGCTCCATGTACCAGAGCTGGCCATAACGGCCGCTGACGTCATAGAGCTGGCCCAAGGTGAGCTGGTGATCGTCGTCCAGTTGCCAGCCGAGGCGCCAGAAGGCGCTGAAGCGGTTGCGATCGACCACCTGCATGGGCGCGACGCCGACCGCGAAGAAGCTCTTTTTATAGAGCGGCAAGGCCAGCCCGGCGCTCTGGCCATCGGCGAAGAGCAGGCCGACCTGGGTTTCCCGCTCATAGGCGAGCCAGAACTGCATGCTGGCATCGGCGCTGACCCCCGCCTGATTGCTGCCAAGCTGCCACTGACCGCCCAGCTGCCACTGGTTGTCCGGCTCTTTGGCCGACAGGGGCAGGGTCAGGAGCAGCAGTGGCAGCCAGCACTTATTTGCCATAGAGCCGCGCCCAGTCCCGGTCCTGATGCATGCCCATCAGGTGGCAGATGATGCCGGAGCGCTGGAAGGCATGGATGAGCAGCATGCTGGTGGCACTGAGCGCCATGATGAGGCCGAAGTTGTTGGGCAAGATGGTGCCCTGACGGGCGGTCCACCACAGCAAGAGCGGGCCCCACAGGTGCACGAAGATGCTCTTGTGGAAGATGAAGACGGTCAGCGAGTACATGCCGATCCAGTTGAGCGGGCGCCAGCACAGCCGGATGTTGCGCTGATGCAGCCAGAGCACGGCCCCGATCACCAGAAACTCCATGCCCCAGATGCCGGCGCGGCCGACCATGTCCATCGCCAGTTCGTGTTCGTTGGCGTAGATGTCGCTGAGCTCGACCGTGCTGGTCTCGCCGAGCATGAGATAGACGGCCAGCGCCACCAGCGAGAGTGTCAGCACCAGGCCGTTGAGGCGGTCCCGCCATTGGGGCCGCTGATGCCAGCACCAGCCATAGAGGAAGCCGAAGCAGCCGCTGGCCATGAAGAGGTCGAGGCGGGCATCCAGCTCGTAGTCGGGGTGCACGTGCAGCTTCATCCAGCCGTCGATGTGACCGAGCAGATCCTGCACGCCGAGCTGATCCAGCAGCAGGCTGAGCAGGGTCAGCAGCAGCATGCCGCGGATGCCGAACCAGGCGTAGACCAGCGAGAAGAGCGCCAGCAGACACATCCACAGCATCACCGGGTAGAACGAGATGGCCTCGCCGAAGTTGGGAGCGATCACCAGCCCTTCCACATAGAGCACCAGAATGATGCTGGCGAACAGCACCAGCTTGCCGCCCAGTTGCGGTCTGAAACTGGCCTGATCGCGGCGGCTGAGGTTGAAGGCGGCCAGCGCCAGGTAGATCTGGCTGACCCAGGGAATGAGCCAGGCCGAGACCTGGGCCGTGGTGTGATCCATGGGCAGCAGCTGGCCGGCCATCGCCTTGTGCGACAGATAGAAGCTGTCCCACAGGGCATGTTCCCGGTTGAAGAAGTCGATGTACCAGTAGTTGAGGTAGCCGGTGTAGTGCTCGAAGACGGCCATGAAGATGACGAGCCCTCGCAACAGGTCGAGACCCGTGATGCGTGCATCCTGTGGAGGCATGCTGATGCTCCTGCATTGGTTGGAAAAGGAGCGGCACTATAACGGTTGCGGCGAAACTGAACGGGAGCTGAATGTAAGCGAATGTTACCAGCAATTGAGGGCTCGCCCTTGTGACAAGGGCGGATGGGCGGATCGGGCTGTCATGATTTGTAATAGTTTTGGCGGTTTATCAGCCTTTCTGGCGGCCGAAGGCCTGGATGCCGCGCACCAGCACCAGCAGGCCGAGCCCGTGAAACGGTAGCGCCAGGGCGAGCAGCAGCAGCCAGTGGGCCTCGCTGCCGCTGCTGTTGATGAAGTCGACCCAGGCGGCCAGCAGGGCCAGCATACCCGCTATCTGGAAGCGGCGGCGCAGCACCACCTCCACCCCGAGATTGGCGAGGTAGAGGGTCAGCAGGATACCGGCGAAACCGGTGAGCTGGGCGGTGCCGTAGAGGACGCGGTCCGGGTTGAACAGCAGGGTCACAAGAGGGGTAAGGCCCTGATCCAGCGGGATCAGGGCCAGCAACCAGCAGGCGATCAGCAGCAGGGCCGTCTTCATGTCGAACTCAGTCGGCGGCTGGCGCCGGTTTGACCAGGCTGAGGTAGTTGGCATCCATGGTGAGGAAGACCCCCAGCAGGCGGGCGCTGGCACCGTAGAAGCCAAACGGATCGGCGGCGCGGCAGGCGCGCTCGAAATGCGGGAACCAGGCCAGCAGATGGCCGTGCAGCAAGGCCTCCTGCTCGCCGAGCCACTGTTCGCGCAGGTCGGCGCTGGCGGCTTCGGCGGCGCGGATGATGAGATTGCCCATCAGATCCAGTTCGACCCCCAGATGATCGACCGGTTGTTGGTATTTGGCGCTGACATCGATATTGAGTCGGCTCAGCCGCGCCTGCATGCGCTCGAGCGCAGCGGCGTCCTGGTGGGCGGATTCATGGGGAGAGACGGCGTCGTTGGCCAGGAACAGCTCATGGAAGTCGCTGGCCAGCGCGTTGGCCCGCTCGGGGCGTACCAGCAGGCGGGCGATGGCGTCATTGAGCTCGGCCACGGCCGGGCGCATGGGATCGAGCGTGGAGAGGCTCTTCAGGAAGCTTCGCACATCATAGCTGTCGTATTCGGCGATCTGTTCGTCGCTGAGCTGGGCGGTAAACAGGGTGGCAAACCACCAGTAAAGTTCGGCCCGACGTTCGCTAGTGGCCAGAAATTCCTGCATTTTTCCTCCGTGGATGGCAAGCGGGAAGCAGACTGAGCCCGATTCTAACGGCTTTGGCAGAAAAGTTAACCCATAGGTGACAATCCGCCGAACAAGTCGGGAAAAACGCCGCCAGAGGCGGCCTTTTCAGGGCATGTCGGTGACGGTGTCAGGCGGTGGGGTGAGTCTCGAACTGCGGCAGCTCATCGGTGATCTCGTGCCAGGGAGCCTTGGAGCCGACGAAAATGTGAAAGCCGGGTCGCTGGCTCGGCGCCGTGTCGAGAATACCGAGGCGCAGGTTCAACTTGCCGCTGCTGCGCTTCTCGCTGAACAGGCTGGAGCCACAGTGGCGGCAGAAGGCGAGGGTGGTCTCGGGGGATTTCTGGAAGCGGCTGATGGCCTCCTCTCCTCGAGTGATGGTGACGAGCGCACCATCCAGGCCGCCCACCGGGGCGTAATCGGCGCCGGAAAATTTGCGGCACTCGGAACAGTGGCAGTTGCCCAGATAGTCGAAGCGGTCGGGCAGGCTCAGGGCGACGGCGCCGCACAGGCAGCTGGCGGTCAATGATGTCATCTTGCGGATCCTTGGCTGATGGGTCAGAGCTCCTCGCGATAGAGCGTCTTCTTGCAGCGGGTGCAGATATGCTGGCGCCGGAAATCGGTCTGGTGCACCAGGCCCACATCCAGTTGCTGATGGTGGCCGCAGTGAATACAGAAGATGATGTCGCCATCGATGGCTTCCGGGTGCGCTGCCAGATACTGCTCGCGGGTGGGCAGTTGATCCCACTGCGTGACAAAGGGACTCTTGCGAGTGCCGGTATAGTAGATCCAATAGAACAGCGCGAATACCGAAATAATCAGAAACAGCATCAGGTTATCCAGCATGGCTTACTCCCGTGAGGTCTGCGGTGCAAAGAGGCAAGGGGGTGACGTGAGCAGCAGTTGACCGGATGCGATGAGAGGGCCCTTCTGTTGCCGGTCGCGTCGTTGCTGCGCATGCCGGGCAACCGCTGTGCCAGCTAAAGATGTTATCTGTTAGTAAATGCTATATCCATGATCTGGCTCTGGTTTTGGCAGTTCGGCCAGTCCGGGCCCGGTCATGATGCCCGAGCGGTGACAGGGGATGGCACGGCTGGCGTGGGTGTCGGGTGATGACTCTCACGCCGATTGGGGAGCATGGTCATTGTGAATTTCGCGACACATTTTACATTTTTTAAACAAATTTTTGGGTGGTTGGACTGTCTCTTTGATCCAGCTCACGTTACAATGCGCCTGCCCACTTCACCTATCGCGCAAACGATTTTCAGGAGAGAAACGGATGTTGAAACGTGACATGACCATTGCCGGCTATGATCCAGAGCTGTGGCAGGCCATCACAGACGAGACCCGTCGTCAGGAAGAGCATATCGAGCTGATTGCGTCCGAGAACTACACCAGCCCCCGTGTCATGGAAGCCCAGGGCTCCCAGCTGACCAACAAGTACGCCGAGGGTTACCCCTCCAAGCGTTACTACGGTGGTTGCGAGTATGTGGATGTGGTTGAAACCCTGGCTATCGAGCGCGCCAAAGAGCTGTTCGGTGCCACCTACGCCAACGTGCAGCCGCACTCCGGCTCCCAGGCCAACAGCGCCGTCTACATGGCCCTGCTGCAGCCGGGCGACACCGTGCTGGGCATGAACCTGGCCCACGGTGGTCACTTGACCCACGGCTCCCCGGTCAACTTCTCCGGCAAGCTGTACAACATCATCCCCTACGGCATCGACGAGTCCGGCAAGATCGACTATGACGACATGGAACGTCAGGCGGTCGAGCACAAGCCGAAGATGATGATCGGTGGCTTCTCCGCCTACTCCGGCATCGTTGACTGGGCTCGCATGCGCGAAATCGCCGACAAGGTCGGTGCCTGGCTGTTCGTCGACATGGCTCACGTGGCCGGCCTCATCGCCGCTGGTGTCTACCCGAACCCGGTGCCCCACGCTCACGTGGTCACCTCCACCACCCACAAGACCCTGGCCGGTCCGCGCGGTGGTCTGATCCTCTCCGCCGCCGACGACGAGGAGCTCTACAAGAAGCTCAACTCCGCCGTCTTCCCGGGTGGTCAGGGTGGCCCGCTGATGCACGTCATCGCCGGTAAAGCGGTGGCCTTCAAAGAGGCATTGGAACCCGAGTTCAAGACCTACCAGGCTCAGGTCGTCAAGAACGCCAAGGCGATGGCAGCCACCTTCATCGAGCGCGGCTACAAGATCGTCTCCGGTGGTACCGACAACCATCTGATGCTGGTTGACCTGATCGGCCGCGAGCTGACCGGCAAAGAGGCCGACGCTGCGCTGGGTAAAGCCAACATCACAGTCAACAAGAACTCCGTGCCCAACGACCCGCGCTCCCCGTTCGTCACCTCCGGCGTGCGGATCGGTACCCCGGCCATCACCCGCCGCGGTTTCAAGGAAGCCGAGTCCATCCAGCTGACCAACTGGATCTGCGACGTGCTGGACAACCACGACAACGATGCCGTGCTGGCCACCGTACGCGAACAGGTACTGGACATCTGCCGTCGTTTCCCGGTGTATGCCTGATAACGGCTCTCACCCGGTTTGAGACCAATGCCACCCACGGGTGGCATTGTTTTTTGTGGCGTTTGGCAACACAGGAGGGCCTGATGACGCTGAACGGCGAAGAGCATAGCGGGCAAGGCAAGCTGACCATGTCCAGTGAACAGCAAGAGCTGGCGCTGGAGGCGGCGCTCAGGCAGGCGATCCGCGCCCAGTACCACTTTCGCGCCAGCGAACAGGGGCTGCTGGCCTGGGACGTGCGCCGGCTGGTGCGACTGAGCCGCGATCTGCCGGTGCAGGCGGTGGCGCTCGGCGAGATTGCCGAGCTCGATCAGGTGCACTGGTACGGCCATGACGCCGCCCGCCCCACGGTGCGTAGCGTGGTGGAGCACTGCCAGCTGATGATGGCGGCCGATCTCGCCTATCCCATCCTGCTGGACAGCGCCGGCCGGGTGATGGATGGCATGCACCGGGTAGGCAAGGCGTTGCTGCTGGGCCACAGCCATATCGAGGCGCGTCGCTTTGCCGTCGATCCCGCCCCCGATTATCAGGGCTGCGACCCCGATACCCTGCCTTATGACGACTGAGCCAGGGGCCGCCTGGGTGTATGCCATTCCTTGTTTCCACGGGCTTTTACCGGTTCCGGATGGCCGTGCTACACTGGCCGGCCTAGAGCCAGCCCCCGGGGCCGGCGCCCTTTTCCATCAACGCCGGAGGTCCGATGCATTGCCCTTTCTGTAGTGCGGTAGATACCAAGGTGATCGATTCCCGTCTGGTGGCCGAAGGCCATCAGGTGCGCCGCCGTCGCGAATGCCTGCTCTGCCACGAGCGCTTCACCACCTTCGAGATGGCCGAGCTGGTGATGCCCCGCGTCATCAAGTCCAACGGCTCACGCGAGCCATTCAACGAAGACAAGCTGCGGGCCGGCATCTTGCGGGCGCTGGAGAAGCGGCCGGTGAGCATGGAGGCCATCGAAAAGGCGGTCAACCACATCAAGTCCCGCCTGCGCGCCACCGGCGAGCGCGAAGTCGCCTCCCAGCTGGTGGGCAACCTGGTGATGGACGAGCTCAAGAGCCTGGACAAGGTGGCCTATATCCGCTTTGCCTCCGTCTATCGCAGTTTTGAAGATATTCGCGAGTTCGGTGAAGAGATCGCCAAGCTGGAGAAGTAAGTCTTTCTTCCAAACCAGGTTGCCGCGTTCGATTACGCTGCGCTAATCGAACCGACGATATTGCGTCAGCCTGGATGTGCTGTCAGAGGAGCCCAGATGTTTAGTCAAGACGATTACCAATGGATGAGCCGGGCCCTCGAACTGGCCCGCCGCGGCCGTTATACCACGGCCCCCAACCCTTGCGTCGGCGCCGTGCTGGTGAAGGCCGGCGTGGTGGTGGGAGAGGGCTGGCACCAGCGCACGGGCGAGCCCCATGCCGAGGTGTACGCCCTGCATGCCGCCGGTGACAACGCCCGTGGCGCCACCGCCTACGTGACCCTCGAACCCTGCTCCCATCACGGCCGCACCCCGCCCTGCGCCGAGGCGCTGATCAAGGCCGGGGTGACCCGGGTGGTCGCCGCCATGGTGGATCCCAACCCTCAGGTGGGCGGGCGCGGCCTGCGCATGCTCTCCGAGGCCGGCATCAAGACCGATTTCGGCCTGTTGGCCGCCGAGGCCGAGGCGCTCAACCCGGGCTTTTTCAAGCGGATGCGTACCGCGTTTCCGCAGGTGACGGTCAAGCTCGGCGCCAGCCTGGATGGCCGCACCGCCATGGCGAGCGGCGAGAGCCAGTGGATCACCTCCCCGGAGGCGCGTCGCGACGTGCAGCGGCTGCGGGCTCGCCACGATGCGGTGCTCTCCAGCGCCGAAACCGTGCTGGCGGATAACGCCTCCCTCACCGTGCGCTGGGACGAGCTGCCGGCCTCGGTCAAAGCCGCCTATCCCAAAGAGACCCTGCGCCAGCCGCTGCGGGTCATCGTCGATTCGCAAAACCGGCTCACCCCGGATCTGCCGCTGTTCCAGAGCGAGGGCCCGGTACTGCTGGCTCGCCACAAGGCATCCGGTGAGTGGCCCGCCTGGGTGCAGCAGCTGGAAGTGCCACTGCTGGATGGCAAGCTGGATCTGGTCAGCCTGTTCATGCTGCTGGCCAAGCAGAACGTCAACTCGGTGCTGGTGGAGGCGGGACCGCGGCTGTGCGGCGCCCTGCTGGACAAGGGGCTGGTGGATGAGCTGGTACTCTATCAGGCGCCCAAACTGATGGGGGATGAGGGGCGCGGCCTGTTCCACCTGCCGGGGCTGACCCGGCTGTTCCAGGCGCCCAAGCTCAACATCAAGGATGTGCGCATGGTGGGGCCGGATATCCGCATTACGGCCAGACTGGCCTGACTTATCAATGTTAAAGGGGGCGGTGCCGCCCCCGTCATCAGCAAGGTGATCTGCATGTTTACCGGAATTATCGAAGCGGTGGGAACCCTGGCCGAGCTGCGCCGCCAGGGTGAGGACATGGCCCTCACCGTGCACGCACCGACCCTGGACTTTGGCGACGTCAAGCTGGGCGACTCCATCGCCACCAACGGCGTCTGCCTCACCGTGATCGCGCTCGGCGACAAGAGCTATACCGCCGACGTGTCGCTGGAAACCCTCTCCCGCACCGGTTTCGCCACCGCCAGGGTGGGCGATCGGGTCAACCTCGAGAAGGCGTTGATGCCCACTTCCCGCCTCGGCGGCCACCTGGTCTCCGGTCATGTGGACGGCATCGGCGAGGTGAAGAGCAAGTCCGCCAGCGGCCGCGCCATCGAGTACTGGATCAAGGCGCCGGGCGAGCTCTCCCGCTACATCGCCGAGAAGGGCTCGATCGCGGTGGACGGCATCAGCCTCACCGTCAATGCGGTGCAGGGGGATCTGTTCCGGCTGACCATAGTGCCCCACACCGCCCAGGAGACCACCATCGCCCAGTGGAAACCTGGCTACAGGGTCAATCTCGAGGTGGATCAGATTGCCCGCTATCTGGAGCGGCTGATGACGGGCAAGCGTGAGGAGAGCAGCGCCTCCACCCTGACCCTGGAAAAGCTGGCCCAGTCCGGTTTCCTGTGATGGCCCCTCGGCGGGAAAAACGCTTTTCTGTGATCCCGCGCCGATTGAAATGGGGCCTCCTGTGCCCCATCTAGAGCACAATAGGCAGTATCAAGCCGAGCCGACTGGCTCAATCCCCGCAGCATGTTGATGGAGTAGCCCATGGCGCTAAGCACGACCCAGGAAATCATTGCCGATATCAAGGCTGGCAAGATGGTGATCCTGATGGATGACGAAGACAGGGAGAACGAAGGGGACCTCATCATGGCCGCCTCCTGTGTCCGCCCGGAAGATATCAACTTCATGGCCCGTTACGGCCGGGGGCTCATCTGTCTGACCCTGACCCGGGATCGCTGCAAGCAGCTGGCGCTGCCGCTGATGGTCGATCGCAACAATGCCCAGTTTTCCACCGCCTTTACCGTGACCATCGAAGCGGCCGAAGGGGTGACCACCGGCATCTCCGCCGCCGACCGCGCCGTCACCGTGCAGGCAGCTGTCGCACCGAACGCCAAGGCCGCCGATCTGGTGCAGCCCGGCCACATCTTCCCGCTGATGGCGCAGGACGGTGGCGTGTTGACCCGCGCCGGCCACACCGAGGCCGGTTGCGATCTGGCCCGGCTGGCGGGTTACGAGCCGGCGTCCGTCATCGTCGAGATCCTCAACGAAGACGGCACCATGGCGCGCCGCCCTGATCTGGAGCTGTTCGCCGAGCAGCACGGCATCAAGCTCGGTACCATCGCCGACCTCATCGAATACCGCAATCAGCACGAGACCACGGTAGAGAAGGTGGCCGAGTGCAAGCTGCCCACCGAGTTTGGCGAGTTCGACCTCATCACCTTCCGCGACACCATCGACAACCAGGTGCACTTCGCCCTGAAAAAGGGTGAGGTACAGGCCGAGCAGCCGACCCTGGTGCGGGTCCATCTGCACGACGTGCTGAGCGATCTGCTGCTGACCGATCGCCATAGCGCCCGCAGCTGGCCGCTGCCCAAATCCATGGCCCGCATCGCCGATGAAGGCGGGGTGCTGGTGATCCTGGGAGCGGAAGCTCACGGCGCCGAGCTGCTGGCCCGGGTCAAGGGGTTCGAGGCGGCGGACAAGGGGCTGGCACCGGAAGGGGCCAAGTGGCAGGGCACCTCGCGCCGGGTCGGGGTCGGTTCCCAGATCCTCAAGGCGCTGGGTGTGGGCAAGATGCGCCTGTTGAGCTCGCCGAAGAAGTACCATGCCCTCGGCGGTTTCGGCCTGGAAGTGGTGGAGTACATCGGCGAATAAGCCTGATGTGATGAAATGAATATGAAGCAAGGGATGACCTCGGTCATCCCTTGCTGTTTTGCCTTAGCGGCGCCGGCGCAACCAGGCCAGCGGCAGCAGCAACAGGGCTGCGAAACCGGTGGCGCCACCACCGCCACTGCTTGAAGTGGTCGTCGTTGTGGTGGTCGTGGTGGTATCCGGAGTCTTGGTGGGCTCGCTGGTGAGACTGATCAAGGCCCCTTCAAGGCGCTGGCTCGCCCCCTGTTCATTGGTGGCGGTGAGTTCAACGCCCTGCACGCGCAAGGTACCGACTGTATTGTTGCCATCGGCGCGAAGCCGCAGGGTGCAGGTTTGACCCGCTTCCAGACGGGCGGCGCAGCCGTTGCTCATGGCGGGAGCATCGCTGTAGAAGCCGCTCAGGGTGACCGCCTGGTTGCTGCGGTTGGCCAGCAGGTAGTCGGCCCAGCCACTGGTGCCTGAAGGCAGGATCAGGCCGCGGACCGTGGTCAGGGTGACGCCTTGCTGCTGCTCGGCGATCCAGTCACTGAAGGCGGGGGCGTAGACATAGCCACCGGCGCTGCCGGTGGCGCAGGGGAAGGCCCCGTAGCTGGTCACGCCGACCAGTTGTCCATCATAAGTGAGCGGACCACCGCTGTCCCCTTTGCAGGTGTCCTGACCGGCCAGCTTGCCGGCGAAGATATGGGTCGTGGTCGGGTCACCGTACCAGAAGTCCCGGTCTCCCCGATAGGCGAGATCCACCGCCAGCAGCTGCGGGCTGGCTTTGGTCGCGCTGGGGTCGATGCCACCGTACCCCAGGGCATGCAGCATGGTCGTGTTCTGCTGCCAGGTATCCTTGATGACGGGGTCGGCGATGGCGATCGGTGCCTGGGTAACGGGCGTGGCAAGGTGCAGCAGGGCCACGTCCGAGGCGTTCGGGGTGTCGCGATAACCCAGATTGGTCAGCAGGTTGACGTAATACTCCGGGTGCATCAGCACCTGGTCTACCTTGCTGCGAAGGTGAGGGCGGCTGAGATCACTCACTCCGATGGCCACTTCCATGGGGCCGGACTGGGCCTCGGCGACGCAGTGCGCTGCGGTGAGTACCCACTGCTTGTCGATGAGGGTGCCGCCGCAGAAATTGCTCCAATTGCCGTTGACGACTTCGCCGACGGCCACCATCCAGCTGGGGGCTGTCACGGCGCTGCCGCCGATGATGCGCGGGCTGCCAGCATCGGCCTGAGCAGCCAGCGGCAGCAGGCAGGCGAGTGCGACGCCGCTGCGTTTGAAATCCAACATACTGAACTCCTTGGTGTTATTATTTTAACCCGTAGTAGGGTGACGTATTATTATCAGGTCGGATCAGTTAAGCAAAAAGTCAATTGCGCTCTCGTTGCCAGAATTGTGATGCATGTTTTTGTCCGATTCCCCTTTGTGCTAGAATGTGCGCACTTTTGACTCCGGCCCCTTTTGATTGCACAGAGACAGGATTTCCCATGAAGGTTATCGAAGGAAATATCGCCGCTCCTGAGGCGCGCGTTGCTATTGTCGTTGCCCGTTTCAACAGCTTCATCAACGAAAGCCTGGTGGACGGTGCGGTAGACGTACTGAAGCG
The DNA here is from genome assembly GCF_027706125.1 of Aeromonas sp. Y318-1. Lineage (NCBI taxonomy): Bacteria > Pseudomonadati > Pseudomonadota > Gammaproteobacteria > Aeromonadales > Aeromonadaceae > Aeromonas > Aeromonas sp. Y318-1. The sequence goes on from NZ_JAPDCM010000005.1 coordinate 117,543, forward strand.
TCAAGGTCAAGTCCAGGACAGCAACCTGACCCTGGTGCGAGTGCCGGGCGCAGTCGAAATCCCCCTGGCCATCAAGAAGCTGGCCAAGAGTGGTCAATATGACGCCATCGTGGCGCTGGGCACCGTCATCCGTGGCGGCACCTATCACTTCGATCTGGTGGCAAACGAGAACAGCAAGGGTATGGCCCAGGTAATGATGGAATATGAAATTCCGGTTGCCTTCGGCGTACTGACCACTGAAAACATTGAACAAGCCATCGAGCGTGCCGGTACCAAGGCGGGTAACAAGGGTGCAGAGGCAGCATTGAGCGCGCTCGAAATGATCAACGTCCTGAAACAGCTGGACGTGTAACGAGGAGAAATGCATTGAAACCGTCCGAGCGCCGCAAGGCCCGCCATTGTGCCACCCAGGCCATCTACCAGTGGCAGATGACCAAGGCCAACGTGGGCGACATCGAAGAGCAGTTCAAGATCGATCAGGACACCAAGGGTGTGGACCTGAACTACTTCCGCGATCTGCTGTTCGGAGTAGCCCTCCACTGCAACGAGCTGGACAAGGTCTTCGCACCTTTCCTCTCCCGTCCGCTGGAAGAAGTGGACATGGTGGACAAGGCGATCCTGCGTCTGGCGACCTATGAGCTGACCCGTCGTGATGATGTGCCGCCGCGCGTGGCCATCAACGAAGCGATCGAGCTGGCCAAATCCTTTGCTGCCGATGACAGCCACAAGTTTGTCAACGGTGTACTGGACAAGGTGATCAAGTCGCTGAACAAGCGTTGATCCTGCTGTCCGTCAACAGCATCTAAGAGAGGAGCCAGCTTATTGCTGGCTTTTTACTGTATGGGTGAATTCGAGCTGATTGATAAGTACTTCAAGGTCCCCCACGCCCGCAAGGACGTGGTGATGGGTCCTGGAGATGATTGTGCCCTGCTGACCCTGCCCCCCGACACCCAGCTGGCGGTGAGCACGGATACCCTGGTGAGCGGCGTCCACTTCTTTCCCGACATGGATCCGGTGGATCTGGGCTACAAGGCGCTGGCGGTCAATCTCTCCGATCTGGCTGCCATGGGTGCCGAGCCGCGCTGGGTCTCACTGGCGCTGACCCTGCCCACCATCAACGAGGCCTGGGTAGCCGGTTTTGCCGAAGGGTTCCTGGAGCTTGCCGAATACTACAATGTGGCGCTGGTGGGCGGCGACATGACCCGCGGCCCGCTCTCCATCACGGTATCGGTGAAAGGGTCTGTGCCGGCTGGCCGTGCCCTGCTGCGCAGCGGCGCCAAGGCAGGGGACGGAGTCTATGTGACCGGCACCCTGGGCGATGCCGCCCTGGCGCTCTCCCATCTGCTGGCCAAGCGAACCCTCAACGAGAACCAGCTGGCGGCCGTGCTGCCGCGCCTCGACCATCCCCATCCCCGCATTCTGGCCGGACAGGCCCTGCGCGGGCTGGCTGGCAGCGCGCTGGATCTCTCCGACGGGTTGGCCTCGGATCTCGGCCATATCCTCAAGGCCTCCGGCGTGCGGGCCCAGATCGATCTCGATCTGCTGCCGCTCTCGCCGGTGCTGCAGGATGCGGTGAGCGAACAGGATGGCTGGCAGCTGGCACTGGCCGGTGGCGATGACTACGAGCTCTGTTTCACCGTGCCGGAGGAGCATCGCGGCGCGCTGGACACGGCGCTGGCCAACTGCGGCGTCAAGTTTACCCGCATCGGCCGCATCGTTGCCGGCGAACCGGGTATCGACTATCTGCGGGGCGAACAAACGGTGGCGCTGGAACTGAAAGGGTGGGACCACTTCGCATGAGTCTGTTGATGATAAAGCCCGAGCTGAAGCGGCTGAACCTGAAGCATCCGCTGCACTTTCTGGCGGTGGGCTTTGGCTCCGGTCTCTCGCCCAAGGCGCCGGGCACCATGGGGACGCTCGCCGCCATCCCCCTTTACCTGCTGGTGAGCGGTCTGTCGACGCCCTGGTTCATCGGGCTGCTGATAGTGGGCTTCGTGGCGGGCATCCGGATCTGCCAGAGCGCCACCGATGCCATCGGCATGCCGGATCACGGCGCCATCGTCTGGGACGAGGTGATCGGTTTTGGGGTCACCATGATAGCGGCCCCGACCGGCTGGGAGTGGGTGCTGGCCGGCTTCGTGCTGTTCCGGTTGTTCGACATCCTCAAGCCCTGGCCCATCTCCTGGTTCGACCGCCGTATCCATGGCGGCCTCGGCATCATGCTGGACGATCTCATCGCCGGCCTGTTCGCCCTGTTTTGTATGCAATCGCTGGCATACTGGCTGGGTTGAGGGTGACAGCAAGGGGGAGCGCCATGCTGGCATCCCCCTATATATCTCTGTTTAGTTTTCATTCATCGGCATATGCTGCCGTTAAAAAATCATTTCACATAAATATTCACTACTCATTCGAAGCTTAAGACTATTGTGTCAATAGTGAATATTCCCGCCTGTTACGCCATTGTTGAAAGTAAAAGCACTAGTAATGCATTTTATCGGTCATATAGTCTGTATATGTGATGCTTGTCATGATTTATGACTACTGGCTTGGCTGCTAACTGAGCAAAGTATTGCGAAATTGTATAACCCGATCATTTACACTCGCCGCCAAACCGTCTAAGTTACTCGCGGGTTATTCCAAAAAAATGCAAAAAACCCGCCCGGATCGCTGGTTTCGTTGTCTCATGGATTGAGCGTTTTGCAGTCATATCAAGCACTCAAGATCACCCCAAGGCACGACCGGCATCTGCGGCCGATTGACGGACGAATTATTTGGGACGGATGTCCCCCGCAGAGGTAAACATGTCCTTGCTCGAAGTGAAAAACTTGCGGATCGAGTACCCCTCCCGCTACGGGGTGCTGGCCGCAGTGAAGGATCTCTCTTTTTCCGTTGAAAAGGGGGAGATAGTCGGTGTGGTAGGCGAATCCGGTGCCGGCAAGTCCACCATAGGCAACGCCGTCATCGACCTGCTGAGCCCCCCTGGCCGTATCGCCCGTGGCGACATCTATCTCAATGGCGAACTCATCTCCGGCAAGAGCCAGAACGAGATGCGGGCCATTCGAGGGTCGCGCATCGGCTTCATCTTCCAGGACCCCATGACCTCCCTCAACCCGCTGTTCACCGTCGAACGGCAGCTGGTTGAAACCATTCTGGCCAATACCGACCTCACCCGTGAGGCGGCCTTTGCCAAGGCGCTTTCCCTGATGGCTGCGGTGGGCATCCCGCAGCCTGAGCTGCGCATCAAGCAGTATCCCCATCAGTTCTCCGGCGGCATGCGCCAGCGGGTGGTCATTGCCATCGCCCTCTCCGGCGACCCCGAGCTCATCATCGCCGACGAGCCGACCACGGCGCTGGACGTCTCCATTCAGGATCAGATCCTTCAGCTCATCCGCAACCTCTGTAAAGAGCGGCAGGTGGGCTGCATGCTGGTGACTCACGATATGGGTGTGGTGTCCAACGTCACCGACAAGGTGGCGGTCATGTATCGCGGCGATCTGGTGGAGTTCGGTACCACCGAACAGGTGCTGGGTCGCCCCAACCACCCCTATACCCGAAGCCTCATCTCGGCGGTGCCCCGCTCGGATGTGAAGCTGGTGCGCTTCCCGCTGGTCTCCTATATCGAGGACGCCGGTGCGGCGGATACCAGCATCGATCTCAAGACCCACTGGCTCGGCCAGAGTCAGGACGAGCGCGCCTATGAAGGGGCGCTGCTGCGGGTGGAGAACGTGGATCTGAAGTTCGTCACCAAGGATTCCCTGTTCCCGAGCCGCCGCCAGTACGTGCGGGCCTGCAACAACATCAGCTTCGAGATCTTCGAGGGTGAAACCTTCGGCCTGGTGGGGGAGTCTGGCTCCGGCAAGTCGACCATCGCCCGTGCCATCACCGGCCTCTACCCGCCCGATACCGGCAAGATCTTCTTCGAGGGGATCGATCTGACCGCGCTCAAGGGCGAGCATGAGCGCCGCCCGCTGCGCCGCCAGATGCAGATGGTGTTCCAGAACCCCTACTCCTCGATGAACCCGCGCATGAAGGTGCGCGACATCATCGCAGAGCCGATCAGCTTTCATAAGCTGGCGGGCAGCGAGAGCCAGATCGAGGGGATCGTCGGGGATCTGCTGGATCACGTCGGCCTCGGCCGCGGTGCCGGGGTCAAGTATCCCCACGAATTCTCTGGCGGCCAGCGTCAGCGCATCTCCATTGCCCGCGCCCTGGCGACCCGGCCACGCTTCCTCATCTGCGACGAGCCCACCTCGGCGCTGGATGTCTCGGTGCAGGCCCAGATCCTCAACCTGCTCAAGGATCTGCAGCAGGAGCTTGGCCTCACCATGCTGTTCATCAGTCACGATCTGCCGGTCATCCGCCAGATGTGCGATCGCATCGGGGTGATGCAGCACGGTCATCTGGTGGAAGTGGCGGAGACCGAGAAACTCTTTACCAATGCCGAGCATGAGTACAGCCGCAAGCTGATCTCCCTCATGCCGGAGTTCAAGGGAATGTCCCGCGAGGGGCTGGAAATCGCAAGCTAGGAAAGGGGCGGCCCGCCGCTCTGCTTGTCAAAAAAAGTGTCAATAAAAAGCCAAAAGCATGGAGAAAGACATGAAGAAAGGATTATCCAAGATTGCCCTGGCGCTGTTTGCCGCCGGTTTCGCTTTTAATGTTTCCGCCGTCGACATCAAGGTCGCCGTCGCCTCCGACGCCACCTCGCTGGATCCGCAGGAGCAGCTCTCCGGTCAGACCCTGGAGATGTCCCACCTGGTGTTCGATCCGCTGATGCGTTACACCCAGGACCTGAAATTCGAGCCGCGTCTGGCCGAGAAGTATGAGCGTATCGACGACAAGACCGTGCGCTTCTTCCTGCGCAAGGGCGTCAAGTTCCACTCCGGCAACGACTTCACCGCCGATGACGTGGTGTGGACCGTCAACCGTCTGAAGTCCTCCGTCGACTTCAAGGCCATCTTCGATCCCATCGCCGAAGTGAAGAAGGTCGATGAGTACACCGTCGATCTCGTCACCGCCAAGCCGTTCCCGCTGGTGCTGCAGACCGTCACCTATATCTTCCCGATGGACTCCAAGTTCTATACCGGCAAGACCGAGGCGGGCAAAGACAAGGCCGAGATCGTCAAGAACGGCGACTCCTATGCCTCTACCCACGTCTCCGGTACCGGCCCGTTCAGCGTCAAGTTCCGCGAGCAGGGCGTGAAGCTGGAGTACACCCGCAACGCCAACTACTGGGACAAGGCCTCCAAGGGCAACGTCGACAACCTGACCGTGGTGCCCATCAAGGAAGACGCCACCCGCGTGGCGGCCCTGCTGGGTGGCGACGTGGACATGATCTACCCGGTTGCGCCGAACGATCTGGAGCGCGTGAAGAACGGCAAGGACACCCAGCTGGTGACCCTGTCCGGTACCCGCGCCATCATCATCGAGCTGAACCAGAACACCAACCCGGCGCTGAAAGACAAGCGCGTGCGTCAGGCGATCAACTACGCCATCAACCAGGTGGGCATCGTCGAGAAGATCAACAAAGGCTTCGGTACCCCTGCCGGCCAGCTGAGCCCGAAAGGCTATGCCGGTCACAACGAGGCGCTCAAGCCCCAGTATGATCTGGCCAAGGCCAAGCAGCTGATGAAGGAAGCCGGCTATGAGCAGGGCTTCAAGATGAGCTTCATCTCCCCGGCTGCCCGCTACGTCAACGACGTCAAGATTGCCCAGGCCGTCTCCGCCATGTTGGCCAAGATCAACATCAAAGTGGATCTGAAGACCATGCCGGTGGCCCAGTACTGGCCTGAGTTTGACAAATGCGCCGCGGACATGCAGCTGATCGGCTGGCACTCCGACACCGAAGACAGTGCGAACTTCTTCGAGTTCCTGACCTTCACCAAGGATGCCAAGACCGGCATGGGTCAGTACAACTGCGCCGGTTATGCCAACGCCGAGGCTGACAAGCTGGTCGAGCAGGCCAACGCCGAGACCGATCCGGCCAAGCGTGCCGAGATGCTGAAGAAGGTCGAAGCCATGCTGATCGACGACGCTGCCTATGTGCCGCTGCACTGGGAAGATCTGGCCTACGGCGCCAAGAAAAACGCCGACATCAAGCCGGTGGTCAACGTGATGAACTTCCCTTACCTGGGTGACCTGGTGGTCGGCAAGTAAGCGAAGGTTGCAAGGAAGGACGGGGCGGGGTGGTCAGCCGGCCACCCCGCCTGCTAACAGAAGCCTGTGCCATGACACAGGCCACGTAGAAGGACAAGCATGTTTACATTCCTGCTGAAACGGTTCTATCAGGCCGTGATAGTGATGTTCGTCATCAGCCTGGTCGCCTTCTCCATCCAGGACAACCTGGGGGATCCGTTGCGCGAGCTGGTGGGACAATCCGTCTCCGAAGCCCAGCGCCACGAATTGCGCGAGAAGATGGGCCTCAACGATCCTTTCCTCGTCAAATACAGCCGCTTCTTGAAGAACGCGGTACACGGGGACCTGGGTACTTCCTACTTCTTCAAGCGACCCGCCCTCGAGGTTATCCTCGACAAGCTGGTGGCTACTCTTGAGCTGGTGTTTGGCGCTGCGCTGATCATCGTGGTGGTCTCCATTCCGCTTGGGGTCTACTCGGCGATCCGCCCGCACAGCATACCGACCAAGATCATCATGGCGGGGAGCAGCATCGGCATCTCGATCCCGGTGTTCCTGACCGCCATCATGCTGATGTATCTGTTCTCCATCCAGCTGGGCTGGCTGCCGGCCTATGGCCGCGGCGAGACCTACAACCTGCTGGGCTGGGAGTCGGGCTTCTTCACCTGGGACGGCATCAAGCATTTGATCCTGCCCTGCGTGGCACTCTCCTCCATCATGCTGCCGCTGTTCATCCGGCTGGTGCGCTCCGAGATGCTGGAACAGCTCTCTTCCGAGTACGTCAAGTTCGCCCGTGCCAAGGGGCTGGACAACAACAAGGTCTACTATCAGCACGCTCTGAAGAACACCATGCTGCCGGTCATTACCGTCGGTGGTGTGCAGATCGGTACCATGGTGGCCTACACCATCCTGACCGAGAGCGTGTTCCAGTGGCCGGGGACCGGCTTCCTGTTCCTCGAGGCGATCCACCGGGTCGATACGCCCCTCATCACCGCCTACGTCATCTTCGTCGGGCTCATTTTCGTGGTGACCAATACCCTGGTCGACCTGCTCTACGGGTTGATCAACCCGACCGTCAACCTGACCGCCAAGGGGTAACAGATGACAAATGCTGTAACTGCAAGCCCAAGCCGTTGGGCACGTTTTAAAAATTCCGACATCGTCTACTACTTCCTGCGGGACAAGGTAGCCATGTTCAGCTTTGCGGTGTTCGTGGTGTTCGTACTGGCGGCGCTGCTGGCACCCTGGCTGGCCCCGTACAACGTCTACGACCAGACCAGCTTCGATCTGATGGATGCCGAATTGCCGCCCTCCTGGCTGGAAGGGGGCGAAGAACGCTTCTGGCTTGGTACCGACAACCAGGGGCGCGACATCTGGAGCACCATCCTCTATGGTGCCCGCATCTCTCTGACCATAGGTCTGTTCGCGGTGGCGCTGCAGCTGGTGCTCGGCATCGTCATCGGGCTGATCGCCGGTTACTTCGGTGGCCGCATCGACAGCCTGCTGATGCGCTTTGCCGACGTGCAGCTGTCGTTCTCCACCATGATGGTGGCGATCATCATCTCCGCCATCTTCCAGGCGACGTTTGGTTCCGAGTTCTACTCGAAGTTCGCCATTCTGATGCTGGTGGTGATCATCGGTATCGCCGAGTGGCCGCAGTACGCCCGCACCGTGCGCGCCTCGGTGCTGGCGGAGAAGAAGAAGGAGTATGTGGAAGCGGCCAAGGTGATGGGCTTTCGCGCCCCGCGCATCATGTTCCGCCACATTCTGCCCAACTGCCTGTCGCCGATCCTAGTCATCTCCACGGTGCAGGTGGCCAACGCCATCATGAGCGAGGCTGCCCTCTCCTTCCTCGGTCTGGGGATGCCGGTGGATCAGCCGTCGCTGGGCTCGCTCATCAGCGTGGGCTTCAACTACATCTTCTCCGGTTCCTGGTGGATCACCGCCTTCCCGGGCATCTGCCTGGTGGTGCTGGTGCTGGTCATCAACCTGTTGGGCGACTGGCTGCGGGATGTGTTCAATCCCAAGCTCTACAAGGGTTGATGGTCACAGATAAACCAACGAGACAGACAAACAAAAAGGGCGCCATAACGGCGCCCTTTTGCTGTGTGTGCTGAGGGGGTCAAGCCTGCAGCCACTGCTCGATGCTGCGCTGGATGCCGGCGCCATCGAGCCCCAGCAGAGCGTAGATCTCCTCCTGGCTACCCTGTTCGACGAAGCGATCCGGCAGGCCGAGGTTGAGCACCGGCTTGCACTGTTTGCTGCGCATCAGCAGCTCGTTCACCGCAGAGCCCGCGCCGCCCATGATGGCGTTGTCCTCGAGGGTGACGAACTGATCGTGAGTCGCGGCCAGGGAGAGCACCAGGGCCTCGTCCATCGGTTTGACGAAGCGCATGTCCACCAGGGTGGCATCGAGCGCCTCGGCTGCCGCTTTGGCCTGTTGCAGCAGGGTGCCGAACGCCAGGATGGCGGTGCCCTTGCCCTGACGCACGATCCGGCCCTTGCCGAGCGCCAGCGCCTGCATCTCGCTTTCGACCTGGATGCCGGTGCCGCTGCCGCGGGGGTAGCGTACCGCCGCCGGCCCGTTGCACTGGTAGCCGGTGTAGAGCATCTGACGGCATTCGTTCTCGTCGGACGGGGTCATGATCACCATGTTGGGCACGGTGCGCAGGAAGCTGATGTCGAACGCCCCCTGATGGGTGGGGCCGTCGGCCCCCACCAGACCGGCCCGGTCGATGGCGAACAGCACCGGTAGCTCTTGCAGCGCCACGTCGTGGATCAGCTGGTCGTAGGCCCGCTGCAGGAAGCTCGAGTAGATGGCGACCACCGGCTTCTGGTCGGCGATGGCGAGACCGGCGGCGAAGGTGACCGCGTGCTGTTCGGCGATGGCCACGTCGAAGTAGCGATCCGGATACTGCTGGCTGAACTTCACCAGGCCGGAGCCTTCGCGCATGGCCGGGGTGATGCCGACCAGCCGCTCATCCTTGGCCGCCATGTCGCACAGCCACTGGCCGAAGATGGCGGAGAAGCTCGGCTTGCCGCCGCTCGCCTTGGGCAGGGTGCACTCGTCCGGGTTGAACTTGGGCACGCCGTGATAACCGATGGGGTCCTTCTCGGCAGGCTCGTAACCCTTGCCCTTCTTGGTCTTGACGTGCAGCAGCTGCGGCCCCTTGAGGTTGCGCATGTTGCGCAGGGTCTCGACCAGGGCGTTGATGTCGTGGCCGTCGATGGGGCCTATGTAGTTGAAGCCAAACTCCTCGAACAGAGTGCCGGGTACCACCATTCCCTTGAGGTGCTCCTCGGCCCGCTTGGCCAGCTCCTTGACCGGCGGCAGGCCGGCCAGCACCTTCTTGCCACCCTCGCGGATGGTGGTGTAGAGCTTGCCAGACATGATGCGGGCCAGGTGGTTGTTCAGTGCCCCGACATTTTCTGAGATGGACATCTCGTTGTCGTTGAGCACCACCAGCATGTCCTTGTGGACATCGCCGGCGTGATTGAGGGCCTCGAACGCCATGCCGGCGGTGATGGCACCGTCGCCGATCACCGCTACCACCTTGCGCCCCAGCCCTTCGCTTTCGGCAGCAACTGCCATGCCGAGCGCCGCACCGATGGAGGTGCTGGAGTGGCCGACCGAAAGCACGTCATATTCGCTCTCGCCGCGCCAGGGGAAGGGGTGCAGACCGTCTTTCTGGCGGATGCTCTGCATCCGATCACGGCGACCGGTGAGGATCTTGTGGGGATAAGCCTGGTGGCCCACGTCCCACACCAGCCGATCGAACGGGGTGTTGTAGACGTAGTGCAGCGCCACCGTCAGTTCAACGGTGCCGAGCCCGGAGGCAAGATGGCCACTGGAGCGACTCACCGAACGCAGCAGATATTCACGCAGTTCGTTGCACAGTACGGGCAGTCGCTCGAAGGGCAGGGATCGCAACTCGACCGGCGTATCCGCGAGGGCCAGGTTGGGGAAATTACTTATATCAACGCTCATATTGTTACTGTTATCCAGCGTTTAGTGGGTTCGCTCGATGATGTAATCGGCAAACGCTTCCAGAATGTCGGTATTGTAGGGCAAAGATTGCAAGGCTGTTAAGGCTTTACCATGCAGTTCGCGAGCCAGCTCACGGGCATTGTCGAGCCCCAGCAGCGCCGGATAGGTACTCTTTTCCAGCGCCAGATCGGAACCTTGCCGCTTGCCGAGGGTGGCGGTATCGCCCGTGATGTCGAGGATGTCATCCTGCACCTGGAAGGCGAGACCGATGGCGGCGGCATAGGTTTGCAGCGCGCTCAGGGTGGTTTCATCCACGTCCGCCTTGCACAGGGCGCCAAGCGCCACGGCGCACTCGATGAGAGCCCCGGTCTTGTGGCGGTGTACCTGTTCCAGCTCGGCGAGGGAAATCTGGCGCCCTTCCGCCAGCAGATCCAGCGCCTGACCGCCGCACATGCCGAGATAACCCGAGGCGCGGGCCAGTCGGCTCAGCATCCGTACCCTGTTGGCCAGCAGCGAATCCGGCATCGGGTGATCGGCCAGAATGGTGAAGGCCAGGGTCTGCAGGGCGTCGCCGGCCAAAATGGCGGTGCCTTCATCGAATGCCTTGTGCACTGTCGGCTGGCCGCGACGCAGATCGTCGTTGTCCATGGCGGGCAGGTCGTCGTGCAGCAGGGAGTAGGCGTGGATGCACTCTACCGCGGCGGCCGGGCCATCCAGCAGTTCGTTCTTTATGCCCAGCATCTCGCCGACGGCGTAGACCAGGAAGGGGCGCACCCGTTTGCCGCCCAGCAGCAGGCCGTAGCGCATGGCATCGCGCAGGCGGGGGGCCATGGCGGGCAAGGATTCAAGTTGTGCAGACAGACAGTCGTCAATACGTTGCCGGTGCAGGCGGGAAAAATCGTCCAGCGTCACTCACTCCTCTCCTTGCTCTGGCTGGAAGGGGACGGCTTGCTCGCTGCCATCGGCCTGAGTCAGCAGGATCTGGATCTTCTGCTCGGCCTGCTCCAGCTTCTGCTGACCGCCCCGCACCAGATGAATGCCCTGCTCAAACTGCTTGAGGGCCTCTTCCAGCGGCAGGGAGCCCTGTTCCAGTTGATGAACTATGGTTTCCAGCTCTTCCAGAGTGGCATCAAAACTCAGGCGGTCGATTTTTTTACTGGCCATGTCCATCCTCGGGGATTGAAAAAAACGGCTTATCTTAACATCGACGACGGGCAGGGGGGAGGCAGAAAAATGCCGTCGGCTTAAACTCTCGGAAAAGTGGCCGATAATAAGCCATCTTCCGAACGTGGAAAATTGTGGCAACCCTTGCCGCTGATGAGCCAATAGCAGAAAATTCAACAAACTGCAGATACAACAAATTTCAGCTGACAGGAGTAGGGATGTGGATTTAGGCAGTCTGATAGGCATAGTGCTGGGGTTCGGAGTGGTGGTGTACGGCATGCTGCTGGGTGGCCCCATGAGCATGTATGTGGATATGCCCTCGGTCTATATCACCATTTTGGGTTCTCTGTTCATCTGCATGATGAAGTTCAACCTCGGCCAGTTTTTGATGGCGTTCAAGGTGGCCGGCAAGGCATTCATGTACAAGGGGGACAAGCTCGATGACCTGATTGCCAAGGCGGTGGAGCTGGCGGACGCGGCCCGCAAGGGGGGCTTCCTGGCCTTGGAGGCGGCGGAGATCCCCAATACCTTCATGAAGAAGGGTATCGACATGCTGGTGGACGGCCATGACGCCGACGTGGTGCGGGCGGTGATGGAGAAGGACATTGAGTTGACCTCGGAGCGCCACGTCATCGCCGTCAAGGTGTTCCGCTCCTTGGGGGATCTCGGCCCAGCCATGGGGATGATAGGTACCCTGGTGGGCCTGGTGGCCATGCTGGCCAACATGAGCGATCCCAAGTCCATCGGCCCGGCCATGGCGGTGGCCTTGCTCACCACCCTGTACGGGGCGATCGAGGCCAACATGATCGCCATCCCCATTGCCGACAAGCTGGAGCTGCGCAGCGGTGAGGAGCAGCTGAGCCGTACCCTGATCCTCGACGCCATCATGGGCATTCAGGATGGCCAGAACCCGAGAGTGATCCAGGCCATGCTGCAGAACTACCTGAACCAGTCCAAACGCAGCAACGGGACCGAATAGGAGCGCGCATGGCAAAGTGCAAATGCCCACCTCCCGGTCTGCCCGGCTATATGGGAACCTTCGCCGACCTGATGTCGCTGTTGATGTGCTTCTTCGTGCTGCTGCTCTCGTTTGCCGAGATGGACGTGCAGAAGTTCAAACAGATTGCCGGCTCCATGGAGAAGGCGTTCGGGGTGCAGAATATTCTCGAGGTGAAGGACATCCCCAAGGGAACCTCCGTCATCGCCCAGGAGTTCAGGCCGGGCCGCCCGGAGCCTACCCCCATCGATACCATCATGCAGCAGACCATGGACATGACCCAGACCGAGCTGGATTTCCAGCCCGGCGATGCCGATCAGGCTGGCGGTCATGACAAGAGCGAAGAGAAGCTGGTGGGGGGCGACACCCAACAGGAGGCGCAGAAACAACAGCAGCAGGAGCAGTCCAACGCACTGGCCAAGGCGCTGGCGGATCAGATGAAGGCACAGATCCAGGATGGCGCCATCGAAGTGGAGGCGCTGGGCCAGCAGATCATCATCCGGATCCGGGAAAAAGCGGCCTTCCCGGCGGGATCCGCCTTCCTGCAGCCCCAGTTCTGGCCAGTGGTACGCAAGGTGGCTGCCCTGCTCAAGGATGTGCCCGGCGAGATCACCGTCTCGGGTCACACCGATGATGCCGCCACCGAGGATGAGCTGTTCCAGTCCAATTGGGAGCTCTCTTCCCAGCGGGCGGTGGCGGTAGCCCACCAGATGATCAAGGTGCCGGGCTTCGATGGCGGCCGGCTGGTGGTACAGGGCATGGCCGATTCCCAGCCGCTGGTGCCCAACACCAGCCCGGAAAACCGGCGCATGAACCGGCGGGTGGAGATCTCCATCATGCAGGGCAAACCGACGGTGTCAGCCCCGATCAGCGCGCAGGAGCAGAAATAGTTCCGGCAAATTCTGATGAGAAAGCGCGATCCCGCTCGCAGGGACTGACATGGATTTTGTGCCGGCTTCATATTAAGATGCCTCATCCGAACCGACAGCTGCGGCTCTCTCTGATAGCCGCAGCTTCTCTTTTCAAGCAACCCAGGTTTCGACTATGAATCATACTCCGATGACTGTTCGCGGCGCTGAAAAGCTGCGTGAAGAGCTCGAATATCTCAAGACCGAGCTGCGTCCGCAGATTATCGAAGCGATTGCAGATGCCCGTGAACATGGTGATCTGAAAGAAAACGCCGAATACCATGCTGCCCGCGAGCAGCAAGGCTTCTGTGAAGGCCGTATCCAGGAAATCGAGAGCAAGCTCTCCAACGCCCAGGTGATCGACATCACCAAGATGACCAACAATGGTCGCGTCATCTTCGGGGCTACCGTGACTCTGCTCAAGAGCGAGACGGAAGAAGAGGTGGTCTACCGTATCGTGGGCGACGACGAGGCGGACATCAAACAGAACATGATCTCCGTGAATTCCCCCATCGCCCGAGCTCTGATCGGCAAGGAAGTGGACGATGTGGCCATCGTCAAGACGCCGGCAGGCGATGTGGAGTACGAGATCCTGGAAGTTGCCTACCTCTGAGGTAGGTTGATGCCAGAACAGGGGAGCCCCGGCTCCCCTGTTTGTATTCAGCGGGGCTGGTAAGCCTGGGTGAAGGCGTCCTGGTGACGCTGGAACATCCAGTTGCGCAGCAGTTCAAGGTCCGGTTTGGCCATCTGGAAATGCAGTGCCCAGCCCTGGATGCCGTTGCGGCGATGAATGTGCCTGACCAGCTCAGCGCTGAGCGGCAGGGGGGCGAGATCCTCAATGAGCAGGCTGCCCGTCAAGGTTGCGCCGACGGCCAGTCCGGGCGGCAGGCCCTCGACGACCAGACCATCGAGCGACAGGCTGTGCACTAGATAGTCATGCTCACCCATCCTGAAGCTGGCCTGCTCGTCCAGCCGCCAGGTGCGCGGATGGGGATAACCCAGCTCCTTGATGACGGGGGCGGCGATGCGTGGCTCGACGAAGCCATCATCCCCTTGAGTGAAGCGCAGCGGAAAACGGAGCTGATGCCCGGCAAAACGGGCTTCCAGCACCAGCTGGTCGGCACGTTGCAGCAGGCCTAGCAGGGGAGTGGCGAGATAACCGCTCAGGGATTGACCGGCGGTCGTCTCCTGATCGCTTCCCAAGTCCCGTAGCATGGCCAGTTCATCTTCGGTGAGAATCTGATGGTGATCCATAGCGGGTATCCACGAGTATTCATCGCAGGTTAAGGGCCTGGCGACTACTTTGGCAAGCGACTTGGGAAGAGGGGAAATGAAGGAAAGAGCGATGCTCTTTCCTGTTACTTGCGGGGCAGTTGGATTTTCGGCTCGTTGGCTTGACGATAGATGGTCAGCACGTGGCCGATGCTCTGTACTTTCACCGCGCCGGTTTCACGGACGATGGCATCCATAACCAGCTGTTTCATCTCACGATCTTCAGACGCAACCTTAACCTTGATCAGCTCGTGGTGGTTGAGCGCCAGATCGATCTCGGCCAGCACACCTTCGGTCAGACCGTGTTGTCCCAGCAGGACGACCGGCTTCAGACTGTGGGCAAGGCCCTTGAGGTATTGTTTCTGTTTATTGTTGAGAATCATGGCAATTTCTTCATAAGTCAGGGTTGAAAGGGGCGTATTCTACCCCCACTTAGCCCTTAATACTAATAACCCTTGTGGTTTTTTAAAGTCGACGATCATGACCCAGAAAAAACATTCCCCCAGTTCAACCCGCTGGTTAAAAGAGCATTTTGACGATCAATACGTCAAAAAAGCCCAGAAGTTGGGACTGAGATCCCGTGCCGTGTTCAAGATCGACGAGATCCAGGGCAAGGACAAACTGCTCAAGCCGGGCATGACGGTGGTGGATCTGGGGGCGGCCCCCGGTGGCTGGTCCCAGTTTGCCATCGACCAGGTCGGTGACAAGGGTCGAGTGATCGCCTGCGATATTCTGCCGATGGATTCCATCGCCGGTGTCGATTTCCTTCAGGGTGACTTTCGGGAGGAAACTGTGCTGGGTGCCCTGCTTGAACGGGTAGGTCCGGACAAGGTTGACGTCGTCATGTCCGACATGGCACCCAACATGAGCGGTACCCAGCAGGTGGATCAGGCCCGTTCCATGTATCTGGTCGAACTGGCGCTGGACATGTGCAATCAGGTCCTGCGGGCCAACGGCAGCTTCGTGGTCAAGGTGTTCCAGGGGGAGGGGTTTGATATCTATCTCAATGAAATCCGTAAACTTTTCACTGCTGTCAAGATTCGTAAACCAGACTCGTCTCGTGCCCGTTCACGAGAAGTCTACATTGTGGCTACCGGTTTTAAACTGTAGTACCCTAACCTTCATCGTTAACTGTCAGTCTGCGAGGTTACTGATTTGAGTGACATGGCGAAAAACCTAATCCTGTGGCTGGTCATCGCCGTCGTGTTGATGTCGGTGTTCAATAGCTTCAGCCCCAGCGATACCACCAGTCGCCAGCTGGACTATTCCAGCTTCGTTAAAGAAGTGACCCAAGAGCAGATCCGTGAAGTGCGGATGGATGGCAAGGTCATTAATGGCGTCAAGCGCACCGGTGAACGCTTCACCACCATCATCCCGGCGCCGGATCCCCAGCTGCTCAACGACATGCTCAATCACAATGTCAAAGTGATGGGCGAGAAGCCGGAAGAGCCGTCTCTGCTGACGTCCATCTTCATATCCTGGTTCCCGATGCTGTTGCTGATCGGTGTCTGGGTCTTCTTCATGCGTCAAATGCAGGGCGGTGGTGGCAAGGGGGCCATGTCGTTCGGCAAGAGCAAGGCTCGCCTGATGAGTGAAGATCAGATCAAGACCACCTTTGCCGACGTGGCTGGCTGTGACGAGGCCAAGGAAGAGGTGAAGGAGCTGGTCGACTATCTGCGCGATCCGAGCAAGTTCCAGAAACTGGGCGGCAAGATCCCGACCGGCGTGCTGCTGGTTGGTCCTCCCGGTACCGGTAAGACCCTGCTGGCCAAAGCCATTGCGGGCGAGGCCAAGGTACCCTTCTTTACCATTTCGGGTTCAGATTTCGTCGAGATGTTCGTGGGTGTCGGTGCCTCCCGGGTTCGCGACATGTTCGAGCAGGCTAAGAAGTCTTCTCCCTGCATCATCTTCATTGACGAGATCGATGCGGTCGGCCGCCAGCGTGGCGCCGGTCTGGGCGGTGGTCATGACGAGCGTGAGCAGACCCTGAACCAGATGCTGGTCGAAATGGATGGCTTTGAAGGCAATGAAGGCATCATCGTCATCGCCGCCACCAACCGTCCTGACGTACTGGACCCGGCCTTGCTGCGTCCGGGTCGTTTCGACCGCCAGGTCGTGGTCGGTCTGCCGGATGTCCGTGGTCGCGAACAGATCCTGAAAGTGCACATGCGCAAGGTGCCGTTGGCGGATGACGTCAATCCGGCGTTGATTGCCCGCGGTACGCCCGGTTTCTCCGGTGCTGACCTGGCCAACCTGGTCAACGAAGCCGCCCTGTTCTCGGCCCGCGAGAGCCGTCGTGTGGTCTCCATGGCCGAGTTTGAAAAGGCCAAGGACAAGATCATGATGGGCGCGGAACGTCGCTCCATGGTGATGAAAGAGTCCGAGAAAGAGATGACTGCCTATCACGAAGCCGGTCACGCCATCATTGGTCGTCTGGTGCCGGATCATGACCCCGTCTACAAGGTCTCCATCATTCCGCGCGGTCGTGCGCTGGGTGTGACCATGTACCTGCCGGAGCAGGATCGCTGGAGCCACTCCAAGCAGCATCTGGAGTCCATGATCTCCAGCCTGTACGGTGGCCGTCTGGCGGAAGAGCTGATCTACGGTGCCGAGAAGGTATCGACCGGTGCGTCCAACGACATCGAGCGTGCCACCGACATCGCCCGCAAGATGGTGACCCAGTGGGGCATGTCCGAGCGTCTCGGCCCCATGCTCTACGCGGAAGAAGATGGCGAGGTGTTCCTCGGTCGCAGCATGGCCAAGGCCAAGCATATGTCCGATGATACTGCGCGCGTCATCGATGCCGAGGTCAAGCAGGTCATCGATCGCAACTACGCCCGCTCCAAGCAGATCCTGCTGGACAACATGGACGTGCTGCACAGCATGAAAGATGCGCTGATGAAGTACGAGACCATCGATGCCAAGCAGATCGACGATCTGATGGCTCGCCGCGAAGTGCGTGCCCCCAGCAACTGGCATGATGAGCACGGTGATACCCCGCAAGGCGGTGCCACGGTTGCAGCAGAAGCCAAGCCGGCGGTAGCCGAGACCGAGCCGGTGGCCGATGTCGATATCGACAAGGCCAACGATCTGCCGGCTAAATAAATCGTGATGATACAAACCCCGGGCTGGCCCCGGGGTTTTTCTTTATGTCAACGGAAGTAACGATGCAGCTAACCAGCAAGGGGCTCAGCCTCTCCCTCGAACGTCCCCACGTCATGGGGATCCTCAATGTGACACCGGACTCCTTCTCCGACGGTGGTCATTTCAATCAGCTGGAGCGGGCGATGACCCATGCGCGCCAGATGGTGGCGGAGGGGGCGACCCTCATCGACATCGGTGGCGAGTCGACCCGCCCCGGTGCTCCCGATGTGAGCGAGCAGGAGGAGCTGGACAGAGTCATTCCCGTGGTGGAGCGCATGGTCGCCGAGCTGGAGGTGATGATCTCCCTGGATACCTCCAAGGCAGCGGTGATGCGGGAAGGCTGTGCGGCGGGTGCCCATCTTATCAACGACGTACGAGCTCTGCTCGAGCAGGGGGCCCTAGCCGCGGCCGCCGTTGCCGACGTTCCGGTGTGCCTGATGCACATGCAGGGGCAGCCGAGAACCATGCAGGCAGAGCCGCACTATGACGATCTGCTGGGGGAGGTGAGGGCTTTCTTCGACGAGCGGATCGCCGCCTGTCTGGCAGCGGGAATACGGAGGGAGCAGTTGTTGCTGGACCCCGGTTACGGTTTTGGCAAGACGCTCGCGCACAACTATCAGTTGCTTGCCCAGCAGGAGAAGTTGCTTGATTACCGGCTTCCGCTCTTGGTCGGTATGTCGCGAAAGTCTATGATAGGCAACCTGCTTGGCAGCCCGGTTGATGAACGGCTGGCCGGCAGTCTGGCCTGTGCGCTCATCGGGATGCAGCACGGTGCCCGGATCATTCGGGTGCACGATGTGCGAGCGACCATGGATGCCTTGCGTACCGGCTGGATGGTCATGACGGGACAAGATTTCATATCCAAATAAAAAAACGAGAACAGACAATGGCAAGAAAGTATTTTGGCACCGACGGTGTACGCGGCAAGGTGGGTGAATACCCGATCACCCCGGATTTCGTGATGAAACTGGGCTGGGCTGCGGGCAAGGTGCTCTCCAAGAAGGGTACTCGCAAGGTGCTGATCGGCAAGGATACCCGCATCTCCGGCTACATGCTGGAGTCCGCACTGGAGGCGGGCCTGTCCGCCGCGGGTCTCAAGGCCATTCTGATGGGCCCCATGCCCACCCCGGCCGTCGCCTACCTGACCCGCACCTTCCGGGCCGAAGCCGGCATCGTCATCAGCGCTTCCCACAACCCCTATTACGACAACGGCATCAAGTTCTTCTCCGCCGACGGTACCAAGCTGCCTGACGAAGTCGAGATGGCCATCGAAGCCGAGCTGGACCACGAACTCAAGTGTGTGGAGTCTGCCGAGCTGGGCAAGGCACTGCGCATCGACGATGCCGCCGGTCGTTACATCGAATTCTGCAAGAGCACTTTCCCCTCCAATCTGAGCCTGGAAGGGCTGAAGATGGTGGTGGACTGTGGTCATGGTGCGACCTACCACATTGCGCCTTCCGTATTCCGCGAGCTGGGGGCAGAAGTGATCGCCATCGGCTGCAGCCCGGATGGTCTCAACATCAACGACGGTGTCGGTTCGACCGCCCCCGAAGCCCTGGCGGCCAAGGTGCTGGAGTGCAAGGCAGATCTGGGGGTGGCCTTCGATGGTGATGGCGACCGTCTGGTGATGGTGGACAACACCGGCTATATCATCGACGGCGATGAAATCCTCTACATCATCGCCCGCGATGCACTGCGCAACGGTCGCCTCAAGGGCGGTGTAGTGGGCACCCTGATGGCCAACATGGGTCTGGAACTGGCGCTGCAGACCCTCGGCATCCCGTTCGCCCGTGCCAAGGTAGGTGACCGCTACGTGCTGGAGATGATGAACGAGAAGGGCTGGCGCATCGGTGGCGAGAACTCCGGTCACATCATCTGCTTGGATCAGACCACTACCGGGGATGGCATCGTCGCCGCCCTGCAGGTACTGACCGCCATCTGCACCGCCGAGATGCCGCTGGCCAAGCTGCGTTCCGGCATGAACAAGTTCCCGCAGGTGCTGGTCAATGTGCGCTTTGCAGAAGGCAAGGATCCGCTGGCAGCCGACGCCGTGCAGCAGGAAGTGGCCAAGGTGGAACAGGAGCTGGCCGGCCGTGGCCGTGTGCTGCTGCGCAAATCCGGCACCGAACCCCTGATCCGCGTGATGGTGGAAGGGGAACATGAACAGCAGGTGCGTGATATGGCCCAACGCATTGCACAACAGGTCGAATCGGCGTTTTAATGAACAAAAAGGGCGGCTTTTAAGCCGCTCTGGTTGTATCTTGTTCAAACGATTCGAAAATTTGAAAATAGCGCTTGTCAGCTGACAATCCTCTGGATATTATCAGCCCCGCTTTCGCAAGGGAGTTGCCGATGGGACATCGCAAGCCGTTTGTAGCCGCCAACTGGAAGTTACGCGGTAGTAGGTCGCAGTTAGAGCAGTTTACCGGTCAATGTCTGAAGGGCATTGATGAACGAGTAGACGTGGTCTTGTGTCCATCCCATGTGCATCTCGACTTTACGGCCGCATTGCTCGGTGAGCAGCGGACAATGAAGTTGGGGGCTCAGAATGTGAGCCAGCACAGACAGGGCGCTTACACGGGGGAAATCTCGTGTCAGATGCTGGTCGAGGCAGGGTGTCGATACGTACTGGTAGGGCACTCCGAGCGTAGGCGTCTCTTTGGTGAGACCAGTTTTATCGTCGCAGAGAAGTTTGCGGCAGCCAGAGCGGCAGGTCTGATTCCCATCCTCTGTTTGGGTGAATCAGGGGCAGCGAGGCAGGCGAGAAGAACCTTCGAGGTGATCGCCGAAGAGCTGGACATCGTCATAGAGAAAAATGGCGCGATGGCTTTCGATAATGCTATCATCGCCTACGAGCCGATTTGGGCTGTAGGTACAGGTAAATGCGCCACACCCGAGCAGGCACAAGAGGTTCATTCCTTTATACGTGGTCGCTTGGCGGAGGATACTCCGGTCATAGGTGAGAAAGTCAGAATCATCTATGGTGGGAGCGTGACGCCGGCCAATGCGAGAGAGTTGTTTGCCCAGCCCGACGTTGACGGCGGCCTGATTGGGGGAGCAAGTCTCGATGACCAGACGTTTTTAGGAATTGTTGAAGCGGCAAAGGGTGCAAGTTAAATGTACGAGATTCTTTTGGTCGTTTATCTACTGGTGTCACTGGCTCTGATTGGTCTGGTGATGATTCAGCAAGGTAAAGGGGCTGACATGGGCGCCTCCTTCGGCGCAGGGGCATCGAATACTGTATTCGGCTCCGGTGGTTCAGGCAGCTTCCTGACCCGCACAACAGCGATTTTGGCTACTCTGTTCTTCTTGATTAGCTTGGTGCTTGGCTCTATGTCCAGCAACAAGGTCAAACAGGGTAGTGAATGGGAAAATCTGCAACAAACCCAACAGGTTGAGCAGAGCAAAGCGCCAGTCAAGAAAGACACTGACGTTCCCGAGTAAGAGTTTTGCCGTGGTGGTGGAATTGGTAGACACGCTATCTTGAGGGGGTAGTGCTCTAGGGTGTGCGGGTTCGAGTCCCGCCCACGGCACCAATTAAGCAGTGAGCCCGGGTAACCGGGTGTATTATAGCCAGTCAGTCTTGTGTGACGAGGGTGAAGTGGCTATAATCTCGCACGATTTCGGACGCGGGGTGGAGCAGCATGGTAGCTCGTCGGGCTCATAACCCGAAGGTCGTCGGTTCAAATCCGGCCCCCGCAACCAAATTTCACGCATTTCCTACGCTCAGGAAGGCGGTCGCTGCGAGGCGACAATCAGGGTAAAGCGCCAAGCCCCGATTTGACATCGGGGCTTTTTGTTATGTGCAATTTACTCTGAACCAATTTCTATCTGGGCTTTATGCCCTTTTTTTGTTTTTTCGGAGGGTGACTTTGGCTACGTTGGAACAACGTTTGACCGATCTGCTCGAGGCTCCTGTCGTTGCCTTGGGCTTTGAACTGTGGGGTATTGAGTTTATCCGTGCGGGTAAACACTCCACCTTGCGCGTCTATATCGACGGCGAGCATGGCGTGAGCGTCGAGAACTGTGCTGAGGTCAGCCATCAGGTTGGCGCCATCATGGATGTCGAAGATCCCATCACCGAGGAGTATTACCTCGAGGTGTCTTCCCCGGGTCTGGATCGTCCCCTGTTCAAGGTTGCCCAGTTCGAAAAATACGTTGGCCAAGAGGCGGCGGTAACGCTTCGGATGGCAACAAACAACCGCCGCAAGTTCAAAGGCGTAATCAAAGCCGTGCAGGGCGACATGATCACCCTGACGGTAGATGGTAAGGACGAAGTGTTGGCTTTCACCAATATCCAAAAAGCGAACATAGTGCCGAACTTTGGTTAACGAGGCTATCGGATATGAATAAAGAGATTTTGCTGGTCGTTGACGCAGTTTCCAACGAGAAGGCGGTACCCCGCGAGAAGATTTTCCAGGCTCTGGAAACCGCGTTGGCGACAGCGACCAAGAAAAAATACGAAGGCGAGATTGAAGTTCGGGTCGAGATCGATCGCAAGACCGGTGACTACGACACTTATCGCCGCTGGGTCGTCATTGCAGATCAAGCTGCGATGGAAAACCCCTACGCCGAGATTACCCTGGAAGCTGCCCAGATCGAGCAGCCAGAAATCCAGATCGGTGAATACGTCGAAGATCAGATCGACTCTGTCACCTTCGACCGCATCACCACCCAGACTGCCAAGCAGGTCATCGTGCAGAAAGTGCGCGAAGCCGAGCGTTCCCAGGTCGTTGACCAGTTCAAGGACAAGGAAGGCACCATCATCAGCGGCGTGGTCAAGAAGAGCAACCGCGACAACGTGATCCTGGATCTGGGCAGCAACGCCGAAGCCGTGATCTTCCGCGACGACATGCTGCCGCGCGAGACTTTCCGCCCGGGCGACCGCATCCGTGGTCTGCTTTACGCCGTGCGTCCGGAAGCCCGTGGTTCCCAGCTGTTCGTCAGCCGTTCCAGCCCGGACTTCCTGAAAGAGCTGTTCCGCATCGAAGTACCGGAAATCGGTGAAGAGATGATCGAAATCATGGGTGCAGCCCGTGACCCGGGTTCCCGCGCCAAGATCGCGGTGAAGACCAACGATCGTCGTATCGACCCGATCGGTGCCTGTATCGGCATGCGTGGCGCCCGCGTTCAGGCGGTCTCCGCCGAGCTGAGCGGCGAGCGCGCCGACATCGTGCTGTACGATGACAACCCGGCCCAGTACGTGATCAATGCCATGGCGCCTGCCGATGTGGCCTCCATCATCGTTGATGAAGACAACCACACCATGGATATCGCCGTGGAAGCTGCCAACCTGGCCCAGGCCATCGGTCGCAACGGTCAGAACGTGCGTCTGGCTTCCCAGCTGACCGGTTGGGAACTGAACGTGATGACCGTCGAGGACATGCGTGCCAAGCACCAGGCCGAGAACGACCGCATCCTGACGCTGTTCACCAGCACTCTGGACATCGATGACGATTTCGCCAGCCTGTTGATGGAAGAGGGTTTCTCCACTCTGGAAGAGATCGCCTTCGTGCCGGTCAACGAGCTGCTGGCCATCGATGGCCTGGACGAAGACATGGTGGAAGAGCTGCGCAAACGCGCCAAGGATGCTCTGACCACCAAGGCTTTGGCCAAAGAAGAATCCTTTGAAGGTGTAGAGCCTTCCGAAGAACTGCTCAATCTGAACGGCCTTGGCCGTGAAATGGCGTACGCACTGGCCGCTCGCGGCATCGGTACCCTGGAAGATTTGGCAGAGCAAGGCATCGATGACCTTGCTGATATTGAAGGGCTGACGGCAGAGAAAGCCGGTGAGCTGATTATGGCTGCTCGTAATATCTGTTGGTTCGGAGAAGAGCAGTCTGAGTAAGATCAAACGGAGGAAAATGAATGGCAGAAGTATCAGTCAAACAACTTGCCACTGACATCGACACACCGGTTGATCGTCTTCTCCAGCAGTTTGTCGATGCCGGTATCAGCAAGAGCAAGGCCGACGACATGGTCAGCGAGTCTGAGAAACAGACACTGCTGGCCCATCTGAAGAAACAGCATGGAGGTGACGAGGTCGCCGCACCTGCCCGCATGACCTTGCAGCGCAAGACCAAGAGCACCATCAGTGTTCAGGGGACTGGCGGCAAGAACAAGGAAGTGCAGGTAGAAGTGCGCAAGTCTCGCACCTATGTAAGACGTTCGGCGCTGGAAGATGAACAGCGCCAGGCGGAAGCCGAGGAAACAGCGCGTTTGGAAGCAGAAGAAAAAGCTCGTCGCGAGGCCGAAGAGAAGGCCCGTCTCGACGCTGAAGAGAAGGCTCGCCGTGAGGCTGAGCAGGCTCGTCGTGAAGCTGAGGAAAAGGCGCGGATCGAGGCACAACAAAAGGCTCGACAGGCTCAACAGCCCGCCAAAGCAGCCGGTAGCACAGCTCAGCAAGAGGCAGAAAAGATGGCCAAGCGCGAAGCAGAAGAACTGAAGCGCCAACAAGAACAAGCAGCCTTGACCAAGGCTGAGGAACTCGCCGCGAAGAAAGCCGAAGAGGCTCGTGTCATGGCGGAACAGAACGCAGCCCGCTGGGCTGAAGAAGAAGCCGCTCGCGCCAAAGAGAGCAGCGATTACCATCTGACCACCAACAAGCACGCTCAGGCGGCTGAAGATGAGTTGGATCGTAAGGAAGAGACCAGCCGCCGCACTGCCGCTGCTGCCAAGGGCCCGAAAAAGGCCGGTCGTCGTGAAGACGATCGCGATGCGCGCAACCCGCGTGCTCGCAAGGGCAAGCGTGGCAAGGTTGCCACTCCGAACGCCATGAAGCACGGCTTCAACAAGCCGGCGGCCGCGGTGAACCGCGACGTGGTGATCGGCGAGACCATCACTGTGGCCGACCTGGCCAACAAGATGGCCGTCAAGGGCGTTGAAGTCATCAAGGTGATGATGAAGATGGGGGCCATGGCCACCATCAACCAGGTGATCGACCAGGAGACCGCTCAGCTGGTCGCCGAGGAGATGGGTCACAAGGTGGTGCTGCGCCGCGAGAACGAGCTGGAAGAGGCGGTACTGTCCGATCGTGACGAGACCTCCGAAGCCAAGCCGCGCGCGCCGGTCGTGACCATCATGGGTCACGTCGACCACGGCAAGACCTCGCTGCTGGACTACATCCGCAAGGCCAAGGTCGCCGCGGGCGAAGCCGGTGGTATTACCCAGCATATCGGTGCTTACCACGTCGAAACCGACAGTGGCATGATCACCTTCCTGGATACCCCGGGTCACGCGGCGTTTACCTCCATGCGTGCTCGTGGTGCCAAGGCCACCGATATCGTGGTGCTGGTCGTTGCTGCCGATGATGGCGTGATGCCGCAAACCATCGAAGCCATCCAGCACGCCAAGGCCGCTGAAGTGCCCTTGGTGGTGGCGGTCAACAAGATCGACAAGCCGGAAGCAGATCCGGATCGCGTCAAGACCGAGCTGGCCCGTTACAACGTCATGTCCGAAGACTGGGGTGGCGATTGCCAGTTCGTCCATGTCTCCGCCAAATCCGGCCAGGGCATCGATGACCTGCTGGAAGCCATCCTGATCCAGTCCGAAGTACTGGAGCTGAAAGCCGTGGTTGACGGCATGGCCAACGGCGTCGTGATCGAGTCCTTCCTGGACAAGGGTCGTGGCCCGGTTGCTACCGTGCTGGTACAAGAAGGTACCCTGCGTCAGGGCGACATCGTGCTGTGCGGCCTGGAATATGGTCGTGTCCGTGCCATGCGTGACGAGCTGGGTCGCGAGATCAAGGAAGCGGGTCCGTCCCTGCCGGTGGAAATCCTCGGCCTGTCCGGCGTTCCCTCTGCCGGTGACGAAGCCACTGTCGTGCGTGACGAGAAGAAAGCCCGTGAAGTGGCGCTCTACCGTCAAGGCAAGTTCCGCGAAGTCAAGCTGGCTCGCCAGCAGAAGGCCAAGCTGGAAAACATGTTCGCCAACATGACCGAGGGCGAAGTGTCCGAAGTGAACGTGGTGATCAAGGCCGACGTACAGGGTTCCGTGGAAGCGATCTGCGATGCCCTGGTCAAGCTCTCCACCGACGAAGTGAAGGTGAAGATCGTGGGTTCCGGCGTGGGTGGTATCACCGAGACCGACGCTACCCTGGCTGCCGCGTCCAGCGCCATCCTGGTGGGCTTCAACGTCCGTGCCGATGCCTCTGCACGCAAGGTCATCGAGGCCGAGAGTCTGGATCTGCGTTACTACTCCGTCATCTATGACCTGATCGACGAAGTGAAGCAGGCCATGAGCGGCATGCTGGCCCCCGAGTACCGTCAGGAAATCATCGGTCTGGCCGAAGTGCGCAGCGTGTTCAAGTCACCGAAGTTTGGTGCCGTGGCCGGCTGTATGGTCACCGAAGGTGTGGTCAAGCGTTCCAACCGCATTCGCGTTCTGCGTGACAACGTGGTTATCTATGAAGGCGAGCTGGAATCCCTGCGTCGCTTCAAGGATGACGTCAACGAAGTCAAGAACGGCTACGAGTGTGGTATCGCGGTCAAGAACTACAACGACGTACGCGAAGGCGACCAGATCGAAGTTTACGAGACCGTTGAAATTCAACGGACTCTGTAAGGCTGGAGTCAGATTAAATAGGGGGCCGCGGCCCCCTTTTATCGCAGGATAGAATATGGCCAGAGAATTTAGCCGGACCCGTCGGGTCGGACAGCAGATCCAGCGTGAAATCGCGCTCATTCTGCAGCGCGAGGTCAAGGATCCGCGCATCGGCATGGTGACCGTTTCCGATGTGGAAGTGTCCCGTGACCTCAATTACGCCAAGGTGTATGTCACCTTCTTGCAGCTGGAAAATGATGCCGAACGCATCAAGGAAGGGCTCAAGGCGCTGACGGAAGCCGCTGGCTACATCCGCAGCCTGCTGGGCAGCGCCATGCGCCTGCGCGTGGTGCCCGAGCTGCGTTTCTTCTACGACCAGACCCTGGTCGAGGGGATGCGTCTCTCCAACCTGGTGACCAACACCATCCGTGAAGACAAGCGTCGCATGGCCGAATCAGGTCGTGAAGAAGACGATGCCGCGCCGGATGAAACTACTGAGGATAACGCCTGAGATGTCTCGTAGACGTCGTTTCAAGGGCCGTGACGTGCACGGTATCCTGCTGCTGGACAAGCCGACCGGGCTGACCTCCAACGATGTGTTGCAGAAGGTCAAGCGGATCTACAACGCCGCCAAGGCTGGCCACACCGGTGCCCTGGACCCGCTGGCAACCGGCATGCTGCCGATCTGCCTCGGCGAAGCCACCAAGTTCTCCCAGTATCTGCTGGAAGCGGACAAGCGCTACGAAGTGACCGCCAAGCTGGGCGAGCGCACCAATACCAGCGACTCCGATGGCGAGGTGGTCTCCACCCGGCCGGTGAACGTGGCCGTGGGTACTCTGATCGAGTCGCTGGACCAGTTCCGCGGCCCCATCATGCAGGTGCCGTCCATGTACTCCGCCCTCAAGCACAACGGTCGCCCGCTCTACGAGTACGCCCGCGAAGGCATCGAGATCGAGCGGGAAGCCCGCCCCATCACGGTGTTCGAGCTCAAGCTCATCAGCTTTGAAGGGGACGAGGTCAAGCTGGAGGTGCACTGCAGCAAGGGCACCTACATCCGCTCCCTGGTGGACGATCTGGGGGAGGTGCTGGGCTGCGGCGCGCACGTCACCCAGTTGCGCCGTACTCAGGTGGCCAGCTATCCCTATGAGCGGATGCTGACCCTGGAACAGCTCGAGTGCATCTTCGAGCAGGCCAAGGCCGAAAGCATTCCGCCGCGCGAGCAGCTGGATCCGCTGCTGCTGCCGATGGACACCGCCGTGGCAAGCCTGCCCGAGGTGAACATGCTGGCCGCCGTGGCTGCCTATGTGAATCAGGGCCAGGCCGTGCAGGTCGCCGGGGCGCCGCAGAGCGGTCAGGTACGCATGACGGTCGGTCCGGAGCGCGAGTTCATCGGCGTAGGCGAGATCGACGATGAGGGGCGCGTGGCGCCCAAGCGTCTGGTGCGTTATCACGACGAACACGACGAGGAGTGATCCTCAGGCGGTATCGATGCGTGTTGGCCGTTGTGGCGCTTTCCCGTTGCGTAAAGTGACGGGGACGATTATGATACCGCCCTCATTTCACGGCTGAATTAGAGATTGGCTGTGAACCTTTAAACACTCTACTGGAGTAATACCATGTCTCTAAATGCTGAGATCAAAGCTCAAATCGTTGCTGACAACGCTCGTTGCGCCAACGACACTGGTTCCCCCGAAGTGCAAGTTGCCCTGCTGACTGCCCAGATCAACCATCTGCAAGGTCACTTCAAGGAGCACTCCAAGGATCACCACGGTCGTCGCGGTCTGCTGCGCATGGTTTCCCAGCGTCGTAAGCTGCTGGACTACCTGAAGCGTAAAGACGTTCAGCGTTACGCTGCTCTGATCGCCAAGCTGGGTCTGCGTCGTTAATCGACCATCAGATTTCGCGAAAAAGGGGAACCTCCGGGTTCCCCTTTTTTATTGCGCGTCAGGCTGTTGCCGCCCTCACAGAATTTGTGTCGCTGCTTACCTTTTGCATCGAATCAAGTATACTTGCACGCGAATTTAAAGCGCCAAATTGTAAAAAGGAAATTCACGTGAATCCTATTGTAAAGTCATTCCAGTACGGTCAACACACCGTCACTCTGGAAACCGGAGTGATGGCCCGTCAAGCCACTGCGGCCGTCATGGTCAGCATGGACGATACCTGCGTATTTGTGACCGTAGTTGGCAAGAAAGAGGCCGATCACGGCCGTGATTTCTTCCCGCTGACCGTCAACTACCAGGAGCGTACCTATGCTGCTGGTCGTATCCCGGGTGGTTTCTTCCGTCGTGAAGGCCGTCCGAGCGAAGGCGAGACCCTGATCTCCCGTCTGATCGACCGTCCTATTCGTCCGCTGTTCCCGGAAGGCTTCCTCAATGAGGTTCAGGTGGTTGCCACCGTCATGTCCGTGAACCCGGCCGTTTCTCCCGACATCGTTGCCATGATCGGTGCCTCCGCGGCGCTGGCCATCTCCGGCATCCCGTTCGGTGGCCCGATCGGTGCAGCCCGCGTAGGTTACATGAACGGCCAGTACGTGCTGAACCCGACCACTACCGAACTGCCGCAGAGCGATCTGGACCTGGTAGTTGCCGGTACCGCCAACGCCGTGCTGATGGTTGAATCCGAAGCGGCCATCCTCTCCGAAGAGGTGATGCTGGGTGCCGTGGTGTTCGGTCACGAGCAGATGCAGGCCGTTATCAATGCCATCAACGAATTCGCTGCCGACGTCGGCACCAAGCCGTGGAACTGGACTGCTCCTGCCGTCAACGAAGCGCTGAAAGCCAAGGTTGCCGAGCTGGCGACAGCTGAGCTGGGTGAAGCCTACCGCATCACCGAGAAAGCCGTGCGTTACGAAACCATCGGTGCCATCAAGGCTCGTGTGGTGGAGCAAGTGATCGCTTCCGGCGTGGAAGAAGATGCCAAGAAGATCGGCGAAGAGTTCCACAGCCTGGAAAGCCGCATCGTCCGTGGTCGCGTCGTCCGTGGCGAGCCGCGCATCGATGGTCGTGATCCGGAGATGATCCGCGCCCTGTCCGTCGCCACCGGTGTACTGCCGCGTGCCCACGGCTCCGCCCTGTTCACCCGTGGTGAAACTCAGGCCATGGTCGTTGCCACCCTGGGCACCGAGCGTGACGCCCAGAACATCGACGAGCTGACCGGCAACCGCGCCGATCGCTTCATGCTGCACTATAACTTCCCGCCATACTGCGTCGGTGAGACCGGCATGATGGGTAGCCCGAAACGTCGTGAAATCGGTCACGGTCGTCTGGCCAAGCGCGGCGTTGCTGCCGTGATGCCGAGCGCCGACGAGTTCCCGTACGTGGTACGTGTGGTATCTGAAATCACCGAATCCAACGGCTCCTCCTCCATGGCCTCCGTCTGTGGTTCCTCCCTGGCGCTGATGGACGCTGGTGTGCCGATCAAGGCCTCCGTTGCCGGTATCGCCATGGGTCTGGTGAAGGAAGAAGAAGGTTTCGTCGTGCTGTCCGACATCCTGGGTGACGAAGATCACCTGGGCGACATGGACTTCAAGGTTGCCGGTACCACCGAAGGTGTGACCGCGCTGCAGATGGACATCAAGATCGAAGGCATCACTAAAGAGATCATGGAGATTGCCCTGAAGCAAGCTCGTGGTGCTCGCCTGCACATCCTGAAAGTGATGGACGAAGCCATCCAGGCGCCGCGTGCCGAGATCTCCGATTTCGCCCCGCGCATCCACACCATTAAGATCAACCCGGAGAAGATCAAGGACGTGATCGGTAAAGGTGGCTCCGTGATCCGTGCCCTGACCGAAGAGACCGGCACCAACATCGAGCTGGATGATGACGGTACCGTCCGCATCGCCGCCGTTGACGGTGATGCCGCCAAGGAAGCGATCCGCCGTATCGAGGCCATCACCGCCGAGATCGAAGTGAACCGCATCTACGAAGGCAAGGTTGTCCGTCTGGCCGACTTCGGTGCTTTCGTCAACATCCTGCCGGGCAAGGACGGTCTGGTGCACATCTCCCAGATCACCGATGCACGCGTGCAGAACGTGGCCGACTATCTGAAGATCGGTGACGTAGTGAAGGTGAAGGTTCTGGAAGTGGACCGTCAGGGCCGCGTGCGTCTCTCCATCAAGGAAGCGAACGCCCCGACCGAAGCCGCCGCTGAGCCGGCTGTTGCCGCCGTCGAAGAGCCGGCTGCCGAATAAGCCGCCGAGCCGTGAAAAAGCCGACCTCAGGGTCGGCTTTTTTTATATTTGTGACTTGATGTTGTCTCCTTTGAGACCTCTTGTTATAACGATATGCTTCCCGTGCGACGGGCAACAAGGAGCAGTGTGATGTCGTGGGCCCTCCTCAGGCAGTTTCCTCCCCTGGTCTGGACCGTGATCCTGGGCACCTTCATGGTGCGCACCAGCTATTACATGGTTTGGCCGTTTCTCTCCATCTTGCTCTATCGGGAGTATGGTCTCTCGGCGACTGCCATCGGCGCCATGCTGGGGGCGACTGCCGCCATCTCCACCCTGGTCAGCTTCTATGGCGGCTGGCTGTCCGACAAGCTGGGGCGGCGCAACATCCTGCTGGCGGGTTGTCTGGTCTCCGTGCTCTGCTACGGCCTGCTCGGCTTCTCCCATTCGGTGTTCTGGCTCGGACTCGGGGTACTCGGCAGCGGCCTCTCCTCCGGGCTCATCGATGCGCCCGGCAAGGCGCTGATGGCCGACAGCCTGGCCTCGGCCAAGGCCCGCGAGCTGGCGCTGCACCTGCGTTACTTCCTGCTCAACCTGGGGGCGGCTCTCGGTCCCCTGCTGGGGGTGACCCTCGGCATCAGTGCCCAGCAGCAGACCTTCCTGCTGCTGAGTAGCAGCTACCTGCTGTTGGGGGCTGCCTTCCTCTGGGGATTTGCGCAAAGCAGGGTAGTGGCGACCCACGGCAGCGAGCTGGGCTTGCGTGCGGCCATCAAGGTGCTGTGGCTGGACCGGGGCTTCTTGCTGCTGGTGCTGGCCAACCTGCTGATGAACCTGGTCTATTCCCAGTTCCACTCACCGCTGGTGCAGTATCTGACTAGGGCCGGGACGCCAGAGGTGGCGAGCCTCATCGCCCTTCTGGTGGCCACCAACGCCCTGACCGTGGTGCTGCTGCAGTTTCCCCTGCTGCATCTCCTGGCCCGCTGGCCGGGCAAGGTGCGCCTGCAGGTCGGCATCACCCTGTTTCTGGGGGCTCAGGTGCTGTTTGCGCTGGGGGATCCGCAGCAGTGGTCGCACTGGGTCGGGGCAGTACTGATGCTGAGCGTGGGGGAGACCATACTGTTTCCGCTGCTCAACGTGCTGATCGATCAGATGTCGCCCCCGCACCTGAAGGGGAGCTACTTCGGTGCCGGTGCGCTGGCCGGGCTGGGTGGTGCCCTCGGTGCTTTGCTGGGGGGCTGGATCCTTGCCGAGTGGGGCGGTCAGGCGCTCTACGTGCTGATGGCGGTGCTCTGCCTGTTTACCTTCCTGCTCTATGAGTGGGGCGCCCGCATTGCGCGCCCGGAACGGATTCAAGTCAGGCAGGATTGAACCTCAGTGGGTACTGTTCTGGTTGACCTGCTTCATCGCCTTCTTGGCGGCATACATGCGCTCGTCGGCCAGCCGGATCAGGCTGTTGCCCTCGTCGAACTGGACCGGCCCGGTCTGTACCAGACCGATGCTGAGGGTGACGTCACTGATCTGCTCGGCCAGCGCATTGGTCAGCCGCTGCAGGTAGACGTCTCTGGCCTGCTCCTCGTTGCAGTTGGGCAGGATCAGGCAGAACTCGTCCCCGCCGTAACGGAAACAGCAATCCTCCGCCCGTGAGACCTTGCGAATGCAGTCGCCGACGATGCGCAGGATCTCGTCTCCGCGTTGATGGCCCTGGCTGTCGTTGATCTGCTTGAAGTCGTCGATGTCGAGATAGGCGATGACCACCGGCTCTGAGCGGCGCTGGCAGGTACGCAGGGTGCGGGTCAGGTTCTCCTGCAGGTGGCGCACGCTGAGCAGGCCGGTGAGGGCATCGGTCCGGCTCATCTCCTCCAGCTGCTGGGTGCGCTCGCGCACCTTCTCCTCCAGCGACTTGGCGTAGATCTCCGATTTCTCCTTGGAGGACTCGATCTCCGACACCAGGCTGCGGATATAGGTCTCAAACACCAGGGTGATGTCGAACAGGAACAGCTTGTCGAGGGCGGTCAGCATGGTGATGCGGTCCGGCTCATGGTCTATCTGGGTAAATATATCCTCGATGAGCAGCCCCTTGAGGGTGTTGATGGCGGCCAGATAGAGCTTGGGCTCCACCCCAATCCGCTTGTGCACCAGCCCGATCCGCAGCCGGTTGTTGACGTATTCCAGGTCGTACAGGCCGCTGAACAGGTCGAGAATGTAGCGGCGCTGGGCGGCCCGCAGCCGAGTGAGGGTGTCGGCGTCACCGATCAGCAGGGCAATTTCGGTGATCCCGGTCTGCAGGGTGTAAAACTTGTCGACCAGGGCGTCGATGTGGGGCTCGATTTTGGGACGGTAGCTGGCGAGCAGGGCGAAATCCCGTTCATCCAGCAGCAACAGCTCCTTGCGATGAGCGATTTCGAACTCGGTGATCCGCATTTGTTCCAGCAGAGTCTGTTCGGTTGGATTCATGGCAGTTCCCTGAACGAAAATGAAAGCGCGCACGTTGTTATCTAACTGACAGTGTAGACATTAACAGCTGTGAACAGGTTTTCAAATGGCGCAGGATTGTTGCAGATCAATGCCTGCGCCCGGTTCTGGCACCGCTAGAAGGTCAACACCTTGTCGGCCGCCAGTGTCCACTGGGCCAGCAGCGGCAGGGTGCCGACCTCGATCCCCTCGATGAGCGGCAGCGCCGTGATGCCACGGGCATCGGTACAGGTCTTGCAAAGGCGGATGCTGATCCCCTGAGCCAGCAGGATCTCCAGCATCTGGCGCAGGTTGTAGCCCTCGGCCGGAGCCTGGCCTGCCAGTGCGGCGCTGACCGCATCGGACATCAGAAACAGTTTCAGGTTGGCACCTCCCTGTTCGCGCAGGGCGATGGCCAGGCGCAGGGCATTGAACAGGGATTCGCTGCCATAGGGGGCGCCGTTGGCGATGATGACAATCTCTTGATTCATAACAGACTCCTTGATGAAAGTAGCCATTGTAGGCCCATCGACACCCCGTTGGCGTGATGTTGCACAAACTCTGTCGTTGCGGTTTGCCCGCGCCTTGACCCGGCCGGCCGAGTACGGTCTGATAGGCGGCCATCAAACATGACAGGGGAACGAGGTCGTTATGTGGAAGGTTATCGGAATGAGCATGCTGCTGTTGGCCGGCCAGGCCTATGGCAGTGAGGCCGTTGGCTGCAAGGCGCGCCAGCAGGCCGTCAAGGATCAGCTGGTGTTTGCCAAGGCGCACGGCAATGCGGATCAGGTCGCCGGGCTGGAGCGGGCTCTGCGCAATATCGAGACTCACTGTACCGACGCCGGCTTGTTCAAGGAGCAGCAGCAGCGGGTGGCCGAGCTCAAGGAGCAGGTCAACGAACGGTTGGTCGAGCTGCAAAACGCCAGGGTGACGGGCAAGCCCGACAAGATCGCCAAGAAACAGGCCAAGCTGGAAGAGGCCCAGACCAAGCTGCTGGCCGCCCAGCGCGAGCTGGATGCCCTGAGCAAGCTTGCCAAACCCTGACTCATTGATGAAAAAAGAAGCCGGCGCAGTCCGGCTTCTTTTTTATCTCGAGTTTCCCTTCGGGCTGGCTCAGCCGCCGCGCCGACCCACCATGTCGGCCGGCACCACCCAGGCATCGAATTGCTGCGCCGTCAGGTGGCCGGAGGCGATGGCCGCCTCCCGCAGGCTGAGCCCCTCATGGTGGGCCCGCTTGGCGATCTCTGCCGCCTTGTCATAGCCGATATGGGGGTTGAGCGCCGTCACCAGCATCAGGGAGCGGGCCAGCAGCTCGTCGATGCGGGGCTGGTTCGGGGTGATGCCGACGGCGCAGTGGTCGTGGAAGCTCTGCATGCCGTCCGCCAGCAGTCGCAAGCTCTGCAGGAAGTTGTGGGCGATCATCGGCCTGAACACGTTGAGCTCGAAGTTGCCGCTGGCGCCGCCGATGTTGATGGCGACGTCGTTGCCCATCACTTGAGCGCATAGCATGGTGAGCGCCTCGCACTGGGTCGGGTTGACCTTGCCGGGCATGATGGAGGAGCCTGGCTCGTTTTCCGGGATGAGCAGCTCTCCCAGCCCGCTGCGGGGGCCGCTCGCTAGCCAGCGCACGTCGTTGGCGATCTTCATGAGGGAGGCGGCCAGCGTCTTGAGGGCGCCGTGGCCATGGACCAGGGCATCGCTGGCGGCCAGCGCCTCGAACTTGTTGGGGGCGCTTATCAGCGGCAGGCTGGTCTGCTCGGCCAAGGTGGCGGCCACCGCGTCGGCGAAGCCGGGCGGGGTGTTGAGGCCGGTGCCGACGGCGGTGCCCCCCAGCGCCAACTCGCACAGATGGGGCAGGGCGGCCCGGATATGGCGCTCCCCCTGCTCGAGCTGGGCGACCCAGCCGGAGAACTCCTGCCCCAGGGTGAGCGGGGTGGCATCCTGCAGATGGGTGCGGCCGATCTTGACGATGTCGTCGAAGGCCGCCGCCTTGCCGGCCAGGGTGGTGCGCAGGGTCGCCAGGGCGGGCAGCAGGTGCTGGGTGATGGCCGTGACGGCCGCCAGGTTCATGGCGCTCGGGAAGACGTCGTTGCTCGACTGGCTCTTGTTCACCTCGTCGTTGGGGTGCACCAGCCGCCCCTCGCCACGGGTGCCGCCGAGCAGCTCGCTGGCCCGGTTGGCCAGCACCTCGTTGAGGTTCATGTTGGTCTGGGTGCCGGAGCCGGTCTGCCATACCCGCAGCGGGAACTCCTCATCATGCTGGCCGCACAGGATCTCGTCGGCGGCACTCATGATGGCCTGGGCCGTGCGGGCGGGCAGCAGTCCGTTGGCGTGGTTGACCCGGGCACAGGCCGACTTGATGCGGGCCAGGGCGTGGATCAGCGCCATCGGCTGGCGCTCGCCGGAGATGTCGAAGTGCTGCAGGGAGCGCTGGGTCTGGGCCCCCCACAGCCGATCGGCCGGCACGGCGATCGCGCCGAAGCTGTCGTGTTCAGTCCTGCTCTTCATCTCATCCTCCCTTCATTGCGAAAACAGGGGCGACATCCTGCGCCCCCTGTGGGTTTTCAGCCGGTCAGCGCCATTCAGCTGCGCGGGCGAAACGGCGTCAGCTCGGCCAGCGGCGCGGCCGTGCTGAACTCCTGAGTGGTCTCGGCGTGTTTGAAGATCTTGAAGCCTTCGCCGCGGGCGCTCCAGTATTCGATATGCTCGCCACTGACCTGGAGCAGGCTGGCCTCGCGCAGGGCCACCACGTGTTCGCTCGGGTTGATGGCGCAGAACTCGGCCAGGCGCTCGTCGCGGGTCTCCCCCATGTGGCCGCTGATGCTGGCATCCAGATAGTGGGGGTTGATCTGCAGCGGGAACAGCCCCAGCGCAGGCAGCACGGCGGCGCTACAGACCGGCATGTCGTTGGTGGTGCGGATGCTCGGGGTTGCCACGTTGCAACCGGCGCTCCAGCCCACATAGGGCACGCCCCGCTCGCGCACGGCACGCTGGATGGGCACCACCAGGCCGTTTTCGTGCAGCAGCTGGTTGAGGCGCCAGGTGTTGCCGCCGCTGATGAAGATGGCGTCGGCATGGTTGATCGCGTCCACCGGGTCATCGAACTGATGGATGCTGATGGCCTCCACCCCCAGGCTCTCGCTGAGCTCCAGGGCGCGGGCATCCCAGTCACTGCGGATCACCGCGTAGGGGATGAGCAGGATGCGCTTGACCTGTTTGCGGGCGAGCAGGGTCTGCACCCGATCCCGGGCCCAGCCGAGCAGGCCCGGGCATTCGGTGGCTTTGCCGTTGCTGAGAAGAAGCAGTTCCATGAAGCGTGTCCTCGATAAGTGAAAGCGCGAAGAGGTCACCGGCTCAGGCCGGGTGACGGAAGCCCCCATTCTAGCCCGATCGCTGCTCGGGTTCTGTGATCGATGGCGCCATGTATCCTGATGAGGCCGTTTTTTGACCGCCAGATGCAACAAACCCCGGCATGCCGGGGTTTGTGGTTGCAGCGGATGGGTCAGCTGGCGCTGGCCGGAGCAATCCGGAACTCGGGTTGCTGGCGCAGTTTCCACAGCTCAATCCACTTGCGGATGGCTGACACCAGGATGACGGCGCCCAGCCCCAGCATCAGCAGCGAGATACCGCCGTTAAGCAGGTTGTAGCCCTTGGCTTCGGGGTTGAAGTAGACGTGGCTGACCATCCAGTAACCGGCGTAGTTGACGGTGACGAACAGGTAGGCCAGCGGGATCAGGCAGGTCAGCATGTAGCGGCGCTTGCTGGCCAGTCGCAGGATGATGGTGGCACCTATGATGAGGCCCACCGAGGCCATCAGCTGGTTCGAGACCCCGAACAGCGCCCACACCGAGCCGATATCGCCGGACATCAGCAGATACCCCCACATCACGCAGGCGAGCACGCTGGCCCCGATGGCGCCCGGCATCCAGTCGATGCGCTTGAGGGGCGGGTAGAACTCGCCGAAGAAGTCCTGAATCAGGTAGCGGGAGACCCGGGTGCCGGAGTCAACGGCCGTCAGGATAAAGACCGCTTCAAACATCACCACGAACTGGAAGAAGTAGGAGGCGAGATTGCTGAACCAGGGCACCTTGGTGAAGATGTAGGACATGCCCACCGCCAGGGTGACGGCGCCGCCAGTGCGGCCGTTCAGGTCCATGCCGATCTCCTGGGAGAGGAACGGCAAGTCCACCACCTGCATCCCCAGCTTGGCGAAGGCCTCCGGAGTGGCGTTGATGGCGAAGTAGTCGGCCGGGTGCAGGGCGGTGGCGGCGATCAGCGCCATCACGCCCACCACGCACTCGGCCAGCATGGCACCGAAGGCGACCGGCAGAATGTCGCTCCACTTGTCCACCAGTTTCGGGGTGGTGCCGGAGCCGATGAAGGCGTGGAAGCCGGAGATGGCGCCACAGGCGATGGTGATTGAGATAAAGGGCCAGACCGGGCCGCCCAGTACCGGGCCGCCGCCGTGGACGAACTGGGTCATGGCGGGGAACTGGATCTCGGGGTTGATGCAGATGACGCCGATGACCAAGGCGCCGAACACGCCGATCTTCATGAAGCTGGAGATGTAGCCGCGCGGGGTGAGCAGCAGCCAGACTGGCAGCGCGGTGGCGAAGAAGGCGTAGACCGGTAGCGCCAGACTGATGGTCTCGGCGCGCAGGGTCAGCCAGGCACCGAAGGCGCTCTCTTGCACGTAGGGGCCAAAGAAGACGCAGGCCAGCACGGCGATGAAGCCCACCCAGGAGGCGGCTTGCAGGTTGCCGGTCAGCTTGTGCCAGATCCCCACCACCATGGAGATGGGGATGGTCATGAACACCGCGAACACGCCCCAGGCGTTACGCTCCAGCGCGTGTACCACCACCATGGAGAGACCCGCCATGGTGATGGTGATGATGAACAGCATCGCAAGGCCGGTACACCAGCCGGCGATGGGGCCGAGCTCGGCCTTGGCCACCTCGGAGAGGGACTTGCCCTGATGCTTCATGGAGGCGAACAGCACGACTGTGTCGTGCACCGCGCCGCCGATGACGCAGCCGATCAGCAGCCAGAGAAAGCTCGGCAGGTAGCCGTACTGGGCCGCCAGGACCGGGCCCACCAGCGGGCCGGCGGCGGCGATGGCCGCGAAGTGCTGGCCGAAGTTGACCCACTTGTTGGTCGGTACATAGTTTTTGCCATCTTCCAGCTGGTGGGAGGGGGTGACCAGCTTGTCGTCGGCCATCAGCACCTTGCGCACAAAGAACACGCCGTAGAGGCGATAGGCGATGGCGAGGATGCAGAGGGCCGCAATGACGAAGGTGATTGCGTGTTGCATGACGGAGTTTCCTTTTCCTGCGGCCAATCTGGCCGGGCTCAGGCTGCACTCTACGCAGGCGGTGGGGAAAGGGGAGCGCAGAAAAGGTCAGTGGCAGAGGGCCGCCCGCGAGCGGCAGAAAAGCGGCCCCGAGCGGTTTGAGGGATGAGCCGGCGGGCTCGGCAAGCGGGTGAGTGGTAACGGGCAGAGCAGGAGCGGGGAGAGTGGCCCGCTCCTCAGGGGATCTCCAGCAGCTCCTTGAGGGGCTTGAGGTAGCGGCGGCTCACCGGCACCTTGTGGCCGCCCTGGGTCACCACCTCTGCCAGCCCGCCGTCGAGCAGCAGGATCTCGCGGATCTGGCCGGGATTGAGCAGGTACTGGCGGTGACAGCGCACGAAGCCAGTCTTCTCCTCCAGGGTGCGCAGGGTCAGCTCAGTGGTGCCCTGCTGCTGGGCGCTCACCACCTTGTTGCCGGCCAGATCGCTGTGGACGAACTCCACCTCGCCAAGGGGCAGCAGCAGGATGCGGTTGTGGCCGCTGCAGGGGATGCTGCGCAGGGGCTGGGCGATGCGGGTCGGATCCGGCAGCGGCTGGCCCGCCAGCTCCCCCTTTGGCGAAAGCAGCCGCTGGATGCGCTCCAGCGCCTTGTTCATCCGCTCTGCCGTGACCGGTTTGAGCAGGTAGTCGAGGGCGTTCTCCTCGAACGCGCGCAGGGCAAACTCGTCGTAGGCGGTGATGAAGACGATGTGGGGACGCAAGTCCGGGTCCAGCATGCTCACCAGCTCCAGCCCGCTGATGCGCGGCATCTGGATGTCGAGAAACAGCAGGTCGGGTTTGAGGCGATGGATGGCGGGCAGCGCCTCCATGGCATGGGCACACTCCCCCAGCAGGCGGATGTTGCCCGCCTGCTCCAGCAGCAGCCGCAGCTCCTCGCGGGCGAGGGGTTCATCGTCGACGATCAGGGCGGTCAGCATGGGCTCTCCTGCAGGGGAAGGGTGATCCTCACCCGGGTGGATTGATGGGGCTCGCAGTGAATGGTGACCCCGTACTCGGCGCCGTAACGGGCCTTGATGCGCCGGTCCACTATGTTCATGCCAAGGCCGCTCTCCTCCCGGCTGGTCTGATAGAGGCCGGCGTTGTCACAGACCTCCAGCACCAGCTGCTCGCCCTCCTGCCGCGCCGTCAGGGTGAGCCGGCCGGGCTCGAACATCTGGGAGATGCCGTGCTTGATGGCGTTCTCGACGATGGGCTGCAGGGAGAAGGTGGGCAGCCGGTACTCCAGCAGCGGATCGGGGATGTCGATCTGCACGCTCAGGTGCTCGGCGAAGCGGGCCTGCTCGATGTGCAGGTAGGCGTTCACGTGCTCCAGCTCGTCGGCCAGGGTCACCTCGTCCCCTTGGCGCTTGAGGTTCTTGCGAAAGAAGGTGGAGAGGTGATGCACCAGGGTGCGGGCATCCTCGGGGTCGCGCCGGATCACCGCCGCCAGGGTGTTGAGGGCGTTGAACAGGAAGTGCGGGTTGATCTGGGCCTGCAACAGCTTGATCTCCGACTGGGCCAGCAGCCGCTTCTGCTCGTTGTACTTGCTGGCCAGGATCTGGCCGGAGAGCAGCCGGGCGATCCCTTCCCCCAGGGTGCGGTTGATGGAGGAGAAGAACTTGCGCTTGGGCTCGTAGAGCTTGATGGTGCCCACCACCGAGCCCTCTTCCCCCCGCAGCGGAATGACCAGCGAGGAGCCGAGCCGACACTGGGGATGCAGGTTGCAGCTGTAGGGGATGAGATTGCCGTCGGCATAGACCACCTCGTTGTGCTGGATCGCCTTGAAGGTGTGGGCCGAGTTGATGGCGGTGCCCGGCAGGTGGTGATCCTCGCCGATGCCGATGAAGGCGAGCAGTTTCTCCCGATCGGTGATGGCCACCGCGCCCACCCCTGTCTCCTCGTAGAGGATGCGCACCATCTGCTGGCACGCCTCCTGGGTGAAGCCCTTGTCCAGCACCCGCATCGCCCGCTCGGCGATCTTGAGGGCGCGGGCGGAGAAGGCGACCGAGTACTTCTCCAGCATGGCGCGGTGATCGAGGATCATCCGCATGAACATGGCGGCCCCCAGGGTATTGGCCACCAGCATAGGGGCTATGATGTTCTCGATGAGGTGGACGGCGTCGTCAAACGGACGGGCCACCAGCAATATGATCCCCATCTGCATCAGCTCGGCGATGAGGGCCACAGATCCCACTACCCAGGGGCTGAACAGCAGGTCGAGCCGGTGGCGGGCGACGAAGTGGCGATGCACCAAGCCGCCGAGCAGCCCCTCGGCGATGGTGGAGAAGGTGCAGGCGAGCGCGGTAAAGCCCCCCAGCGAGTAGCGATGGATGCCGCCGGTGAGCCCTACCAGCAGCCCCACCACCGGGCCGCCGACGATGCCGCCGAGCACGGCGCCGATGGCGCGGGTGTTGGCGATGGAGTCCTCGACTCTCAGGCCAAAGTAGGTGCCCATCACGCAGAAGCCGGAGAAGATGAGGTAGCAGAGGATCTTGTGGGGCCAGCTCAGGGTCACCTGGGTCAGCGGCATGAACAGCGGCGTCTTGGAGAGCAGCCAGGCGATCACCAGATAGACGCAGAGCTGCTGGAAGAGAGATATCACGAGCGCGAATTGTTCGAAAGCCACGGCACACTATCTCGAAAGGGGATGCTCATCCAATGGACGCGGAGTATTAGCAAACCCCGATTTGCGCTGCAAGTTGCGGGCGCCGGAATAGCGCGCCTGCGCACAGATTTGCCGGCACCCTGAGCCAAAGGCATCCCCTGTGCGGCCGATGGGGGATGGGCATAGGCCCGGCAAGTGGGTCACTCTCCCGGCCCGGCTCAGGGGCCTGGATTAGTGGCTTGGCTCAGGGGGCTGAATGGACGTTTGCATAGAGCAGCATCAGCTCGGCCAGGGAATCGACCTCGAGGCGCCGCATCAGGCTGGCGCGGCACACCTCGACAGTGCGCACCGAGATGCAGAGATCCTGCGCTATCTGCTGGTTCTTGTGGCCCCGGGCGATGAGCTGCAGCAGCTGGTGCTCGCGCGGGGTGAGCCGCCGGTAGGCAGTCAGCTGGGCGAAACGGGTGGCCGCACTCAGCGTCGCCTGCTCGGCCCGTGCGATGGCGGCGAGCAGGGGGGCCAGCTGCACCGGCTTTTGCAAGAAATCCACTGCCCCCAGCTTGAGGGACTCCACCGCCAGCGGCACCTCGCCGTGGCCGGTGAGAAACAGGATGGCGATGGGGCTCTGGGCCGCCTTCAGCCGCTGCTGCACCTCGGGGCCCGACAGCCCCGGCATGCGGCAGTCGAGGATGAGGCAGGCGGGCTGGTACAGGTCGACCTCGGCCAGAAAGCGCTCGCCATCGGCAAAGCTGAGCAGCTGCCGCTCGTCGCAGCTCTCCAGCATGAAGCGCAGGGAGTCGAGCACGGCCTCGTCGTCGTCAACCAGATAGAGCGGGGGGC
Source organism: Aeromonas sp. Y318-1 (assembly GCF_027706125.1). Classification (NCBI taxonomy): domain Bacteria; kingdom Pseudomonadati; phylum Pseudomonadota; class Gammaproteobacteria; order Aeromonadales; family Aeromonadaceae; genus Aeromonas; species Aeromonas sp. Y318-1. Next base: position 159,076 of record NZ_JAPDCM010000005.1, read on the forward strand.
GGGCAGGGGGCGGCATCTCAGTTCCTCGGCATGTCGGTGGATGAAGGGAGGGTTTCGGGTGGCGGCACGGGCACAATGACCCGGGCCAGACAGCCGTGGGGGCTCAGGTTCTCCAGACTGAACTGGCCGCGATGGCTCTCGACCACCTCCCGGCAGATGGCCAGCCCCAGCCCCATGCCATCCGGCTTGTCGCTGTAAAACGCCTGCTGCAGTTCGGTCGCGGGGACCTTCAGGCCGGCGCCGTTGTCGCGGATCTCCAGCAGCAGGCTCTGTGACTCGAAGGCGATCAGCAGCTCGACCCGGGCAGGCGCCTGCGCCGGTGCTTGCGTAGGGGGGTGAGTAGGGGAGTGAACAGCGGCGCGCGCCCTCTTCGCTACCCTCTGCGCCGCACTCTCGGCGCCATTCTTGATGAGGTTGACCAGCAACTGCTCTATCCCGGTGCCGTCCAGAGGGAGCCGGCGCGGCTGGCCCCGCCAGTGCAGGGTGAAGGCGACGTCGAGCGGCGCCAGCATCTGCTCCAGCAGGGGGCGCAACTCCGCCACCAGGGTGGGCAGGTCGTAAGGCGCGACGCGGGGAGAGCGCTTTTGCAGCCTGGCTCTGAGCCGGTTGACGGTCTGGGTGATGCGCTGGACCTGGAGCCCTATCTGCTCCAGGGCCTGACGCAGGGAGGCCTGGGCGGCAGCCTGGGCCGGATCCTGTGCCAATCTGTCCAGTCGCAACAAGGCCCCCTGGCTGTAGTTGGCGATGGCGCTTAGGGGCTGATTGATCTCGTGAGCCACGTTGGCGCCCAGCTCGCCCAGTTCGGCGAGCCGTCTGGCCTGTGCCAGCTGGCGTCCCTTCTGCTCGAGCTGGTGACGGGCTTTGAGCAGCCGGCGCTGGCTGCGGTTGAACAGGTATTGCAGCAGCAGGTGGTGGCCCCCCAGTAGCAGAACCAGCGCCAGGGCGCCCCAGCCCCACTGTTGATGCTGGCGCAGCCAGTGCCAGGCCGCTTGCCACCAGGGGCCCTGTAGCGGGTGGCGATACAGCGCCTTGAGCAGGCGGTCGATGGCAAGCTCGCTGGTGGGCACGGTCCAGCCCGCCGAATCGGCGGCGATGGCCGCCTCGCTATCAGCGGGCAGATCGAACAGCGCACGGGTCACCGTCAGCGCCAGGGCGGGGGAGGCCCGCTCTGTCTTGGCGAAGGACCAGTTGGGGTAGAGCCGGGTCGAGCTCTGGCAGCCAAAGCCGGCCGGCGCCTGATCGTCCAGCACCCGATATGCCCCCTTGGCGACCTTGCCTTCCCGCTCCATGCGCTCGAGCTGGCACACCGGCACGATGGCGGCGGCCACCTCCCCTGCCGCCAGCCGCTCGACGAGCCGGTCCAATGGAAAGCCGGTGAACTGAACTGTGGAGAAGAAGTGCTCCAGCCTGACCCCCTGTTCGCCCGCCTCGAAGCGATAGGCGAGGTAGCCGCCGAAGGCGTTCTCAGAGACGGCGGCGACCGCTTGCCCCTCTAGGTCACACCAGTGTCGGTAGGGGGCCTGGGCGGGCACCACCAGCGCCGCGCCGATGGCGAGGTTGTCCCCCCCGGCCGGGCTCTTGAGGGTGGCGAGCCAGGCCAGCGGATACTGGCGCGCCAGGCTCACCGACTGGCCCGGGTTGGTGATGACGAAATCGAGGTGCTCGCGGGCGACGGCCTCGGCCAGTTCATCGAGCCCTAGCGGATGCAGCACGAAGCGCTGGCCGGGCACGTGCTGTGCCAGCCAGCGCAGCAGCGGTTGCCACTGGGCTCTGGCCAGGGCCGGGCCGCGGGTCGCCAGCACGCCGATGCGTATCGGCTCGGCCAAGGTCTGCACCGGCGTGGCCTGGGATGGTGCGGATTCCTGTCGGGCCGGCGCTGGCGAAGAGGGGGTCGGGGCGGCCTGCACCCGCAGCGGCAGGGCTGACAGGGCGAGCCAAAGCAGCAGGCTGAGCAGGGGCAAGGGAACTGGGGCGTGCAGGGGGCTCTCCTCTCGGTGCAAAGGGGGCAGTCTATCACCGGGGCGCGCGCTTGCACGCGAACGGGGCCGGGAGGGGCGGCAAACGCCGCCCCGGTCACAGTTCAGCAGGGCTGGGGCATTTTTTATTGCGCTGGATCAACCCGGCTCCCGGTATGTGGAAAACCACAATAGAGACGACTTCCTGCGTTGAGGACAATCGGCCCAACCCCTTTCAAGCCAGCTCAGCAGAAGGAAAGACGCCATGGAGCCCAGCAAGCGCCGATTGTTATCCGGGATCGCCGCCCTCACCGCAGGGGCGGCCCTGATCCCCGTCACCCAGGTTCAGGCGCAGTCCGTTCCCGCTCCCCGCAACGGGCGGGCGGCCATCAGCCGGGGGGACGGGCGCAAGCGTTACGGCATGCTGATCGACCTGCGCCGCTGCGTCGGCTGTCAGGCCTGCACAGTGGCCTGCACCATCGAAAACCAGCCTCCCCTCGGCCAGTTTCGCACCACGGTGAGCCAGTACGAGGTGAGCGACGTGGCCGCCCTCGAGGCTCCCGCCTCTCTCTTGATGTTGCCGAGGCTGTGCAACCACTGCGCCGAGCCCGCCTGCCTCGATGTCTGCCCCACTGGCGCCACCTTCCAGCACGATGACGGCATCGTTGTGGTCAACAACGATTGGTGCGTCGGCTGCGGTTACTGCGTGCAGGCCTGCCCCTACGATGCCCGCTTCATCAACCACGAGACCAACACCGCCGACAAGTGCACCTTCTGCGCCCATCGGCTGGAGGCGGGGCTCTTGCCCGCCTGCGTCGAGAGCTGTGTCGGCGAGGCGCGCATCATAGGCGATTTGAACGACCCCGCGAGCCGGATAAGCCGCTTGCTGCGCCAACACGAGCCGGCGCTCAAGGTGCTCAAGCCCGAGGCCAATACCCAGCCGCGGGTCTTCTATCTCGGCATGGACGAGGCCTTCGTCAGCAAGGTCGACGGCAACCCGGCCCTGCGCACCCTGCTCACCGACGATGGCAAGGAGATAGCCCATGGTCATTAACGAACTGCTGGCCCCGGCTCAGCCCATCACCTGGCTGCCCTGGGCGGTGCAATATTTCTTTCTCATCGGCCTCGCCTACGGGGCCCTCTGGCTCGGCGCGTTTGAGCTGTGGCGCAAGGCGCCGGACCCGCGGCTGCAGACCCTGGCGGCGGTGCTGATGGTAGGGGCTGGTCTGGTGGCTCCCATCGCCCTGACCGCGGATCTGCACCAGCCGGCCCGGGCCTGGCACTTCTACGCCCAGACGCGTTTTGGCTCCGTCATGTGGTATGGCGCCTATCTGCTGCCGCTGTTCAGCCTGCTCTCCATGCTGCTCGGCTGGCTGCTGCTAAGGCCTGCCCTGGCCCGGCGCGGCGCAGAAGGGGACAAGATAGCCCGCCTTGCCCGGCTGCTCTGCCTGGGAAGCTGGTCGGGGCACGTTTGGCTGCGGCCCCTCTCTTTGCTGGCCGCCCTGAGCGGGCTCAGCATCGCCCTCTACACCGGGCTTGAGACCATGGCGGTGGCGGCGCGCCCGCTCTGGCATACCCCCTGGTTGCCCTGGCTGTTGACCCTGAGCGCCGTGCTGGGGGCCCAGAGTGCCCTGCTGCTGCTCAATCGCTTGCTGGCGGGCTGGCGTGCCCAGACCGAGTCGACCCTGCTGCGCCAGAGCGGCTGGACGTTAGGCCTGCTGGCGCTCTCCCTGCTGGGCTGGGCCCTGTTTGGCGGCGCTTCGGCAACAGAGGCCGCAGCCCTCTATCGGCTCGATCCGAGCTGGCGGCTGGCGGCCCACTGGCTGTTGCTGACCCTAGGGCTGGCCAGCCTGCTGATGCTGCTGCGGCGAAGGATCTCTGCCAGCCTGGCACTCTGGGGGCTGGCGCTGCTGGGGCTGCACCTGGTGTGGGGCCTGCGCTGGCTGGTGCTGATCCAGGGGCAGCTCGCGCCCAAGTACGGGGCTGGCGTCTATCTCTATGAAATCGCCTGGGGGCCGGCCGGTGTGCTCGGCATTCTCGGCACCTTCGGTCTGCTGCTGGCCCTGCTGGTGGCCCTCTCGGAGCTGGTGCGCCCCTCTGTTTCCCCCGCCATCAAGGCATCCACTCCTTTTGCACGCGAGGCACTCTGATGGATCACAGCAAACGCAAGTTTCTCAAGGGCGCCGCCATCGCCAGCGGCACCGGATTGTTCGTCGCCGGTTACAGCGACACCCTCAAGCAGGTGGCGAGCGGCCTCATCACCGGCAGCTCGGGCAAGCCGACCCGGGATCCCATCCATGGCAACTCGCTGGCCGTGGAGTACCGGGTTGACGAGCGGGGGGAGTTGCACCCCAACCCGGCCCAGCGGGTTGCCAACACCATGTGCCTCGGCTGCTGGACTCTGTGCGGAGTGCGGGCTCGCATCGACAACGAGCGCGACCAGATAGTGCGGATCCTGGGCAACCCCTATCACCCCCTCTCCGCCCGCCATCACATCGACTTCAAGACCCCGGTCAAGCAGGCGCTGCTCACTACCAGCGGCTACCAGGAAGGGGGGCTGGACGGGCGCTCCACCGCCTGCGCCCGGGGCAACGCCATGCTGGAGCAGCTCGACAGCCCGCAGCGAGTCACCCGCTGTCTCAAGCGGGTGGGACCCCGTGGCAGCGGCCGCTGGCAGAGCATCCCCTTCGAGCAGCTGGTGGCCGAGGTGGTGGAGGGGGGCGATCTGTTTGGCGAGGGCCAAGTTGAGGGGCTGCGGGCCATTCGCAACCTCGCCGATCCGCTCGACCCGGCCAACCCGGAGTACGGCCCCAGGGCCAACCAGTTGCTGGTGAGCAACGCCTCGGACGAGGGGCGGGATCACTTCATCAAGCGCTTTACCTTCAACAGCTTTGGCACCCGCAACTTCGCCAACCACGGCGCTTACTGCGGCCTGTCGTTCCGGGTCGGCGCCGGCGCCCTGCTGGACGATCTGGAGAAGAACGCCCACCTCAAGCCGGACTGGGACGAGAGCGACTTCCTGCTGTTCATGGGCACCTCGCCCCAGCAATCGGGCAACCCCTTCAAGCGCCAGTCCCGCCAGCTGGCGGCAAACCGGGCGCGACCGGGCAAACCGTTCTCCTACGTGGTGGTGGCCCCCAGCCTGCCCAACACGGTGAACATGCCGTCCGCCCCCGCCAACCGCTGGCTGCCCATCCGCCCCGCCACCGACTCGGCGCTGGCCATGGCCATGCTGCGCTGGATCATCGACCACCAACGCTACGCCGAGTCTTTCCTGACGGCACCCAATGCCGCTGCCGCCGAGCGGGCCGGCTATCGCGGTTTTTGCAACGCCAGCCACCTGGTACTCTGCGACGAGTCCCACCCACGCTTTGGCCAGATGCTGCGGGCCAGCGATCTTGGCTTGCCCTTTGAGGGGGAAGCCTATGGAGAGGGGGACGCCATGCTGGTAGAGGAGGCGAGCAGCGGCGAGCCGAGACCCGCCGACCAGTGCGAGCGGGCCAACCTCTGGGTGGATCGCCCCATTGAGGGCCCAAAGGGGGAGTTGATGGTGAAGAGCAGCTTCCAGCTGCTGGCCGAGGCGTGCCGCGAGCACTCCCTCGCGCAATACAGCGCCGAGTGCGCCGTGCCGGTGAGCGATATCGAGGCGCTGGCGCGGGAGTTCACCAGCCACGGCACCCGGGCGGCGGTGGTCTCCCATGGCGGCACCATGAGCGCCAACGGCTTCTACTCGGCCTGGGCCATCATGATGCTCAACGTCATGATCGGGAACTTGAACGCAAGGGGCGGCGCCGTGGCGAGCGGCGGCAAGTTCGATCCCTTCGGGGCGGGGCCGCGCTACGATCTGGCGAGCTTCCCCGGCATGGTCAAGCCCGCCGGGGTCTTCCTGTCGCGCTCCAAGTTCCCCTACGAGAAGACTTCTGAGTATCGGCGCAAGCGCGAGGCGGGCCAGAATCCCTATCCGGCGCAAGAGCCCTGGTTCCCGATCTCGGGCCCCTTGCTCGGCGAACACCTGACCGCGGCGGTGAACGGCTACCCCTACCGGCTCAAGGCCTGGATCAACCACATGGGCAACCCCCTCTACGGCCAGGCCGGGCTCAGCAAGGCCATAGGCGAGCAGTTGAAAGACCCCAAGGTGCTGCCGCTCTTTATCAGCATCGACAGCTTCATCAACGAGTCGTCGGCGCTGTCGGACTACCTAGTGCCGGATACCCTGACCTACGAGTCCTGGGGCTGGGCCACCGCCTGGCACGGGGTGATGACCAAGGTTTCCACCGGCCGCTGGCCCATCGTGGAGCCCCGTGTCGCCAAGACCGCCGAGGGAGATCCGGTCTGCATGGAGTCCTTCTTTATCGCGGTGGCCAAACGGCTGGGGTTGCCGGGCTTTGGCGAGGGGGCGCTCAAAGGGGTGGACGGCAAGGTGCATGCCCTGCACAAGGCGGCGGACTTCTCCCTCTACGGGGCGGCCAACGTTGCCTATCTCGGCGAGCCGGTGCCCGCCATAGGTCTCGAGGATCTCGCCTGGTCCGGAGTGGAACGGATCCTGCCGGTGTTGAATGCCACCCTGAGCGCGGAGGAGGCGGGTCGCGCCGCCTATCTCTTCGCCCGCGGTGGGCGCTTCGAGCCGGCGGCCCAGGGGCGCGATGACGCGGGTCAACCGAGCAAGCGCTGGCCCAAGCCGCTGATGGTGTGGAACCCCGAGGTGGGCAGCCGCCGTCACAGCCAGAGCGGGCAATACTTGAGCGGTACCCCGCGCTTCTTCCGCCCCCAGCTGGCGGACGGCACGCCGCTCAATGAGGCGTTCAAGCCGGCCCAGTGGCCGCTGCTGCTCACCAGCTACAAGTCCCACACCATGAGCTCCATGAGCATCGGCTCGGATCGTCTGCGCCAGGTGAACCCCAGCAACCGGGTGCGGCTCAATGCGCAGACGGCGGCGCAGCTGGGGATCGAGAGCGGGGACCGGGTACGGGTCAGCACCCCGGATGGCAGCGTGATCGGGGTGGCCGAGTGCGTGGCCGGGGTGCAGGCCGATGCCATCGCCATCGAGCACGGCTTCGGCCACAAGGAGCTGGGGGCGCGGGAGCACTGGATAGACGGCCAGAAAGTGGTTGCCAACCCGCTGCGCGGAGCCGGGGTCAACCTCAACGATCTGGCGGTATTGGATCCCAGCCGCCATGGCCGCTACCCCCTGGTGGACTGGGCCATCGGCTCGTCGGCCCGCCAGGGGCTGCCGGCCCGGGTGGAGAAGCTGGTATGACGATCCAATGAAAACGGGGCCTGTGGGCCCCGTTGCTTATCTGCTCTGCGTCACTGTCACAGTTTGAAGTCGACCCATACCAGGCGGTGATCCGAGCTGACTCCCTTGGCGATGCCGAGCTTAGCGTCATACACCAGATGGTAGCCCGGCTCGAAGCTGGCCGGCCAGAACACGCCGGAGGCGACCGCGTTCAGGTTGGCGGAGGGCAGCACGTGGTCGAGCTGCAGACCGCTGCTGCTGGTGATGCGCTCCGGGGTGGGGCGGTTGTTGTTGCGCTTGCACTGATCCGGCTGGCTGGCGAGGCACTCGGGGCCGCCCTGGCTGACCGGGATCAGGGCGCCGTTGGTGACGGCCTGGTTGACCAGTACATGGTTGTGCAGATCCTGAATGGCGGTGAGATCCCCATCGCCAATCTGGGGATCGGCGTTGAGATCGCCGGCGATGACGAACTTGGCGCCCGCGGGCAGGCCACCGGCCTTGCCGGCGTCATCCACCATGTAGCTGGCGGTCTCCACGTAATCCTGCCAGAAGGCGACTTCGGCCCGGTTGTGCTTGACGTTGTGGCGCGCCGCGTTGCCGAAGATGGGCGGAGTCGGGTGGGAGATGAGGAAGTGGACCACCTCCTCCTTGTTGCCGCGCTTGATGCGCACCGGCACGTCGGCGTGGTTCTTGGACGAGAGCGGGAAGGCCTGCCAGGCTGCGTCGTCATACCAGGCATCGCCGCACTGGCGGCCGGCCGGGATCGGCGCCTTGGCATTGTTGCAGTCGTCGATGACCGGGTTCACTTCGCCCGGCATGTCCTTCCACTTGAATTTCTGGAAGGTGCGGATCTGCTTGGTATCGATGGGGTACTGGGACATCACGGCGAAGGCATACTGGCCGTGGTAGTTGCCAAAGCCCCAGGCGTCGTCCGGCCCGTTGTTGATCTTGCCGTCCAGGTTGAGGTCATGGCCGCTCATCAGACCGGTGTTGGTGGCGAAGTTCTGCAGCACCGGGTAGCTGATGGCCTTCACCTCGTCGTGCTGGGCATGGGCCAGGTAGTTGTCGTTGAAGGCCTTGAGGTCCGTGGTGTCGCTGCCCTGGCCGTCATTGTCGAATTCGTTGAGCAGGAACACGTCCGGCCGGGTGCGCTGGATGATTTCGGCGATGTTGCGGATCTGCTGCACGTCGAGGGCCTTGGTCTTCTCGGCGCCGCTCAAGGTGCCATCGGCGAGGCGGGCCAGCAGGGCATCCTGCTCGGTGCGGCTCAGGGCCAGTTCACCGGCGAGCATGCCGGCGGCGGTGCGATCGAAGGAGAGGTTGAAGGTAGCGAAGCGAACCATGGGGGTCGGGGTCTCGGAGTCATTTTGGCTGTTACAGCCTGCCATCAATCCGAGGGAAATGGCAGCGGCCAGTAGGGATTTGCTGATATTTTTCATTGTAATATTCCGTAGCATCAATAAGTTATACCTTGCTCATGGGGAGCGAAGGCGTGCCCATTATAGGGATCCCGGCCGGCAGCCGGGCTCTGAATGGGCCAAAGTGTGAGACCATTCACAGAGCAAAACGGGGAGGCAAGATGAGTCGGCGACAGACGGCCCTGGTGGTCGAGGGGGGCGCCATGCGCGGCATTTTCGCCGCCGGGGTGCTGGATGCGTTTCTGGCCAAGGGCCGCACGGCGTTTGATCACTGCATCGGCGTGTCGGCCGGGGCGGTCAATCTGGCGGCCTTTCTGGCCGGTCAGCAGGGGCGCAACCACAACGTCATCACCGACTATTCCTGCCGTCCTGAGTTCATCAACCTGGCCAAGTTCTTGCGCGGCGGCCACTGGCTCGATCTCGACTGGCTGTGGGCGATCACCATCCGCGAGTGCCGGCTCGATCTGGCGCGCTTTGCCGCCAACCCGGTGCCGCTGACCGTGGTGGCCACCCGGGTAGCGGACGGCCAGGCCGCCTACCTCAAGGCCAACGCCGCCGAGCTGGAGCAGCAGATCAAGGCCTCCTGCTCGGTGCCGCTGGTCTACCGGGACTTCGTGCGCATCGACGGGGAGGCCATGACGGATGGCGGGGTGGCCGACTCTATTCCGGTGCGCCACGCCTATGAGCAGGGGGCGCGCGACATCACAGTGGTGCTCTCCCGCCCGCTGGGCTATCGCAAGCGGGCACCGCGCCTGCCCGCCCTGCATCGCTACCTGTTGCGCGAGACGCCGGCCCTGGCTCGCGCCAGCCTGTCGCGTCATCAAAGCTACAACGATGCCATCGACTTCATCCGCCAGCCGCCGGCCGATTGCCGCATCCGGGTCATAGTGCCGCCGGCGGGTTTTCGGGTCGGCCGGATGACCACCGACCGGGGGCGGCTGGAGCAGGGTTACCAGATGGGCTGGCAGGCGGCCCTCGACTACCTAGGGAGCGCTTAGGCGCTCTTTGCACACCATTGCGGCCCCGGTCGGGGCCGCCACCATGAAAGCGTATGGCGATGGCGCAGCAGATCTGCGACGCGTCATTTCGCCCGGTCATTCCCCCTCTTGCGCGGCGGTGGCTGCACTCTGTTCGCCTGCTTAATATGTAGCTGGATAATTATTTGCGATATTTACAGCGAAATGGTCAGGATTGCCGCCATGAAAAAATATCACTATTAAGTTGTGCTAAATAATCCACGAGTCAATTTGTGACTGAATAATAAAGCGGTTGGGGAACTTTTCTGATTGGTGATATTTGATACGCATCAATTTAAATAAAATCTGTTTTTATTCATATGTATAGTTCAACTTAGCTTATGCGAAATAGATTATTCGCTGCGGGTTGAATCTGTTTACATCAATGGCGAATTGATAGCCTGACTTCATCTCGGCTACTGTCCCCTCTCGATTCGTTTGGGTAGCAAACGGATACAAAAATAATAACGACAGAGACTGGACGCATTGATAAAGAGTCATCTTTATTGATTTTAATCCTGCCAAAGGAGCCGGAATAATGAGTGGTTTATCTTCCCGTCATATTGCCCAAAATATATTTGCCGAGCTGTTGCCTTATCGCCGCCGCTTCCCCGATCCCATTCTGGATCGGCAGCAGGAGGAAGCAGAGGTGGCCGCCATCCAGATCCCCCGTCTGCAGGCCTTCATCGAGCGGGGCGAGACCATCACCTGCGTGCTGCCCGCCTTCCCCACCAAGTCGCCCAATCCGAACAAGGTGCTGGGCACCCTGCCGGACATGGCGGAGCGGCTCTCCCTCAGCTTTCTCAACCACCTCTGCCAGCGCATCCAGCTGCACTACGCGCCCGGCATGCGGATCCTCATCTGCTCGGACGGCCACGTGTTCGGTGACCTCATCCGGGTGGCAGACCCGGCCATCGACGCCTATCAGGCCCACATCGAGCAGCTGATCCTGGAGCTGGGGGCGACTCACCTCGGGGTCTTCCACTTAGGGATGGTGGCGGGCATGGCCGAGTTTTGCGCCAGCCGCGACTTCGACACCCTGCGCGAACAGCTGGTGGAGCGTTATGCCGAGCCGCTGGCACAGATCACGGAAGAGGTGAGAAGCACCGAGGAGGGCATTCGCCTCTATCGGGCCATGACCCGCTTCCTCTATGAAGACAGCCAGCTGCCGGATACTCCGCTCTCCAACACGGCGCTGCAGCGGGATGCCAAGGCGCGCACCCATGCGGTGATCCAGCGCAGCCGCGCCTGGGGCAACCTGCTGGCTGAGCGCTTCCCCGAGGCGATCCGTCTCTCCATCCACCCCCAGGCCAGCCACAGCCTGAAGATGGGCATCCACATGCTGCCGACCCGGGATGACTGGCTCACCCCCTGGCACGGGGTGGCGGCCAACCTGGATGGCCAGTTCGTGCTGATGAAGCGGCGCGACGTGCTGGCGATGGAGCATGAGCTGGTCCATATCCACGGCCGTCCGAGCCACTACCTGATCAATGGCAAGCAGGCCGCCGCCTGAGGAGTTTCCCATGACTGCATCCATCGTTACCCTCGGCGGCGAGCGCTGCCGCATCCTGCCACAGGCCCCGTTCGGCCTGCTGATTGAACCGGCCCGCAACGCCCAGCCGGTGCAGAGCCTGGCTATCGAGGCGCTGCGCGAGCTGGCCCGCCGCCACGGCGTGCTGATCCTGCGCGGGTTCGAGTCCGGCTTCACCGATCCCGAGCGGCTGACCCGCTACGGCGAGGAGTGGGGCGAGATCATGATGTGGCCGTTCGGCGCCGTGCTGGATGTGAAAGAGCACGAGAACGCCACCGACCACATCTTCGACTCCAGCTATGTGCCGCTGCACTGGGACGGCATGTACAAGCCGACCCTGCCCGAGTTCCAGCTGTTTCACTGCGTGCATGCCCCGGCGGCGGACGAAGGGGGGCGCACCACCTTCATCAATACCCGCCAATTGCTCACCGAGCTCGACGGCGAGCGGCTGGCCCGCTGGGAGCGGGTGCACATCACCTATCGCATCAAGCAGGTGGTGCACTACGGCGGCCAGGTGCGCTCGCCCCTGCTGGTGCCCCACCCGGTGAGCGGTGAGACGGTGCTGCGCTACAACGAGCCGCCGCGCGAGGGGGTGCGTTTTCTCAACCAGCATGCCCTCGAGATTGAGGGGGTGGCACCGGCCGAGCAGGCCGCCTTCCTGCAGGATCTGCACCAGCGGCTCTACGACCCGCGCTACTTCTATGCCCACCAGTGGCAAGGGGGGGACGTGGTGATCGCCGACAACCTCGGCCTGCTGCACGGCCGCGAGGGGTTCACGGCCCGCTCGGCCCGCCACATCCAGCGGGTCCACATCCAGGCCAGCCCGGTCTGTCTCAACCCGGTGCTGGCGCCGCAAGGGGCGGCGTGATGGCGACCATTTTGCTGGCGGCTACCGCCACCCCGGGCCACGTCAATCCCATGCTGGCGGCGGCCCGTCTGCTGGTGGAGGAGGGGCACAGGGTGCTGATGCTGTGCGGCGCCCTGTTCGAGCAGCGCATCCGCGCAGCCGGTGCCGAATTCGTGCCCTTCGCCCCCGAGGTGGACTTTGACTACCGGGCGCTGGAGCGGCATTTTCCCGAGCGGGCCAGCCTGAGCGGTACCGCCCAGATGGCGCTGGCGCTCAAGCGCTTCTTCGCCGCCCCCATGGCGCAGCACGACCGCCATCTGCGGGCGTTGATCGCGGCGGAGGGGGTGGATCTGCTGCTGGTAGAGAACGGCTTCTACGGCGTGCTGCCGCTGTTGCAGCAGGGGGACGGGCGGCGCCTTCCCATCCTGATGCTGGGGGTGAACCCGGTCTCCTGCTCGAGTCCGGATGCCATTTTCTACGGCCCGCGCATTCCTCCCGAGCTGCGCCGCTCCCTTGGTGAGCTGCCCTGGCTCGATGAGCCGACCCGGCAACTGCAGAGAGAGGTTCAGCAGAGCTTCGATGCCGCGCTGGCCGAGGCGGGGGCGCCGCCGCTGACGGCTCCCTTCACCGACGTGATGGTGACGGCCCCCGATGCCTTTTTGCAGCTCTCCTGCGCCGGCTTTGAATACGAGCGGCCGGAGCTGGAGGGGGTGATCCGTTATGTCGGCCCGCTGCTGCCACCCCGGATTGCGCTGACGCCGCCGCCCTGGTGGGAGCGGCTCGATGAGCGGCCGCTGGTCATCGTCAGCCAGGGCACCCTGGCCAACGTGGATCTGGGGCAACTGCTGATCCCGGCCATGCAGGGGCTGGCTGGCGACGAGCTGCAACTGCTGCTGACCACCGGCGGGCGGGATCCGGCGCGGCTCGGCGCCGCCGTCCCGGCCAATGCCATCGTCACCGAACACGTGCCGTTCGAACTGGCGCTGCCCCGCGCCGCCGTGCTGGTGACCAACGGTGGTTACGGCTCGGTGCAGGCCGCGCTGGCCCACGGGGTGTCGCTGGTGGTAGCGGGCACCGGGGAGGACAAGGCGGAGGTGGCCACCCGGGTGGCGTGGAGCGGCGCCGGCATCAATCTGCACAGCAACGAGCCGACGGCGGACGCGGTGGCGGCGGCGGTGCGCAAGCTGGTGCACGAGCCGCGCTATCGGGCCAGGGCCCGGCTGCTGGCCGACGAGATGGCTGCGCTCGATGCTCGCGCCGCCATCGCCGGGACGGTGACGGCCCTGCTCGGCGGGCAAGGGTGATCCCGTGATGAAACAGGGGGGCTCGATGGCCTCCCTGTTGTTCAGCTTGCGCTCAGTTTGTGGCTGCTAGGGTGGCAAGGGTGACAAGAGGCGGCGTCAGCGGCGCTGGATGCGCTTTTTCATGCAAAAAGAGCGATCCCGACGTTGAATTTTTGGCCGACTCAGGAAAGAATGCGCGCTCGGTAATCGACCTCGGACGCAAGGTGACTCGTCACGGGCCAGACCGAGGATGAAATGGCCGTCGGCCAACTTGGTACAGGAAACCACACAGGAATTTTATGAATCCCCTTCGCACTGCCGCTTCGGCTCTTTTATGTACTCTGGCGCTGGTCAGCCAGCAGGCCGCCGCCGTTGAATACCAGCTGCCTGCAGCCAACAGCCGTCTGATCGGTGAGAACCAGGAGTACGTGGTACCCGCGGACAACCGTCCGCTGGAGCAGATCGCCTCCGACTTCCAGTTGGGTCTGACCAACATCATGGAAGCCAACCCGGGTGTCGACCCCTACCTGCCCAAGGCGGGCAGCAAACTGGTCATCCCCCATCAGCTGATCCTGCCGAACGCTCCCCGCGAAGGGATCGTCATCAACGTGGCGGAGATGCGTCTCTACTACTACCCGAAAGGCAAGAACGTGGTACAGGTGCTGCCCATCGGCATCGGCCAGCTGGGGGTCAACACCCCGGAGAACTGGATCACCAAGGTGGAGCGCAAGCGCGCCAACCCGACCTGGACCCCGACTGAAAACATCCGTCGCCGCTACGCCGCCCAGGGCAAGACCCTGCCGGCGGTCTGGCCGGCCGGCCCGGACAACCCCATGGGTCTGCACGCGCTCTACATCGGCAACCTGTATGCCATTCACGGCACCAACGCCACCTTCGGCATCGGTCTGCGAGTGAGCAGCGGTTGCGTGCGTCTGCGCGCCGACGACATCAAGTACCTGTTCGACAACGTGCCGGTCGGCACTCGCGTCCAGTTTGTCAACCAGCCGGTCAAGACCACGGTCGAGCCGGATGGCGGTCGCTACATGGAAGTGCACGAGCCGCTGTCACGCAACGAGGAGGAGTTCAACTCCACCGCCTCCGTGCCGCTGCCCATGACCCAGGCCACCACCCGCTTCATCGCCCACATGGACAGCGATTCCAATGTGGTCAAGCAGGTGCTGGAACAGCGTACCGGCATGCCGACCCGTCTCAACCCGCAGGTCTGATGACCGGGGATACTGGCTAATGCACAACGGCGACCATGAGGTCGCCGTTGTTGTTTCTGGCTCTGCCACCGGTCATCAGCTGGCGGGAGGGGCATAGAGGGCCAGCCAGTTGCCCTCGGTATCTTCGATGATGACCCGGGAGCCATGGCCGCTGCCGATGCTGTGCAGGGGCTCGAGCACCCGTCCGCCAATCTTGGGCACCAGCTGTTCAGCCTCCTGCAGGCGCTTGCCAAGGGCGAGGTAGATGAGGGGGCCCGTGTGTCCCGGCTGGTGGTACTTGTCCATGGGGCCGAGACAGGCCGCCGCGTTGTTGCCATCGTGGCGCAACATGGCGAAGCGGATCTCCTCCTGTATCGGCGTGACCGGCACGTCGAGCAGGGCCGAGTAGAAGGCCATGGCGCGATCCAGATCCTTTGTCGGAATGTCGGCCCAGACCAGGGTATTGTCCATCTTGGTGATCTCCAGCATGTTCCGGCCGATGCGACCGGCGGCGCTGTTCCTTGCTGACGGCCTCTGGCGGCAGCTCGCAGGCAGCTTCCTAGAGGTTAGGAGCGGCCCATGAGGGGCGCCAGAGCTAAAAAAGCGGCGCCTGATGGCGCCGCTTTCTGATGGGGGGCTGGAGGTTTTTTCCTTCGATATACAGTTACTTGCCTGCAATGCTCAGCCCGCCGAAGCGGATAAGAGGCGCATAGAAGCTCTTGCCATCGTCGTGGTGCAGCACGTTGGCGACCGCTTCCAGCTCACCCAACAGGCGATAGAAGTTGCCCGCCACCGTGATGCCGCGCACCGGCGCCACCCGCACGCCGTCCCGACACAGGAAGCCGGAGGCACCGAACGAGAAGTCGCCGCTCACCGCATCGGCGCCGGAGTGCAGGCCGTCCAGCTTGACCAGCTCCAGGTACTCGCCGCCTTGCGCCTCGGTCTCGCTGTGGGGGCCGAGCCCGAACACCAGGTGGCGCGGGCTGACGTCCAGCGCACTGCGGGCGCTGCGCGCCGCCGAGCCGTTGCTGGCCAGGCCGAAGTGGTGGGCGGTGGCGCTGTTGTGCAGCAGGGTTTTGAGCTCCCCTTCGCCGATCAGCAGCAGATCCCGGGTGGGGGCACCCTCGCCATCGAAGGCCTTGATGTGCATGCCGCCCGGCATATAGGCCCGGCTCTCCAGGGTGAGCCAGCGGGAGGCCACCGACTGGCCCAGCTTGTCGCGCCAGGGGTTGATCCCCTGCTGGGCCCACTTGCCCGACAGCGCGGCCTGGAAGCAGCCGAACAGGCTGGCCAGGGCATTGGTGTCGAAGATGGCGCTGTAGTGGCCGCTCGGCACCGCGTCTCCCGCCAGCAGGCCGTCGGCCACGGCGTGGATCTGGCGGATGAGGGTCTGGCTGTCCAGCGCATCGAAGCGGCGCTCATATTGCCCCTGGGAGAACATGGACTGACGGCCGTCGCGCTCGATGAGGGCGGAGCTGTAGCAGCCGACGCTGAACGCCTGATGCTGGCAGAGGCTGCCCTGGCTGTTGGCGAGCCACAGCCGGCCCTCTCCCTCGAAGAAGCTGTTGTAGGGGGCGCCGGTCACGTCCGGTAGTGCCAGCATGTCCGACTCGAGGCGCAGAGCCAGGGCAATCTTCTCCTCCACGGGGGTGGTGTCGGGCTGGTTGATCTCGGCGCAGTCGGTGGTGAGCCGGCTCTGCTGCACGGCGATGGTCTGATCCGGGTCCACCTTGGCGAAGCGGCTGGCATCCAGCGCATCCTGCAGCATGGCGGCCAGCGCAGACTCGTCGAGGGACTCCGAATAGGCGATGCCGACCCGGCCCTCTTTTATCAGCCGAATGCCGATCTGCTGGCTGCTGGTGACCTTGTATTCGCTGAGTTCGCCCTTGTCGGCCTTGAGGGAGAAGGCCTTGTCCTGGTTGGCGATGATGTCCGCCTCGGCACCGAGATCGGCGACCTGGTCCAGCAGGCGGGCAAGCAGTTGGTTCATGTCGAGTTGGCTCATCAGGCGTTCCCTCCGACCAGGATATTGTCGACCTTGAGCGGTGGCTGGCCGACGGATGCCGGGATCGAGCCGGAGACCGAGCCGCACATGCCGGCGGAGAGGGCCAGATCGCGCCCCACCATGGAGATCTCCTTCAGTACTTGCGGGCCGGTGCCGATCAGGGTGGCCGATTTGAGCGGCCGGGTGATCTTGCCCCCCTCGATGAGGTAGGCCTCCTGCACGTTGAAGTTGAACTCTCCGGTGCCGGGCTGCACCGAGCCGCCGCCCATCCGCTTGGCATAGATGCCGTGCTCCACGGTTGCCAGCATCTCGTCCAGGCTGTGATTGCCCGGCTCTATGTAGGTGTTGCGCATGCGCGAGGCCGGCGCGAACTTGTAGGATTCGCGCCGCCCGGAACCGGTACGGGCATAACCGGTGCGAAGGGCCCCCATCCGGTCCACCAGGAAGCCGGTGAGCACGCCATCCTTGATGAGCTGGGTGTGCTGGGTTGCCATCCCCTCGTCATCGACGTTGATGGAGCCCCAGGCGTTGCCTTGCAGCCCCTCGTCCACCGCGCTGACCGCCGGATTGGCGATGAGCTGGCCCATCTTGTCGTGGAACACAGAGGCCTTCTTGGCCACCGAGGTGGTCTCCAGCAGGTGGCCGCATGCCTCGTGGAAGATGACGCCGCCAAAGCCGCTCTCCATGATGACCGGCAGCTTGCCGCTCGGGCAGGGGGCTGCCCCCAGCTTCACCAGTGCCTGGCGGGTGGCGGTGAGGGCCAGCTCGCGGGGATCCACGCCGGCGGCGTGTTCCCAGCCCATCATGGCGCCGGGGGCTTCATAGCCCACGCTCTGTTCGTTGCCAAGGGCGGCGATGGTCTGGGCCATGATGCGGTTGTAGTGACGGCGATCGCTCACCTGCACCCCTTCGCTGTTGAAGATCTCCACCTCCTGCTCCCAGCCCAGCACGTTGCCGGCAAACTGGCTCACCTTGTTGCTCTCGGCGCGGGCCGCGGCATCCATGGCATGCAGGTAGGCGATCTTCTGTTCCAGCAGCTTGTCGGCCGACAGCGGCAAGGCCACCGGGTTGCGATCGCTCAGGCGACTGAAGTCGAAGGCGGTGGCGGTCACCACGGGGTCACGCCGGTCCTTGGCCGCCAGCAGGCTGACGATGCGCAAGAGCTCATCGCGGCTGGCCAGGTTGGTGTAGCCATAGAGCACCTTGTGGCCGTAGCACAGGCGCACGCCGATACCGAAATCGAGGCCGCCGCTGATGTTTTCTATCTGGCTGGAGAGCAGGCTGAGCTGGTTGCGGCGCTTGCGCTCCACAAACAGCTCGGCGAAGTCGGCACCCAGCGCCAGCGCGTGATCGAGCACGTCGCGGGCGATGGCGGGGGCCAACAGGGAGAATGGGGTCATAGAATTTCCTTATTCTGGTCTGTCCGTTTGCTTCCGATACCCGGCTGTGATTGTTATGGGGTACCGTTTCCATTGTTGCAGACCAGCACAAAAAAGTCGCTATAGCGTCATGCGATGATACCGATTGAGAAAATCGGAGCGATTTATGCGCCCGGCAGCCCGAAACCTGGGGCGGCAGTCAGGGAAGCGTCGCAGCTGACGTTTGTTCAAGGGGGCCTTTCAGCAGGCCTTCTTCGTCATGCCGTGCGGGGAGAGGGCGATGGCCGGGGGCCATCGCCACTGGTGTCAGGCAACCCTGCGTCAGAGCAGCTCGTGGATCTCGCTCAGGATCTGGTCGACCCACTGTTCGATACGGGATTCGGTCTGGTCGTACTGATTGGCGTCGTCGAGCGCCAGGCCGACGAAGTGACGGCCATCGTCGATCAGCGCCTTGGAGGCATCGAACTCGTACCCCTCGTTGGGCCAGTAGCCCACCAGCTTGACTCCTTTGGGGACCAGCTGATCGTGCAGCAGGCCGAGGGCATCCTGATACCATTCGCCGTAACCCAGCTGATCGCCCATGCCGAACAGGGCGATGATGCGGCCTTCCAGCTCGACATCCTGAATGTCTTCCCAGCGGGATTCCCAGTCTTCCTGCAGCTCGCCGAAGTCCCAGGTGGAGATGCCCAGGATCAGGATGTCGTACTCCTGCATGAGGGTGAGGGGCACATCCTTGATGTTGTGGAGATCAACCAGCTCGGGGCCAATGAGGGCGCGGATCTTCTCGGCGGCCATCTCGGTGTAGCAGGTGGTAGAGCCGTAAAACAAACCTATCTTCATCGCTCTTCTCTTGATCGCAGTCGGCAATGGGAGCGGGCAACCGCAGGGTGGCGCCCGGGGGAGGGCGTCAGTCTAGCAGATTGCCCGGCGCGCTTCACCGCCTGGCGGGCGATGGACAACGGCAACTTGCGGCCGCAGTGGGTCGGCACGTTACAATGGGCCATGTTTCCCCTGAGCGCGGCGTACCATGAGCAAGTCTGAATCCCAACCCCTGATCGAGCCGTTTCTGGACGCCCTCTGGCTGGAGCGGGGCCTCTCCGACAACACGGTCAGCTCCTATCGCACCGATCTGGAAAAGTTCTCCCTCTGGCTCGACGAGCAGGGGGGCTCCCTGCTGCTGGCGGGGCTGGACGACATCCAGCACTATCTCGCCTGGCGGGTGGACCAGCAGTTTGCGGCCAGCAGCACGGCCCGCTTCCTGTCGGCCCTGCGCCGTTTCTACCAGTATCTCAACCGGGAGAAGCTGCGCAGCGACGACCCCACCGTGCTGCTGGAGGGGCCCAAGCTGCCCAAGAAGTTGCCATCGGATCTCAGCGAAGCCGAGGTGGAGGCGCTGTTGCAAGCGCCGCTGGTGGACGAGCCGCTGGAGCTGCGGGACAAGGCGATGCTCGAGCTGCTCTACGCCACCGGGCTGCGGGTCTCCGAGCTGGTGGGGCTGACCGCCGAGCATGTCAGCCTGCGCCAGGGGCTGGTGCGGGTGGTCGGCAAGGGGAACAAGGAGCGACTGGTGCCCATGGGGGAGGAGGCGGTGCACTGGCTGGAGCGCTACTACCGGGAGGCGCGTACCCTGCTGCTGGGCGGCACCAGCTCGGACGTGGTGTTCCCCTCCAAGCAGGCACGCATGATGACCCGTCAGACCTTCTGGCACCGCATCAAGCTCTATGCCCAGCGTGCCGGCATCCAGGGCGAGCTCTCCCCCCACACCCTGCGCCACGCCTTCGCCACCCATCTGCTCAACCATGGCGCCGATCTGCGGGTGGTGCAGATGCTGCTGGGCCACGCGGATCTCTCCACCACCCAGATCTACACCCACGTGGCCAACGAGCGGCTCAAGGCGTTGCACGGCCAGCACCATCCGCGCGCCTGACCGGCAACAAAAAACCGCCAGAAGGCGGTTTTTTTTCGAATACACGACAGGAGCTGGCGCTTATTTTCCCTGTTGGGATTTGAGCAGATCGCGGATCTCGGTCAGCAGTTCCTGATCCTTGGTCGGGCCGGCCGGGGCCGCTTCCTCTTCCTGCTTGCGCTTGAGGGTGTTGATGGCCTTCAGCCCCATGAAGATGGCGAAGGAGATGATCAGGAAGTCGATGATGGTCTGGATGAACTTGCCGTAGGCGATGACCACGGCCGGGGTGCTCCCCTCGGCGGCCTTCAGGGTCACGGCGAGGTCGCTGAAGTCCACGCCCCCCAGGATCAGGCCGATGGGCGGCATGATCACGTCTCCAACGAAGGAGGAGACTATCTTGCCGAAGGCGGCACCAATGATGATACCGACCGCCATGTCGATGACGTTGCCTCTGGACGCAAAGGCCTTGAACTCTTGAATCAGACTCATTTTCCCCTCCAAAAATGGGCAGGGTACGGCCAGCGCCGCACCGGTATTTGAATAATTAAAGCTTCAGGAAAACAGAGGATGACCGTCGTGTTTCCTGTCGTCCCGGTTAGCTTGCTGGGCCTTTGCCCGATTGGCAACCTGTCAGATCGGGATTTTTTTGCGGCCCTCGCTATTAATCAATCGGTAATTAAGCGGTTGAGGAGAGAATATTCACTGAGTTACCTTGTGAGTCCATTCGTTCATGCCAAGTGAGTAAAAGAGTGAAATATTTACTGCTGGGAATGATGCTGCTGGGCTCTTTTGCCGCCAGCGCGGGGATGGATCCCCAACTGTTGAAGCAGACCATAGAGCAACGGCTCGGGATACAGGTCTATCTGGTGGACGAGACCCCCATGCCCGGTCTCTACATGCTGGGCACCGCCCAGGGACTGCTCTATACCGATGCCAGGGGCGACTATGTGCTGCAGGGCACCATGCTGGATCTGGCCCACGACATGAAAAACCTCACCATGCTGGGGCTGCGTCAGCAGCGGCAACTGGCCCTGGCGCAGATCGGCGAGCGGCGGGTACAGCTGCGGGCCGAGCAGGAGCGCCATCGCGTCACCCTGTTCACCGATCTCGCCTGCAGCAGCTGTCGCACCACCCTGGCAGAACTGCCGGTCCTGCAGGCGAGGGGGGTCAGCGTACAACTGCTGCCGGTGCTCGGTACCTTTGCCGAGCTGGCCGAAGCGCAGGCGCGCTGGTGCGATCCCCGGCAGTTCGGTGCACTGGATCTCAGTGATCGTTTGCCTGAGACCGGCTGTAATGAGATCCTTGCCCATCATATCGGCCTGAGCCAGTGGCTCGGGATCAAGGCGCTGCCGAGCTGGGTCCTGCCAAATGGCGACCTGGTGCGCGGTTATCAGAGCCCTGAACAACTGCTCAAGATACTGGATCACATCAATGCCCCTGCTAATCCGTCGTCGTCCGCGAGTTGATGATTCCCATCTGCCTGCCACCCTGCACCCGCTGCTTCGTCAAATCTTCGCCAGCCGCGGGGTCGAAGATCCCGCTCTGCTGGAGCGCAGCGCCAGCCAGCTGCTGCCGCCCCAGCGCCTGTTCGGCATGGCGCAGGCGGTGCCGCTGCTGGCCGAGGCGCTGACGGCGCAAAAACGCATTCTCATCGTCGGTGATTTTGACTGCGACGGCGCCACCAGCTCGGCGCTGTGCGTGCTGGCCCTGCGCGCCATGGGCGGTCGCCACATCGATTTTCTGGTGCCCAACCGCTTCGAGTTCGGTTATGGCCTCACCCCCGAGATCGTCGAGCTGGCGGTGGCCCGCGGCGCCGAGTTCCTGATTACGGTGGACAACGGCATCTCCAGCATCGCCGGGGTGGCGGCGGCCAAGGCGGCCGGCATGCAGGTACTGGTTACCGATCACCATTTGCCGGGCCAGGAGCTGCCTGACGCCGACGCGATAGTGAACCCCAACCAGCATGGCTGCGACTTCCCCTCCAAGTCGCTGGCCGGGGTCGGGGTCGCCTTCTATCTGATGGCGGCCCTCAACACCCATCTGCGCCAGAGCGGCTGGTATGAGCGCCAGGGGCTGCGCGCACCCAACGTGGCGGATTACCTGGATCTGGTGGCGCTTGGCACCGTCGCCGACGTGGTAGCGCTCGATGGCAACAACCGCATCCTGGTCCATCAGGGCTTGCAGCGGATCCGGGCTGGCCGCTGCCGCCCCGGCATCCAGGCGCTGGTGGACGTGTCGGGCCGCGACGGGCGTCGCCTGTGCGCCGCCGATCTCGGCTTTGCGCTGGGGCCGCGCCTCAACGCGGTGGGCCGGCTCGACGACATGTCGCTCGGGGTCGCCTGCCTGCTGAGCGAGGACATCAACTTGGCACGCCAGCTCGCCTCCGAAATGGACAGCCTCAACCAGGAGCGCAAGGAGATCGAGCAGGGGATGCAGCAGGAGGCGCTCGCCACCCTGGAGCAGATCCGTTTTCGTGACGGCGAGGTGCCGTCGGGTATCGTGCTGCACCGGGACGAGTGGCATCAGGGGGTGGTGGGGCTGGTGGCCTCCAAGGTGAAGGAGAAGTACTACCGCCCGGTCATCGCGTTTGCCGAAAGCAGCGAGACCGAGCTCAAGGGCTCCGGGCGCTCCATCCCGGG
Organism: Aeromonas sp. Y318-1; assembly: GCF_027706125.1. NCBI lineage: Bacteria > Pseudomonadati > Pseudomonadota > Gammaproteobacteria > Aeromonadales > Aeromonadaceae > Aeromonas > Aeromonas sp. Y318-1. The sequence goes on from NZ_JAPDCM010000005.1 coordinate 181,496, forward strand.
GGTGCACCTGCGCGATGCGCTGGAACTGCTCGACACCCGCCACCCCGGCTTGATGGGCAAGTTTGGCGGGCACGCCATGGCGGCCGGGCTGACCCTGCCCAAGGCCAATATCGAGGCCTTCGGTCGTGCCTTTGAGGCGGTCATCGGCGAGCTGGTGACGCCTGAGCTGTTGACCGGGGTGCTGCTCACCGATGGCGAGCTGCTGCCCGATGAACTGAGTCTGGAGCTGGCGGAGCTGATCCGCGCCTCAGGCCCCTGGGGCCAGGCCTTCCCCGAGCCGCTGTTCGATGGCGAATTCGTGCTGGTGCAGCAGCGGCTGGTGGGGGATAAGCATCTCAAGATGATGTTGACCACGGATTCCGGCCACGCGGTGGATGCCATCGCCTTTGGCGTCGACTTGCAGCGCTGGCCCGATGCTTCGGTGAAGCGGGTGCGGCTGGTCTACCGGCTCGACGTCAACGAGTGGCGCGGCAACCGCAGCGTGCAGCTGCTGGTGGAGCATCTGGAGGCCGCCGGCCTCTGATCCCCGAGTCTCTCTTGCTGCCGATGACGGCCACCTCAGGGTGGCCGTTTTTTTATGGTGTGAACCCGGATGTTGCCGTTGACCCGTCTATTGCTTCACAGTTTAAGCTTCCCTTCATCGGGTCACGGACCCCTCAGCGAGTGGTTGTCATGAAAATATCCGAACTGGCCCAGCGCTGCGGCCTGGCCCGCTCCACCCTGCTCTATTACGAAAAGCTGGGGGTGATTGCGGGCACGAGAGCCGCCAACGGCTATCGCCACTACGACGATGAAGATCTGCAGCGGCTGCGGATGGTACAGGCCCTGCAGGCCGGCGGCCTCAGCCTCAAGCAGTGCCTCGCCTGTCTGGCGGGCGAGCTGGAGCAGGCAACGCTGAAGGCCAGGGTCAGGGAGCTGGATGAAGAGCTGGCGCAGATGCAGCGCGCCCGGGATCTGCTGGCGGATCTCGCCGGTTTGCGTGCGCACTCCGGCGACGAGTTCAAGGCCTGGCAGCGGCAACTGCAGCATCAAGCCCCGCAGGCCTACTTTGCCTGGGTGATGAAGCAGGGATTCAGTGAGAAAGAGCGTTACCACCTGCAGTGGCTCAGCAAAGACATGAACGAACATGAGCGCTACATCCGGGATTTCAAGCTGCTGCTGGACGGCATGAGTTATTGGGGGCCGGGCGATAGCCTCTTCACCCAGCAACAGTTTGCCGCGCTGCCCAGCCAGCCTCGCCGGATCCTCGACATGGGCTGCGGGCGCGGCGCCGCCACCCTGGCGCTGGCACAGGTGACGGACGCTACCATAGTGGCCATCGATCTGGACGAGGAGGCGCTGGCCGCCGTGGCCCGCAGCGCCAGTGCGGCGGGGCTGAGTCAGGTCACTACCCTGTGCGCCAACATGGTGGCGCTGCCGGCAGACCTTGCCCCCGCCGATCTCATCTGGGCCGAGGGGAGCGCCTACACCATCGGGGTTGCCAACGCCTTGCAGGCATGGCGGCCGTACCTTGCCGGTCCTGCTGCCTGCCTGGTGCTGAGCGACCTGGTGTGGCTGACGGACACGCCGCCGGAGGAGGCGCTGGCGTTCTGGCAACGGGATTATCCCGCCATGCAGACGCTGGCGGGCTTGCTGAAGACGGTGCAAGAGGCGGGTTATCGCTGTCTGTCGCACACCCAGTTGCCGCAAAGGGCCTGGCACAACTATCTGGACCCTATCGAGCACAATCTGGCGCGCCATCGCGCCGAGCTGGGGGATAGCCCCGCCTGGCAGGATCTGAGCCGGGAAGTGGCCATCCACCGCCAATACCTGGGCAGCTACGGCTATGTGATCTGCTGCCTGCAGGCCGCCTGATCAGGCCATCCATTGCAAGAGAACAAACGGAGAATCCCTATGAACATCATCATTCGGCCCGAAGCGGGCGCCGATCACGACGCCATTGAGGCGCTGACCATGGCCGCGTTCCTCAAGGCGCCCCATACCGCTCACAACGAACAGCGGATCGTGCGTGCCTTGCGCCAGGCCGGGGCGCTCAGCCTGTCGCTGGTGGCGGAGCTGGAGGGGCAGGTGGTCGGCCACCTCTGCTTCTCGCCGGTGACCATCAGCGATGGCAGCCCGCACTGGTATGGTCTTGGCCCCATTTCGGTCTCTCCTGCGCTGCACGGCAGGGGGCTGGGTTCACGGCTGATGGACGCGGGTCTGGCACAGCTCAAGGGGATGGGGGCGGCCGGCTGCGTGGTGCTGGGGGAGCCCGGTTTCTACGGCCGTTTCGGCTTCGTGTCCGAGCCGGGGTTGACGCTGCCCGGCGTGCCGGCGGAGTACTTCATGGCTCGCTCGTTCGGCGCCGCCATGCCTCGTGGCGAAGTGTGCTACCACCCAGCCTTTGTGCAGGCGTGAGGGTCACCGTGAGGGCAAAGAGGGTGTTCCTTGCTCTCATTGTGGTTTTTAATTGCCGGCTTTATTGATAACGAGGGGCTTTAGTATCAATTCGTGGGTGTTTGCAGGGTTTCAAATTCAATAAAAAGATGAATTGTGATATATTCGGCCTCGCTGAATCCTCTTTTAAAGAAGGGACTCCCTGCTTGTCACCCGCTGGCCGACGCTCGACCTGGCCGATGGCCCTCGCCATCGCCTGCCTTCTGTGGCTTGCCGCCTTCGCCGCGGCAGAGGTCGGTGCAGCCGTACGTCAGGCCGCGGTCGGCCAGGGCGCCTCGATGCAGTTGCATGAGCCAGCCGATCCCGGGCTGGTCAACAGCGTCAGCCTGCCGCCGGGCGGCCAGTGGCGGCTCAGCTTCGAGCAGGGGCGACGGCTGGAAGGGGCTGCTCAAGCCGAGCTCTATCAGGTGCTGCTGGCCTGGTTCCAGCACGATATCCTCGGCCTGCTCTGCGGCCTGCTGTTCTTCCTGCCCCTCATCTACCTCAGACAACTGAGCGACTACTTCGGTTATCTGCACCGGTGGCAGTTGAGCTGCCATCACCTGCAATTTCGTTTCTGCCACAGCGACTCGTACCCGGCTGCTTGCTGAGCGCCCGTCCGCCCAAGGCTTGCTCCCTCGCTGATCGATGTCAGCCGCGAAGGCATGCCCGTGCGGCCCGGTGCCCTCCTTGCACCGTCTTCGTGCCTGCCCGCCGGCGGGCGCGAAGGCGGCCCCCGCCCCGTACACGTTGTGAGCCGACCCGATGGATTATTATGTAAACCTGTTTATTCACTCGATTTTTGTCGAAAACTTGGCGCTGGCCTTCTTCCTTGGCATGTGCACCTTCCTGGCCGTTTCCAAGAACATCAACACCGCCTTCGGCCTTGGCATGACGGTGCTGGTGGTCATGGTGATCGCCATTCCCCTCAACAACCTGATCTACCGCCATATCCTGCGTCCCGAGAGTACCTTCCTCGGCGAGTTTGATCTGAGCTTTCTCGATTTCATCGTCTATATCGGGGTGCTGGCGGCGCTGGTACAGGTGATGGAGATGGTGCTCGACAAGCACTTTCCGGCGCTCTATCACGCGCTGGGCATCTATCTGCCGCTGCTGACGGTGCATTGCGCCATCTTCGGCGGGGTGATGTTTATGGCCCAGCGGGATTACGACTTCATCGAATCCGTGGTGTACGGGGCGGGCTCAGGGCTGGGCTGGCTGCTGGCCATCGTCGCCATCGCCGGTCTGCGCCAGAAGATGAAGTATTCGGATGTGCCAGAGGGGCTGCGCGGCATCGGCATCACCTTCATCGTGGCCGGGCTGATGTCGCTCGGCTTCATGTCTTTTTCCGGCATCTCGCTCTAGCCGGCGGAGTGTTGCAACGGCCACGCAAGTGGCCGTTTTGCCATCTATTGGTCCTCGATCATCCCCAGCAGCCGGTCGTGTACCAGCGGCAGCGCCAGAAAACCGTCCCGATCGAGGAAGTGACCGCCATGCTCCAGGCTGTAGAGCGGCGCGGCCAGCTGTTCGCTCAGGTGCTGGCAGTAGCGATAGGGCACGATGGCATCGTCGCGGGAGGCGACCACGACCCGTCGGGGCGCCAGCGCCATGATGTGGGCCGGGTCGTAACCCTGGGTCATGAAGGGATCCAGCTCAGGCAGGGTGTGCAGCGGCTGATCGAAGCCGGACACCAGCAGGATCCCGCCCACCCGGCGGGAGGCGGGCAGGCGGCTCAGCTGGCGCAAGATGGTGATGCAGCCGAGGCTGTGGCCCAGCAGAAAGGTCCGCTCATCGTGATCGCGCACCAGGCTGTCCATGGCGGCGTCCCAGGCGGCGGGTTGCGGATGGTGGGGATCAGGCATGGCCAGCACCTCGACCCGGATATCGCGGGCTTCGAGCTGCGCCTTGAGCCAGGGAAACCAGTGGGAGTGGGGGGAGGCGGTATAGCCGTGCACGATGAAGACGCGGGTGTGTGACATAAGCAGGATCCTGAAACGGGGCGACAGGGAACAAACAGGGCGTGCGCAGCGACGCAGGCCGGGGCGGCCTCATCATATCAGCGCCAGCCGGGTGGTGGCACGCCCCTGTCCGGGTGGTACAAGGGCGGGACAAGGCGTTCAACCCAGCCGTTTGGCCATGTTGTAGCCGGTGATGGCGAAGCCCGCCTCCTGGTAAAGCGCCAGGGCGCGCGGGTTGTCGTGGGCGACCCGCAGGGTGATCTGGCGGATGCCGCTGCGCCTGAGCTCGGCTTCCAGCAGCGCCATGGCGGCCTTGCCGATCCCCCGGCTGCGGTGGGCCGGCGCGACATAGAAGTCATAGATAAAGGTGGCGGCGCCGTCGCTGTCGATGGCGTGCCAGAGATAACCCAGTGGCCCCCCCTCGGCGGGGGCAACCGCGCCCTCTGCGTCTGCGGGCAGGATGCAGAGCAGGTGGTGACCGGCGCTGGCTACCCCTTGCGGCAGATAGCGCTGCAGGGAGGCCTCGGCCTTGTGGCGGGCGGTGGCGAGATCGTGGCCCTGGTTGCTGGCGAGATCCTGCGCGTACTCCTCGATGAAGCAGGCGCAATAGGCGGGGTAGTGCTGCTCGCTCATGGGCAGCAAGCGGATAAGCGGTGTCGGCATCCTGCAGATCACTCAAGGGGAGAAGGGAGGCTCACGTTAACCCGGCGGCGAAGTGAGTGCAAACGGCGCTGGCCGTGGTCGGCAGCCAAAACGGCGTCAGCCTGTGGCCACCCCATAAAAAAGAGCGCCCAAGGGCGCTCTTTTTTGACCAGGGGGAGCGAGGTTATTTCACCTCTTCGCCCTTGGCTTGCAGGTCCGCATGGTAGGAGGAGCGGACGAAGGGACCGCAGGCGGCGTGGGAGAAGCCCAGCCCCATGGCCACGTCTTTGAGCTCGTCGAACTCTGCGGGCGGCACGTAGCGCTTCACCGGCAGGTGGTGGCGGCTCGGCTGCAGATACTGGCCCAGGGTCAGCATGTTGACGCCGTGTTCGCGCAAGTCCTTGAGTACCTGCACGATCTCTTCGTTGGTTTCGCCCAGACCCATCATGACGCCGGACTTGGTCGGCACATGGGGGTGCATCTCCTTGATGCGGCGCAGCAGCTCCAGCGACCACTTGTAGTCGGCACCCGGACGGGCGACTCGGTACATGCGCGGGGCGGTTTCCAGGTTGTGGTTGAACACGTCAGGCGGGGTCTCGCGGAACACTTCCAGTGCCTGCTCCATCCGGCCGCGGAAGTCCGGGGTCAGGATCTCGATGCGGGTCTGCGGGCTGTGCTCGCGGATCTGCTTGATGCAGTCGGCGAAGTGCTGGGCACCGCCGTCGCGCAGATCGTCGCGGTCCACCGAGGTGATCACCACGTATTTCAGCCCCATCTCCTTGATGGTCAGCGCCAGCTTCTTCGGCTCGTCCGGATCGAGCGCCAGCGGGCGGCCGTGGGCCACGTCGCAGAAGGGGCAGCGACGGGTGCAGATGGCACCCATGATCATGAAGGTGGCGGTGCCGTGGTTGAAGCACTCCGCCAGGTTGGGGCAGGAGGCCTCTTCACACACTGAGTGCAGCTTGTTCTTGCGCAGGGTGCTCTTGATGTGCTCGATCTTCTGGCTCGACGGCGGCAGCTTGATCCGCATCCAGTCCGGCTTGCGCAGCACTTCCTCGTTGGGATCCGGCATGAATTTCACCGGGATCAGGGCCATCTTGTCGCCATCGCGCAGCTTGACGCCCGGCTCCATACGAACGGGTTTGCTCATGATTCACTCTCGGTGTTTGTTATTGTCTGGTTGATAGCCACCAGGGTCATCTCGGTGCCCTCATGGCCAGGCAGCATGGGCTCGCTCATGCCGCCTCTTCGGTATTCGTGATTGTCTCATAGCCGATCAGGCTGGCCAGTTCGGCCACCAGCATCGCTTGCGCCTCGGCCACGCTCTGCGGGCCGCCCAGGGCGCTGGTCTGGGTCATGGCCATGCCCGCATAGCCGCACGGATTGATGCGCAGGAAGGGGGTCATGTCCATGTTGACGTTGAGGGCCAGGCCGTGGAACGAGCAACCCTTGCGGATGCGCAGGCCGAGCGAGGCCAGTTTGGCTTCTGTCTGCAGCGAGGCGCCGAGCTGGTTCTTCACGTAGACGCCGGGGGCATCGGGTTTGGCATAAGCCTCAATCCCGCTTTTGGCCAGGGTGTTGATGATGGCGGTCTCGAGACAGGTCACCAGCTCGCGCACCGTCAGCTTGCTGCGGCGCACATCCACCAGCACGTAGAGCACCAGCTGGCCGGGGCCGTGATAGGTCACCTGGCCACCGCGATCGCTCTGCACCACCGGGATATCGCCGGGGGCGAGCAGGTGTTCGGCCTTGCCGGCCTGACCCTGGGTGTAGACGGGGTCGTGCTCCACCACCCAGAACTCGTCCGGGGTGTCGGGGGTACGGCTGTCGGTGAAGGCCTTCATGGCATCCCATACCGGCTGGTAGGGACGGCGGCCCAGCTGTCTGACCAGCAGCCGGGGGGCTGACGATGGTGATTCGGCGGGGGTTTGGAGTGACATCTTTCCTCACTGACAGGCGCTGGGGTCGGCCAGCGCGGCCACGACAGCCGGCTGGCAAATAATCAGTCGCCCCGGTGGCGGGGCGAGAGAGGCGACTTACAGGACGTAGCGAACCAGCTCTATGTTACCGAGTGCGGTATACATGGCTTCGATATGTTCCTTGCTCTGGGCGGTCACAGTGACCCGGACCGAGTGGTAGTTGCCCTTGGAGCTGGGCTGCACGGTCGGGCTGTAGGTACCGGGGGCGTGCTGCTGCAGCACTTCCACCACCATGTCCGGCAGCGCCGGGTCGGCAACGCCGAGCACCTTGAACGGGAACTTGCAGGGGAACTCCAGCAGTTCATCAAACTTGGTATTCATTTACTCACCTTTTGGTGTCGTCACGGGACGACTTCATCGCTTGTGGCTAGTGGCCGATGGCCCATCAGGGCCGCCATCTACCCGTCTGTGGCGGGCACTGCTCAAGTGTATATGGGCATTGCCCAGGCCGGGATCAAGGTCCGGTCTGGCAGACGAGGCATGGAGGTGCTGCTTTTTACCACAAATCGTCAGTCGGCGGAACCTGCAGATTGCAGGGTTATTGACTGGCCCGACCGCAAAAGACAGCAGCGGCGCCTGTTGGCGCCGCTGTTTGGTCAGGTTTGTGCGCAGGTTACTTGAACCAGCTGGAGACCAGCATCACCAGGTAATCCCACAGACGGCTCATCAGGCCACCTTCCTGCACCTCTTCCAGGGCGACCAGCGGAACCTGCTTGATCTCCTTGTCACCTTGCTTGAGGAACACGGTACCGACCCGTTGGCCCTTGGCCAGCGGTGCCTTCAGCTCGCTCTCGAGCTGGAAGTCGGCTTTGAGGTTGTTGCCCTGGCCACGGGTGACCAGCACGGAGACGTCCTTGTCGACGCCCAGTTTCACTTCAGACTTGTCGCCCATCCAGATCTTCTGGGTCACCAGCTCGGTGCCGGCCTTGTACGGGGTCAGGCTCTGGAAGAAACGGAAACCGTAGGTGAGCAGTTTCTTGCTCTCGGCGGCGCGGGAGGCTTCGCTGCTGGCACCCAGCACCACGGCGATCAGGCGCATGCCTTCGTTGTTGGTGGCGGAGGAGACCAGGTTGTAGCCGACCTGGCTGACGTGGCCGGTCTTGATGCCGTCAACTTGCAGGGATTGATCCCACAGCAGACGGTTGCGGTTGTGCTGGGTGATGCCGTTGAACACGAAGGACTTCTGGGCGTAGATCTTGTACTCGTCCGGCAGGTCGCGGATCAGGGCCTGGCCCAGGCGCGCCATGTCGTGGGCGGTACTGTAGTGACCTTCCGCATCCAGCCCGTGCGGGTTCATGAAGTGGCTGTCGTTCATGCCGAGCTTGGCGGCCCAGCTGTTCATCAGACTGGCGAAGGAGTCGGTGCTGCCGGCCAGGAATTCGGCCATGGCGACGCAGGCGTCGTTGCCGGACTGGATGATGATGCCCTTGTTGAGATCATCGACCGAGACCTGCTTGCCCACCTCGATGAACATCTTGGAGGAGTCGGAGTAGTTCTTGGACCAGGCGTTCTGGCTGATGGTCACCATGTCGGTGCGCTTGATGTTCCCCTTCAGCAGCTCCTGGCCGATGATGTAGGAGGTCATCATCTTGGTCAGACTGGCGGGCGGCAGACGCTCTTCGGCGTTCTGCTCGGCCAGCACCTGACCCGAGTAGTAGTCGATCAGAATATGGGCCTTGGCGGAGATCTCCGGCGCGGCGGGAACGACCACGGGGTTGGCGTTCGGGGTCGGTACAGGCGTGTTGGCCTGAGCGGTGGCGCTTATCAGGGAGGCCAGAATAACTGAACGGGCAAATTTGGACATCTTGAAATTCCTGGAGCCTGGTTGGGGTAACCCAAGTTAAAAATGCGGGCTTCACTATACCAGAAGCGACCGTCGGTCAAAGCCCGACGTGCCATCTGGCCTGGTTTTTTATCCATCCGTTGCCGCCATCACGCCGGGAAACGACGTGATGGCGGGCGGCTGGCGGTGGTTCATGCTGGCTGAGCCACTCCCTATCAGGGGACGATGAAGGCTTGCTCCAGCCCTCCCTGACGGATCTGTTCGAGCAGGGCGGTCTGCTGAGCGGCGGGGACCGGTCCCAGCAGGACCCGGAAGATGGCGCCGTGGGCCGCCACCTGGTAGGGCACCCCATGGCGCTGGGTCATCACCTTGCCCATCGCCTCGGCCCGTGCCTGCGAGCCGCTGGCCAGCACCTGGATCATCTTGCCCTCGCCGCTGCTGGCGGGCGCGGCCGCCTTGGCCGCTGCCGGTTTGGCGGGTTTGACGACCGGGGCCGGTTCGGCGGTAGCCGGTGTAGCCATGGCCAGTTCGGTGGGCTGACCGACGAAGCCGTCCTGAGCAGCAGGGGCCGCGGCCGCCGGCGTGGTCGGCGTCATCTCGATGGGCTTCATGGGGGCCATGATCACCATCTGGTCCGGGGTGTCGTTGATGAGCTCGACCCGCACCCGAGCCTCGCCCCCCTCCACCATCTCCAGCTGCTTGGCGGCTGCATGGGAGAGATCGATCAGCCGGTCGCTGCCGAAGGGGCCGCGATCGTTGACCCGCACTATGGTCTCCAGCCCGTTGTCCAGGTTGGTGACCCGCACATAGCTTGGCAGCGGCAGGTTGCGGTGGGCGGCGCTGAACAGCTTGCTGTCCTGCACGTCGCCGTTGGCGGTCTTCTGGCCGTCCAGATCCTGCGCCAGCCAGCTGGCAGTCCCCTCTTCGCTGTAGTGCTTGATGTCGCGCCACACCTCGTTCTTCTGCTTGCCTATCCAGTAATCCCGGTTGCCGCTGGCGCTCAGGGGTTCGGGGCGCGGGATGGCGCCGGTGGCCTGAGGGATCTCGATGACCTGGGGTTTTTCCGGCTGGATCGGTTCGGGAGGCGGGGGAAGCTGCTCCGGCTGGCTGCTACAGGCGGCCAGCAACAAGGTCAGGCTGAGCGGGAGAAGTTTGTGGCTGTAATGCATACGCGTCCTGGATTGCTTGACTGAGTTGATGCACCGCCATCGCATAGAGCGGGCTGCGGTTATAGCGGGTGATCACATAAAAATTGTGGCGCGCGACCCAGTATTCCGGTCCATCGGCCTGTTCCAATGCCAGCAGTTTCACCGGCGTGTCGGGTGCCAGCGGGGTGGCGAGTTCAATGCCTGCGGTGGCCAGCTCGGCCCAGGTCTGGGTCAGCTCGGGGGCAGGCCCCAGCAGGGTACCCACTGGCGCCAGCCCGATCAAGGCGGGTTCGACCGGCGACTCCCCCCAGCGCCACTGGTGCTCGGCAAAATAGTGGGCAACGCTGCCGATGGTATCCACCGGATTGGTGAACAGATCGCGCTTGCCGTCGCCGTCGAAGTCGACCGCATAGTGGCGATAGCTGGAGGGCATGAACTGACCCATGCCCATGGCGCCGGCATAGGAACCCTTCAGGCGGGTGAGTGGCCACTTCTCCTCCCGGGCAAGCAGCACCAGCTGGGCAAACTCCTTGGCAAAGAAGTCTGCCCGCTCCGGGTAGTGGAAGCCCAGGGTATAGAGGCTGTCGAGCACCGGATGGCGGCCCATCTGGCGGCCGTAGAAGGTCTCGATGCCGATGATGGCGACGATGAGGGACGCCGGCACCTGGTAGGTCTGTTCGGCCCGCGCCAGGGTGGCGGCGTGGCGTTGCCAGAAGTCGACGCCGTCCCGGATCCGCTCCGGGGTGATGAACAGCGGCCGGTAACGGTGCCAGGGTTTGGCCTCCCAGGGGCGGCTGATTGTGTCGAGCACCTCCTGGCGCAAGCTGGCCTGGGCCGCGGCGGCCTGCAGCTCGGCCAGCGGCACCTGTTGCTGCTCGGCGAGCCGGGCGAGCCCCGGAGGCTCGACGGCCGCCGTTGCGGTCAGGGCAACGAGAGAGAGCAGCAAACCGGCCAGTCGCATCAGGCGAGCAGCCTTCTGTGGGTCTGGATGGACATCAGGATGCCGAAGCCGGCCATCAGGGTCACCATGGAGGTGCCGCCATAGCTCACCAGCGGCAGGGGAACCCCCACCACCGGAAGGATGCCGCTCACCATGCCCATGTTGACGAACACGTAGACGAAGAAGGTGAGGGTCAGGGCACCGCCCAGCAGGCGCTCGAAGCTGTTCTGGGCCTGCATGGAGATGAACAGGCAGCGGCTGATGATGTAGAGGTAGATCACCAGCAGGAGGGCCACGCCCACCAGGCCGAACTCCTCGCTGAACACCGCGAAGATGAAGTCGGTGTGGCGCTCGGGCAGAAACTCGAGCTGGGACTGAGTGCCCTGCAGCCAGCCCTTGCCGAACACGCCGCCGGAGCCGATCGCTATCTTGGACTGGATGATGTGATAGCCGCGACCGAGCGGGTCCTTCTCAGGATCCAGCAACATCAGCACCCGCTGGCGCTGGTAGTCGTGCATCAGGAAGAACCAGAGCACCGGCATGAAGGCGCAGATGAGCAGCACCGCCAACCCGATCAGCCACCAGCTTATCCCCGCCAGGAAGATCACGAAGAAGCCGGAGGCGGCCACCAGGATGGAGGTGCCGAGATCGGGCTGGGCCGCGATCAGCAGGGTAGGCAGCAGCACCATGATGAGACTCAGCACCAGGTGGCTGAACTTGGGCGGCAGCGAGTGGCGGCTGAGCCAGGCGGCCACCATGATGGGCATGGAGAGCTTCATCACCTCGGAGGGCTGAAACTTCATGAAGCCGAGGTCCAGCCAGCGCTGGGCCCCCTTGCCGATATGACCGAACACGTCCACTGCAACCAGCAGCAGCACCACCACCACGAACAGCGGCACCGACCAGCGGGCATAGAGGGAGGGGGGCAGCTGGGCCATGCCGATCATCAGGGCGAACGCCAGCCCGCCGCGCACCAGCTGGCGCACGATGGAGTCGACGTCCTGGCCGGAGGCGGAGTAGAGCACCACCATGGAGAGGGACATCAGGGTCAGCAGGCCGAGCAGCAGCGGCAAGTCGATGTGCAGCTTGTACCAGATGCTCTGCTGGCGAGCGGAATTACTCATGAGGAGCGACCTCTTCAGATTGGGGCTTCTTGGCCGGCGCCGGCGGCAGTTGCGGCTCCGGTGGCAGCAGGTAGGCGTCCAGCATCTGGCGGGCCACCGGGGCGGCCATGGCGCTGCCGCCACCGGCGTTTTCCAGTACCAGGGCGACGACCGCCTTGGGTGCTTCGAACGGGGCGAACGAGACGAACAGGGCGTTGTCGCGGTGCTCCACCTTGGTGGTGGCCGCGTTGTAGACCTGGTTCTCCTTCAGCCCCACCACCTGGGCGGTACCGGACTTGCCTGCCGCCTTGTAGGGGGTGTTGGCAAAGGCGCGCCGACCGGTTCCCTCGTGACCGTTGATAACCCGCCACATGCCGTCCTTGGCCACCTGCCAGTAGCTGTCGCTCTTGGTCTGGATGGCCATGTTCGGGTTGATGGGGGCATTGACCACGCCATCGATGGAGGCGGTGCTCTTGAGCAGGTGCGGCGTCACGTCGTGGCCGTTCTGGGTCAGGATGCTGATGGCCTTGGCCAGCTGGATCGGGGTGGCGCTCCAGTAGCCCTGGCCGATGCCGATGGAGATGGTGTCACCCTGATACCAGGGCTGGCGCCAGCGGGCCATCTTCCAGTCGCGCGACGGCATCACCCCCTTGGTCTCCTCGTACAGATCGACGCCGCTGTACTGACCGAAGCCGAACTTGGTCATGTAGCTGTTGATCTTGTCGATGCCGACCCGGTAGGCGAGATCGTAGAAGTAGGTATCCGCCGACACTTCGATGGCGCGGTAGACGTCGAGCCAGCCGTGACCCCAGCGGCGCCAGTCGCGAAACTTCTTGGTGGTGCCGGGGATGGAGAAACTGGGGCCGCCGAAGTAGCGGTAGTTGGGGGTGATGGCCCCCTCGTTGAGCCCCATCACCGCCATCATGGGCTTGACAGTGGAGGCGGGTGCATAGATGCCCTGGGTGGTGCGGTTCACCAGCGGCCTTGCCGGATCGTTGAGCAGCGCCGAGTAGTTGGCGCTGGAGATGCCGGTCACGAACAGGTTGGGGTCATAGCTCGGGCTCGACTCCATGGCCAGGATGGCGCCGGTATTGGGATCCATCATCACGATGGCGCCACGGCGACCGGCCAGCAACTCCTGCGCTTTGAGCTGCAGGCGGATGTCGATGTTGAGGTAGATATCTTTGCCGGGCTCGGGCGGCTGGAACTTGAGGGTACGCACCACCCGGCCGCGGTTGTTGACCTCGACCTCCTGGTAGCCGGCCACGCCGTGCAGCTGATCCTCGTAGTACTTCTCCACCCCCTGCTTGCCGATGTCCTTGGTGGCGGCATAGTTGGCGAGCTTGTCCTCCTTGTCGAGGCGCTCCACGTCGCGGGTGTTGATCTTGGCCACATAGCCCAGCGCATGGGTGAGGGTGTCACCGAACGGATAGTAGCGCTTGAGGTAGGCCTCAATGCTGACCCCGGGGTAGTTGTGCTGGTTGACCGAGAAGAGGGCAACCTGATACTCAGTCAGCTTCTCGAACAGGGCCACCGGCTTGAAGCGGCGCTGGCGCTTGACCTCGGCCAGGAACTTCTCCTTGGTGCCTTCCGGCAGCTTCAGCAGGGCGATCAGCTCGTCGGCGGTCTTCTCCAGATCCTTGGTCTCTTCCGGCACTATCTCCAGGCTGTAGACCGGGCGGTTCTCCGCCAATAGCACGCCGTTGGCGTCATAGATGAGGCCGCGTGGCGGTGCCACCGGCACCACCCGGATGCGGTTGTCGTTGGAGCGGGTCTGGTAGGTGTCGTAAGACTCGACCTGCAGATAATAGAGGTTGCCCAGCAACACCAGCATCAGCACTATCATGCCGATGTAGGCGACCAGGGTACGTCGAAAGAAGAGGCGACCCTCGGCGCTGTGGTCGCGCATCTCGATGCGATTCTTCAGCATGCCGCTACCTTATGGCTGTCGAGCAGGTGAGAAACAGGGTGCAGATGTGCATGCTCACGCTCTGTGATTCTGGTTTGAGAGGGGGATGCTGGAATAACGCATGATTCACTCTCTGTGATTCGGGTATGTGAGGGTGATGCTGGAATAGTGCATGTCCCACTCTCTGTGATACGGGTATGTGAGGGTGATGCTGGAATAATTCATGGCTCACTCTCTGTGATACGGATGATTGGTGGTAATGCTCCAGGCGCGATAGAGGCTCTCGGCCACCAGCACCCGCACCAGCGGGTGGGGCAGGGTCAGCGGCGACAGCGACCAGCTCTGTTCGGCCGCAGCCTTGCACTCGGGCGACAGCCCTTCAGGGCCGCCCACCAGCAGGGCCACGTCGCGGCCATCCAGCTTCCAGGCTTCCAGCTGCACGGCGAGCTGCTCGGTGGTCCAGGGTTTGCCGGGAATATCCAGGGTCACGATACGCGAACGACCGGCCGCCGCCAGCATGGCTTCCCCCTCTTTTTGCAGAATGCGGGGGATGTCGGCATTTTTGCCACGTTTTCCGGCGCCGATCTCGACCAGCTCGAACGGCATGTCTTTGGGGAAACGACGACGATACTCTTCGAAGCCATGCTCTACCCAGGCGGGCATCTTGGTGCCCACCGCAATCAACTGGATCTTCATCGTTTATTACACTTGTACTCGGTTATTGCGCGTTCACTTGAGCGGTGCCGTTCCAGAGTTTTTCCAGCTGGTAGAAGTCGCGATGCTCATCCTGCATCACGTGCACGATCACCGACCCCAGATCCACCAGTACCCATTCGCCGGTGAGCTGGCCTTCCACGCTCAGCAGATCGAGCCCGGCATGGCGGGCCTCGCTGGCCAGATGGTGGGCGATGGCGCTGACGTGACGGCTGGAGTTGCCGGAACAGACGATCATGGTGTCGGTGATGCTGGATTTGCCGCGTACATCGAGGGTGATGATGTCGCGGCCTTTCATGTCATCGATCTTGTCGACGATAAAGGCATGCAATTCTTGACCTTGCAATGAGTCTCTCCTGTATTCCGGCGCGCTTTCACGGCGTGAGGGCGGCGGATTATATCATGGTCACTCCCGTTTCCCAGTGCGGTGAAGGGGAGTGGAACAGGGGCCGTGCCCGCTTGGCAAACTCGCCCCCTGTTGATCACTATAGTGCGCGATCCGTGCCGGACAACCGCCGGCCGCGATCGGGTTCATGCCGGCCGGTACAGCCCCTGCTGGCGGATGTATTGTGCCACCGACGGCGGCAGCAGATAGCGGGGATCCGCGCCTGTCGCCAGCAGCGCCCGCAGACGGGTGGCCGACAGCTCGACCGGCAGATTGTCCGCCAGCCAGATGCGGCCATGGAGCAGCCGGTGCAGATCCGTCACCTGCTGGCTCTGGTGACGGGCCAGCAGCTCGGCCACCTCGGCCGGATAGTCCGGCTGCCAGCCGGGGCGGGTACTCACCACCAGATGGGCATAATCGAGCAGCTCCTGCCAGCGGTGCCAGCTCTGCAGGCCGAGCAGGGAGTCCATCCCCATCAAAAAGCAGAGCGGGGTATCCGGCAGTTCATGACGCAGCTCGATGAGGGTGTCGATGGTCCAGGAGGGGGTGTCCCGTTTCAGCTCCCGCTCATCCACCACGAAGCCCAGGTTTTCCGCCGCTGCCAGGGCGACCATGGCCAGACGCTGCTCGCTCGAGCAGAAGGGGCTGGCCCGGTGGGGCGGAATATGGTTCGGCAGCAGGCGCACTTCGGCCAGACCCAGGGCGTCGCGGGCCTCGATGGCCGGGCGCAGGTGACCGATGTGGATGGGATCGAACGTCCCCCCCAGAATACCGATGGGTGGTTTCAACATGGGCTCCCTCCGGTGACGGCCGGGATGTCGACGGGCTGGATCATGCGTCAGATCCCGCCAGCGGCAAGGGGGTGCCATCGCGAAAACCGAGGGCGAGGGTCTGCAGCATCAGCCATGCCTGCTCGGTATCGAAGCGACGCTGGGCGTCGTCGAGCCGGGCCATCAGCTGCCACAACTGCTGCAGTTTGGCGAAGGGCAGCCGGGTCAGCGCCTGTTGAATGAGCTGCTGGCGGCTCTGCCAGATGCGCAGGCGCGAGAAGTGCTCCACCAGCGGCTGACCGGCCCTGGCAGCCAGCGCCAGCTCGGTGAGCTGCTCCAGCTCGCGGCAGAGGGCCCAGGCCAGCATGCCGGGTTCGGTACCCTCGGCGCGCAGGGCCAGCAGGATGCGCTGGGCCCGGTTCACCTTTCCTTCCAGCAGGGTGTCGATGAGCTGGAACGGGGTGAAGTGGGCGTGGCGGATGATGGTCTCCTGCAGATAGGCGACGCTGATGGGCTGGGGTGGCGAGAGCAGGGTCAGCTTCTCGATCTCCTGGCTGGCAGCCAGCAGGTTGCCCTCGTAGGAGTGGCACATGAAGTTGACCGCATCCGGCAGCGCCTTGAGGCCGAAGCGCTGGAAGCGGGCGCTCATCCAGCGCGGAAAGAAACGGGGTTCGGGGTGGTTGACCGGCACATAGGTGCCGCTCTGGCTCAGCTTGTCGAACCAGGCTGCCTTCATCTGGGTCTGGTTGAGGCGATTACCGCTCAGCACCAGCAGCAGGTCGGGGTGCAGCTGCTTGCCGATCTCGCTGATGCGGGCGGCCAACTCCTTGTCGACCTTGGCCGGCAGCTCCAGCTCGATGATCTGGCGGGCCGAGAACAGGCTCATGGCCTGGCAGGCATCGTAGACCTGATTCCAGTCCAGCCCTTGCTCCACCACAAAGCTGTGGCGCTCATCGAAGCCCTGTTTGCGCGCCACCTGGCGCACGGCGTCGATGGCTTCCAGCTTGAGCAGGGGCTCGTCTCCAAAAATGAGATAGCAGGGCTTGAGCCCTGCCTTGAGGTGATCCGCGAGTTGTTCAGGGTAAATCCGCATCAGAACCTGGCCTGGTTGAGGGGGAAGGATGCACGGTCGATGGCTTGCTCATTCTTGAACAGGGGAGCGTCCCCAAAAATGAGATAGCAGGGCTTGAGCCCTGCTTTGAGGTGATCCGCAAACTGCTCGGGATAGACTCTCATCAACGAACTCTCATCAAGATACGTGCATCAGAACTTGACCTGGCTGAGCTGGCGGATCACCAGGTTGGCGGCCTGCTCCTGCATCTCCTTGCCAAGCTGCTCCTGCTCGCGGGAGGAGGCGAGCGCCGCATCCGGCTTGTTCAGGAAACTGCGGTTGAAGGCGATGGGGAAGACCTGGGTCGGTTTGCCCGGCATGGAGACAGTGAACTGGGTGTTGTAGCCCAGCACGTATTCACGGGCCTGGCCGATGGAGTCGACGGAGGCGACCTGGCTGGTGCTGCCGACGCCGGACAGGGTCAGCACCGGGATGCCCTCCTTGTCGGCGAGCTGCACGCCGGCCGCCTTGAGGCGGGTGGTGACCAGTCGATAGAAATCGCTCTTGTTGTCACCGACCACCTTCATGGTCATCAACTCGGGCGGGATGGCGGTGCCGCGCATCTGAAAACCGCAGGCCTGCAGCAGCAGACCGGTCAGCAGTATGGTCAGCCAGCGAGTGAGGGTGGTGCCCATAGAAAATCCTCTTTGCATGAAGTGAAGAGCGGCGGGCGCAGGGCCCGCCGTTATCATCCGTTTGCTGTTACCGCCTGGCAACCAGACGGTCAGTCTGTATGGCCAGGCGGTATGGCATCAGTTGGCCACGATGTTGAGCAGTTTGCCCGGCACGTAGATCACCTTGCGTACGGTCAGGCCGTCGGCGAACTTCTGGACCGAGGCATCGGCCATGGCCAGCTTCTCGACGTCGGCCTGGCTGATCTCGGCCGGCACGGTCAGCTTGCCGCGCATCTTGCCGTTGATCTGCACCACCACCAGCTTCTCGGTCTCGACCATGGCCGCTTCGTCGGCCACCGGCCAGACGGCGTGATCCACGTCGTCGCCCTTGCCCAGCATCTTCCACAGCTCGAAGCCGATGTGCGGGGTGATGGGGTAGAGCATGACCACGACCGCTTCCAGCGCTTCCTGCATCAGGGCGCGGTCCTGCTCGTCGTTGCCCAGCTTGGCCAGGTTGTTCATCAGCTCCATGATGGCGGCGATGGCGGTGTTGAAGGTCTGACGGCGACCCACGTCGTCGCTCACCTTGGCGATGGTCTTGTGCAGCTCGCGGCGCACGGCTTTCTGGTCGCTGCTGAGTGCCGCCACATTCAGTGCGGGAGCTACGCCGGCACTGACGTGCTCGAAGGTGATGCGCCACAGACGGCGCAGGAAGCGCTGGGCACCCTCGACGCCGGAGTCGGACCACTCCAGGGTCATCTCGGCGGGCGAGGCGAACATCATGAACAGACGCACGGTATCGGCGCCGTAACGCTCCACCATCAGCTGCGGGTCGATGCCGTTGTTCTTGGACTTGGACATCTTGGTCATGCCGGAGTGAATGACTTCACGACCTTCATTGTCGACGGCCTTGGTGATGCGACCCTTCTCGTCACGTTCCACCTTGACGTCGGTCGGGCTGACCCAGACGTTGCCGCCCTTCTCGTCCTTGTAGTAGAAGGCGTCGGCCAGCACCATGCCCTGGCAGAGCAGGCGCTTGAACGGCTCGTCGCTGTTGACCAGACCTGCGTCACGCAGCAGCTTGTGGAAGAAGCGGGCGTAGAGCAGGTGCATACAGGCGTGCTCGATGCCGCCGATGTACTGATCCACCGGCAGCCAGTGGTTGGCAGCCGCCGGATCCAGCATGCCCTTGTCGTAGTCCGGGGAGCAGTAGCGGGCGTAGTACCAGGAGGACTCCATAAAGGTGTCGAAGGTATCGGTCTCGCGGAACGCTTCCTGGCCGTTGTAAGTGGTCTTGGCCCACTCGGCGTCGGCCTTGATCGGGCTCTGGATACCGTCCATCACCACGTCTTCCGGCAGCAGTACCGGCAGTTGGTCTTCCGGGGTCGGCACGACGGTGCCGTCGGCCAGGGTCAGCATGGGGATGGGAGCACCCCAGTAGCGCTGACGGGAGACACCCCAGTCGCGCAGACGGAAGTTGACGGTGCGCTTGCCGCAGCCAAGGCTCTCCAGCTTGCTGGCGATGGCATCGAATGCCGGCTGGAACTCGAGGCCGTCGAACTCGCCGGAGTTGAACAGCACGCCCTTGTCGGTGTAGGCGGCGTCGATCACGTTCGGCAGCTCGCCATCGACCGGCTTGATGACCGGCTTGATCTCGAGCCCATACTTGGTGGCGAACTCATGGTCACGCAGGTCGTGGCCCGGTACCGCCATCACGGCGCCGGTGCCGTAGTTCATCAGCACGAAGTTGGCGACCCAGACCGGTACCTTGCGGCCATCCAGCGGGTGAATGGCGTAGAGGCCGGTGGCCATGCCCTTCTTCTCCATGGTGGCGAGCTCGGCTTCGGCCACCTTGGTGTTCTTGCACTCTTCGATAAAGGCGGCCAGTTCCGGATTGGTCTGGGCTGCTTGCAGCGCCAGCGGGTGGCCGGCGGCGATACCGACATAGGTCACGCCCATGAAGGTGTCCGGACGGGTGGTGTAGACCTCCAGATGCTCAGTCTGACCCTCGATGGCGAAGCTGATGTTGACCCCTTCGGAGCGGCCAATCCAGTTGCGCTGCATGGTCTTGACCATCTCCGGCCAGCCTTCCAGATTGTCGATATCGTTCAGCAGCTCTTCGGCGTAGTCGGTGATCTTGATGAACCACTGGGGGATCTCTTTCTGCTCCACCGGGGTGTCACAGCGCCAGCAGCAGTTGTCGACAACCTGCTCGTTGGCCAGTACGGTCATGTCGTTCGGGCACCAGTTGACGGAGGAGGTCTTCTTGTAGACCAGACCCTTCTCGTAGAGCTTGGTGAAGAACCACTGCTCCCAGCGGTAGTAGTCCGGCTTGCAGGTGGCCAGCTCGCGATCCCAGTCATAACCCAGACCCAGCATCTTCAGCTGGTTCTTCATGTATTCGATGTTTTCGTAGGTCCAGGGTGCCGGTGCCGTGTTGTTCTTGATGGCGGCGTTTTCCGCCGGCAGGCCGAAGGCGTCCCAACCGATGGGTTGCAGCACGTTCTTGCCATTGAGGCGTTGATAACGGGAGATCACATCACCTATGGTGTAGTTGCGAACGTGCCCCATGTGTAGACGACCAGACGGATAGGGGAACATGGAGAGGCAGTAGAACTTTTCCTTGTCTACTTTCTCCACCGCCTTGAAGGTTTTCTTGGCATCCCAGTGCTTTTGCACTGCTGGTTCTATGGATTGGGGAACGTATTGCTCTTGCATTGGTGACATCCGGATCTGTGAAATGGATAGATAAATCAGCTGGGAAATCGCAATAGAATACCCATATCCTGCGGCGGCAACAACCGCCAGCGTCCCTCGGGCCTTAAGCCGGGCCTGATCAGGGTTCAGTAGAGGAGTAACGGCCATGGACAAACGTCAAAAAGGGTACGAAGCCTTCATTGCTGAGCTGCAAAAGCAGTGGCAAGAGACAGAACAGTTCCAGGGGGAGCGCCTCAACCGGATGATCGCCAAGGTGCAGGCCTATCTGGAGGCAGCCGGGGATCTGACCCAGGACGAGCTGGCGCTGATCGCCGAGTATGTGAAGCGGGATCTGGGCAACTATGACGAGGGGCGCAAGGATGAGCAGGTGGAGGAGTCCGCCTTCATGCTGGCGCTCAAAGACACCGCCTGGTCCTGGCTGGCGGACGTGACCGACCGCACCCAGGTGGAGTGGCAGGAGCTGGCAGACGAGCTGGAGCACAAGGGGGTCTACCGGGCCGGCGACTGGGTGGGGCTCGGGGTCTTGGTGTGCGATCACTGCGAGTGGCGCCATACCGTGCTGCACCCCGAGCAGCTCGGCACTTGTCCCGAGTGCGGGGCCGATGAGTATCACCGTGAGCCACTCTCTCCCTAAGCAGTCAGAAAGTACCAAGCCATAAGCCAAGCCATAAAGAGAGGCGCCCTTGGGCGCCTCTCTTATTTATCGGGTTGTACGACCGGGTCAGCCCTTGCGCGCCCAGGGGTGGGCGCGGGGGCGCAGCCCCAGTCCCAGCGCCAGTAGCAGGGCGGCGATGCCATACATGGGCCAGTTGCCAAAGCGCAGGTAGGGGGTCTCGCCGTGGGCGGGACGCACCTCGGTGCGCAGCACGCCGGCCTCGAACTGCGGGATCTGGGCGATGATGCTGCCGTCGATCTCGGTGACGATGGTGATGCCGGTGTTGGTGTCGCGCAGCAGCGGGCGGGCCAGCTCGAGGGCGCGCATGCGGGCGATCTCCATGTGCTGCCAGGGGCCGATGCTGGTGCCGAACCAGGCGTCGTTGGAGACGGTCAGCAGGAAGTCGGTATCCGGCTGCACGTTGCGGCGCACCTCGTCCGGGAAGATGATCTCGTAGCAGATGGCGGCGGCAAACTTGAGCCCCTTGGCGATCAGGTTCGGCTGCACCTCGTCGCCACGGCTGAAGGAGGACATGGGCAGATTGAAGAAGGGCGCGATGGGACGCAGCAGATCTTCAAGGGGCACGAACTCGCCGATGGGCAGCAGGTGGTATTTGTAGTAACGGTTCTTGTGCTGGTAGTAGTAGGACTCCTTGCCTTCCGCATCCTGCACCCCCATGCCGAGCACGGTATTGAAGAAGCGCTGCTGCTCGAGATCGTAGTGGATGATCCCAGCCAGCAGGCCGGTATCGTTCACCTTCATCGCCTTGTCCAGGCTCTCCAGATAGTTGCCCATCTCCTTCTCGATGGCCGGAATGGCCGATTCCGGCCAGACGATGATGTCGGCGTCCTGGTTCTCGCGGCTGAGATCCTGATACTTGCGCACGGTCGGCACCAGCGCCTCCGGATCCCACTTGAGGGACTGTTCGATGTTGCCCTGCACCAGCGCCACCTTGACCGGTTCACCGCGGGTCACCCAGTTGAGCTGCATCAGCCCCTGGGCGGCACCTACCAGGGCCACCGGCACCAGCAGCCAGGCCGGCTTGCGGCTCTGCCAGAGCAGCCAGAGGGCGGAGGCGGTCAACAGCAGCGCCAGGGTGATGCCCTGCACGCCGAGGATGGGGGCAAAGCCCTTGAGGGGCCCGTCGATCTGGCTGTAGCCGAACCAGAGCCAGGGGAAGCCGGTCATCACCCATCCGCGCAGCCAGTCGGCCATCAGCCAGAGTGCCGGGAAGGCGAGCAGCCAGCGGCTCCAGTGACGACCGCTGAAGAAGCGGGCGAAGGCCCAGCAGGCCAGGGTCGGATAGAGTGCCAGATAGGCCGACAGCCCGGCCAGCAGCACGAAGGCCACCGGCAGTGGAATGCCGCCGAACATGGTCATGCTGACGTGGATCCACCACAGCCCCGGCAAAAACAGCCCCATGGCGTAGCCAAAGCCACGCCAGGCCGCCTGCTTGGGGTTGGCCTTGTCCAGCAGGGCGTAGAGACCGAGCAGGGAGGGGATCACCAGCGGCCAGTAGTTGAAGGGCGAGAAGGCGAGCACGGCGATGGCGCCAGAGGCCATGGCAAACAGGCTGGTCAGGAGTTTTGATTTCACGGGCTGTAATTTCACGGGCGATAAGGCTCGGATTGAACTGCAATGGGTTGAGTGGCCGGTATCTTAACCCGTAAAGGCGGTCAACGGCGAGCCTCCCGGCCGACGGCCCGACGCGAGGGAATAAAAGGGCGATGACGGGCCCTGTGACTCGTGGGAAGCAGAGGTGATGTGTGCTCAAACGAACAGCGCCCCGACGGGCGGGGCGCTGTTGGCAAGGGTCAAGGCTTATTGTGCCTCGGACTGGGCCGCGACATGGTTGTCGGGGATCTTCACCTGCAGTTGCTGCAGGCGGCGCTTGTCGGCATGCATCACCTTGAACAGGTAGCCTTCCAGCTCGATCTCCTCGCCCTTCTTGGGCAGGTGGCTGAAGGCGTGCATCACCAGACCGCCCACCGTATCCACCTCTTCATCGCTGAACTGGGTGCCGAAGAAGTCGTTGAAATCTTCGATCTCGGTGAGGGCGCTGACGGCGAACACCCGCTTGCTGATACGGCGGATCTCGTCCGGCTCATCCTCGATGTCGTCGAATTCGTCGTCGATCTCGCCGACGATGAGCTCGAGGATATCCTCGATGGTGACGAGGCCGGAGACGCCGCCGAACTCGTCCACCACGATGGCCATGTGGTAGCGCTCTTCACGAAACTCTTTGAGCAGACGGTCAACCCGCTTGCTCTCTGGGACGATCACCGTGGGACGCAGGATCTTCTCCAGCTGCAGCGGCTCGCTGGCGTGGTGGCCGCCAAACCCGAACGGCAGCAGATCCTTGGCGAGCAAGATGCCCTCCACGTGATCCTTGTCTTCGTTGATCACCGGGAAGCGGGAGTGACCCGACTCGATGATCACCGGCAGGATCTCGTCCACTGGCTGGGATTTCTCGATGGTCACCATCTGGGAGCGGGGGATCATGATGTCGCGTACGCGCAGCTCGGCAATTTCGAGCACGCCCTCGATCATGTCCTTGGTGTCCTGATCGATGAGATCGCGCTCTTCGGCGTCGGCTATCACTTCCACCAAATCGTTGCGGTCTTTTGGCTCGCCCTGGAAGAGTTGGCTGAGTTTGTCGAGCCAGGTTTTCTTCGGCGAGCCGGTACTAGGGTGATCGTCGGTCATTTTCTCTCTTGGTTACTCGTATGAACACACTTGAAATCGTTGTGGCTATATGAAGATGGGCATCGGCTGTTTCAAGACGATGACCATCCGGTTCTTTACTCTTCGTCGTTCAGGTAAGGATCGGCGAAACCGAGCTCCTGCATGATGTCGCGCTCGAGCGCTTCCATCTCTTCGGCCTCGTCATCCTCGATATGGTCATAACCTAGCAGATGCAGACTGCCGTGCACAACCATGTGGGCCCAGTGGGCCATCAGCGGCTTGCCCTGTTCGGTGGCTTCGCGCTCCACCACCTGGCGGCAGATCACCAGATCGCCGAGCAGCGGCAGCTCCAGGCCGGGCGGGGCCTCGAACGGGAAGGAGAGCACGTTGGTGGGCTTGTCCTTGCCGCGATAGGTGAGGTTGAGCTCGTTGCTCTCCGCCTCGTCGACGATGCGCACCGTCACTTCTGCCTCCTGCTGGAAGCCGAGAATGGTGCCGTCGAGCCAGCCCTGCAGCTGGGCCTCGCTCGGCAGGCCATCGGTGCTGGCACTGGCCAGTTGCAGATCCAGGGTCACGCTCATTGGGCACTCTCTTTGCTGGTGTGGGGAGCGGCTTTATCGGCCGCCTGTTTGGCATCGAACGCCTCGTAGGCCTGCACGATGCGGGCCACCACCGGGTGGCGTACCACGTCCTTGGATTCGAAGAAGTTGAACGACAGGCCGTCGACATCCTGCAGCACTTCCAGCGCGTGGCGCAGACCCGACTTCTGGTTGCGGGGCAGGTCTATTTGGGTGATGTCGCCGGTGACCACCGCCTTGGAGTTGAAGCCGATGCGGGTCAGGAACATCTTCATCTGCTCGGTGGTGGTGTTCTGGGCCTCGTCCAGGATGATAAAGGCGTCATTTAAGGTTCTGCCTCGCATGTAGGCGAGCGGCGCCACCTCGATGATGTTGCGCTCCATCAGCTTCTCCACCCGCTCAAAGCCCAGCATCTCGAACAGGGCGTCGTAGAGCGGGCGCAGGTAGGGATCCACCTTCTGGGAGAGATCGCCGGGCAGGAAGCCGAGCTTTTCGCCCGCTTCCACCGCCGGACGGGTCAGCAGAATGCGGCGAATTTCCTGACGCTCCAGCGCATCCACCGCCGCCGCCACCGCCAGATAGGTCTTGCCTGTTCCTGCAGGGCCTATGCCGAAGCAGATGTCGTGGCGCACGATATTGGCGATGTACTGGGCCTGGTTGGGGCTGCGCGGCTTGATGAGGCCGCGCTTGGTCTTGACCGTCACCTCCTTGCCGTAAGGGATGCTCGGCGCCGGCTCGTCATCCTGCTCCAGCACCCGCGATTCCTGAATGGCCAGATGGACCATGTCGGGGGTGATGTCGGTCACCTTGCCGCCCTTGAGCGGCTGGGTTTCCACATAGAGGTGCTTGATGATGACGGCGGCCGCCTCCACCTGGGCCTGCTTGCCCAGCAGCTGGAAGTGGTTGTCGCGGTAGCTGATCTCGACGCCGAGGCGGCGTTCCAGCTGTTTGACGTTGTCATCGAACGGACCGCACAGACTGGCGAGACGCTGGTTGTCGGCGGGTTCCAGATGCAGATTCAGGGTCGAGATGTGTCGGCTCAAAGTGTCCTCGTCTTGACGCGATCCCATCCGGCCGGGGCCGGATGGGGTGAACAGATTAGTGGGGAGTGAAGGCGGCCACGCCCAGCGGGTCCGGTACGTTGTCCGGGCGGCGGGCCAGGATCTCGCTCGGGGCGGTGGCGATGCGCAGGTTCATCTCGTTCTCGCCGCGCAGGAATTTGCCGCGCAGGGAGTTGGGACGCACCTCGGTGATCTCCACGTCGGCAAAGCCGCCGATCAGGGTATGCGGGCCCTCGAAGTTGACCACCCGGTTGTTCTCGGTGCGGCCGCACAGCTGCATGGGGTCGAGCTTGGAGGGCCCTTCCACCAGGATGCGCTGGGTGGAGCCCAGCATGGCGCGGCCAATCTGCATCGACTGGTTGTTGATGACGTGCTGCAGGCGGGTCAGGCGGGCTTTCTTCACCTCCATGTCGACGTCATCGGGCAGGTCGGCGGCCGGGGTTCCGGGGCGCGGGCTGTAGATGAAGCTGAAGCTCATGTCGAAGTTGATCTCTTCGATGAGTTTCATGGTGGCCTCGAAATCCTCGTCCGTCTCGTTCGGGAAGCCGACGATGAAGTCGGAACTGATGGTGATGTCGGGACGGGCGGCGCGCAGGCGGCGGATTTTGGACTTGTACTCCAGCACGGTGTGCGGGCGCTTCATCATGGTCAGGATGCGGTCGGAGCCGCTCTGCACCGGCAGGTGCAGGAAGCTGACCACTTCCGGGGTGTCCTTGTAGACCTCGATGATGTCGTCGGTGAACTCGATGGGGTGGCTGGTGGTATAGCGAATGCGATCGATGCCGTCGATGGCGGCCACCAGCCGCAGAAGCTCGGCGAAGGTGCAGATGCCGCCGTCGAAGGTCGGGCCCCGATAGGCGTTGACGTTCTGGCCGAGCAGGTTCACTTCGCGCACGCCCTGCTGGGCGAGCTGGGCGATTTCATAGAGCACGTCGTCGAGCGGTCGGCTCACCTCCTCGCCACGGGTGTAGGGCACCACGCAGAAGGAGCAATATTTGGAGCAGCCTTCCATGATGGAAACGAAGGCGGTCGCCCCCTCGGCGCGCGGCTCGGGCAGGCTGTCGAACTTCTCGATTTCCGGGAAGGCGACGTCCACCTGGGCGCCGCGCCCTTCCTGCACCTGCTTGATCATGGTGGGCAGGCGATGCAGGGTCTGCGGGCCGAAGACGATGTCCACATAGGGGGCGCGAGTGCGGATGTTGTCCCCCTCCTGGGAGGCGACGCAGCCGCCCACGCCGATCACCAGACCGGGTTTGTTTGCCTTGAGCTTCTTCCAGCGTCCCAGCTGGTGAAACACCTTCTCCTGCGCTTTTTCGCGGATGGAGCAGGTGTTGAGCAGCAAAACGTCTGCCTCTTCGGGCTCTTCGGTAAGCGTGTAGCCATTGCTGGCATCCAACAGGTCGGCCATCTTGGACGAGTCGTACTCGTTCATCTGGCAACCCCAGGTTTTGATGTGAAGTTTTTTGCTCATTGCTTCTCTTGACTTGTTTTGAATGCGGCATGGTCAAAGGACCGGGCATTTTACTCCGCAATCCGGAGACTGCCTAGCGAATATCCAGCCGGCCACGGCCGGAGCGCCGCTGGCGGGCTTCCTGTCGGCATCGGCTTTCTCCTTGATTTGGCGCACTAATTCTCCACACCCTTCACTGTTTCCCGGCGCCCCTTGCGGTATCATGTGGTCATTCGGTCCGGCTGCGTTTTCCCCTTGCCCGGGCTCACCCCTTGCAGGAATCAAGTTATGGAACAGTGTGATATCGCCATCGTCGGGGCCGGCATGGTCGGCGCCGCCACCGCCTGTCTGCTGGCGGCGCAGGGTCTCTCGGTGCGGGTCATCGAGACCCGGCTGCCGGAGCAATACGCCCCCGAGCAGCCGCTGGATCTGCGGGTCTCTGCCATCAGTCAGGCGTCGGTGGCACTGCTGGCGCAGGCCGGTGCCTGGCAGCACCTGCAGCAGATGCGGCTGTGCCCCTATCGCCGGCTGGAGACCTGGGAGCTGGATGGCTTCGCCACCCGCTTCAACGCCGCCGACCTCGGCCTGCCCCAGCTCGGTTACATCATCGAGAACCGGCTGGTGCAGCTGGCGTTGCTCAGACGCATGGAAGATTTCCCCAACATCCAGACCCACACCCCGGCGGCGGTGACGAGCCTGCGCCAGAGTGCGGATGAAGCTGTGCTGACCTTGGATGATGGCAGCGAACTGGCCGCCCGCTGGGTGCTGGCGTGCGATGGCGCCGAATCCCACACCCGCAAGCTGGCCGGCATCGGGGTATCGCGCTTTGAATACCGCCAGCACTGCATGCTGATCAACATCGACACCGACTTTGCGCAGGAAGACATCACCTGGCAGCAGTTTACCCCGAGTGGCCCGCGCGCCTTCCTGCCGCTGCCGGGCCGACACGGCTCCCTGGTCTGGTATGACAGTCCGGCCCGCATCCGGGCGCTGGCCGCCATGAGCAACGAGGGGCTGGCCGCCGAGGTGCGCCGCCACTTCCCGAGCCGGCTTGGCGGGTTTGCCGTGACGGCCAAGGGGAGCTTCCCGCTGGTGCGGCGCCACGCCAACGACTACCACGCCGGCCGGGTGCTGCTGCTGGGCGATGCCGCCCACACCATCAACCCGCTGGCGGGGCAGGGGGTCAACCTCGGCTTCAAGGACGTGGCCTGCTGGCGCGATCTGCTGCAGGGTGCTGGCGCCGACTGGCATCAGCTGGCGCTGGCCGGGCGCTATGAGCGGCGCCGCCGCCCCGACAACCTGTTGATGCAGTCGGGGATGGATCTCTTCTACGGGGTGTTCAGCAACGAGATAGGCCCGCTCAAGCTGGCGCGCAACCTGGCCCTCAATCTGGCGGACAAGGCGGGCCCGCTCAAGGAGATGGCGCTACGCTATGCGCTGGGGCTGGTTTAAGGCGCGCGGCGCCATCATGAGGGAGCAGACAGCATGAACAAGGCATTGCTGGTGATCGATTTCATCAACGACATCGCCCACCCGGACGGGCGCATCGCCGCCTCGGCGGCCCATGTGCTGGAACAGGGCGCCATCGCGCACGCCAATCAGGTGCTGGCCCATGCCCGCACCCACGGCTGGCTGGTGGTGCTGATCAAGGTGGGTTTTGACCCGCACTATCTGCTGCAACCCAAGGGCTCGCCCATGTTTGGCCGGGCTCACCAGTTCGGGGCGCTCTCGCTTGGCGATAGCGGCACCGACTTTCACGCCGACCTCGACGTGCAGCCGGGCGATCTGGTGCTGACCAAGCCCAGGGTCAGCCCTTTCTACGGCACCACGCTGGAGCCGGCGCTGCGGGCCAATCACATCGAGCACCTCTATCTGTGCGGGGTGAGCACCAGCTGGGCCATTCAGGCGGCGGCGCGGGAGGGGCATGATCGGGATTACGCCATCACCATCCTGGAGGATGCCTGCGCGGCGGCGGATGCCAATGAGCACCATGCCTCGCTGCGGATGCTTGGCCGCATCGCCGAGGTCTGCAAGGTGGCCCAGCTGGCCTGATCCCGGCGGCAGGCGGAGCTTGCTCACTGTTTTGACATTTTGTCTGCGGCCCCCTGTCGGGCCGCAGCCATTTTGGGCAACATGAAGCGAGCATCGATGGCCACAAGGATGAGGGCATGCGTTATCAGGGACGGATCGTGCGCTGGAACGAGGCGCGCGGCTTTGGTTTTATCGCCCCCGAGCAGGGGGATGGCGAGCCAAAAGGAGCCGAGCTGTTCGTGCACATCTCGGCGCTGCAGTCAGATGGCTCGCTGCCCAAGGCCGGCGAGCGGGTCTCCTATCTGCTTGGCAGCGGCCAGGATGGCAAACCCAGGGCCGAGCAGGTGTTCTTTTTGGATCGGCCGCTGTCGCTGGCAGGCGCCCAACCAGCGCCCTCTGTGGTCAGACAGGCTGTGACCGGGGAGCGGCCTATGCCAACCAGGGCACGCCCGCGCCCCGTCTATCGGCGCCGCAGCAACTGGCGCGGCAAGCTGATCCCGCTGCTGGTGCTGGCCGGGATCTTCTCCATTTACTCCCGCTTCTCGGCCGAGTCGGTCTCGCCTTCGCCAACCTCTTCTTTCAGTCAGCAGGCGGTGGACAGCACAGACAGCCCGCAGGCGGCGCCCACCTTCGTCCGTCAGTGCGACGGTCGGCAGTACTGCTCCCAGATGACCTCCTGCGAGGAGGCGACCTGGTTTTTGCAAAACTGCCCCAATACCAAGATGGACGGCAGAGGAAGAGGGAACGGGATTCCTTGTGAAAGCCAGTGGTGCGGCCACTAACGAGGGATGGGGCGGATGCAAGTGATTGATCATCTATCTTTATCTTGCAGGCCGGGGGCGGGCCATGGCCGTCGATGCCCCTTCGTCATGGACGGCACGCCGGCATGACGCTGGTGGCTGCGGCAGGTATGGTGCGGCGTTGTTGGGTGAGGAGCAGGGTCATGACGGACTATTTTCAGGGATCACTGTTTCACTTCTCCGATCGGGCGCAATACCTGTCTGCACTGCTCAATTCGCTGGAGGAGCAGATCTCGGTGATCGATCGGGATGGCGTCATCCATTACACCAACCTCGCCTGGAATAGCTTCGCCGAACAGAACGGCATGCCGGAGGGGTACGACTGGCTGGGCGTCAACTATCTGAGGGTGTGCGACAATTCGGTGGAGCCGTTGGCCCAGATGGCGGCCGAGGGGATCCGGCGGGTACTGCGCCACGAGCAGCAGCACTTTCATCTGGAGTACCCTTGTCACAGCCCGGATACCCAGCGCTGGTTCATGATGCGGGTCTCCGCCATCCCCGGCATCGAGGTGGAGTTCTACACCATCAGCCACATCAACGTCACCGAGCGCAAGCTGCAGGAGCTGGACATGGCCTACCTCTCCCTGCACGACCCGCTGACCGGGCTGGCCAACCGGCGGCTGTTCAACAGCTTTCTGCACAACGAGTGGCGGCGCAGCATGCGCGAACAGACCCCCATCTCCTTCATCATGCTGGATCTGGACAACTTCAAGCTGTGCAACGACCACTTCGGCCATCAGGTCGGGGACGGTTTCTTACAGCAGGTGGGTCAGCTGCTGAGCACCTTCTGCCAGCGGGCCACCGATCTGCCGTGCCGTTTCGGCGGCGACGAATTTGCCCTGATCCTCGGCAACACCGGGGACGAAGCGGCCTCCCGCATGGGGGAGGCCATTCGCGTCGGCATCGGCGAGCTGCTGATCCCGGGGGCGGATGGGCTTAGACTCAGCGCCAGTGTCGGTATCGCCACCCTGTTGCCGCAGCAGGCCCGCGTCTCGGAAGAGGAGCTGCTGACCGCCGCCGACATGGCGCTCTATCTGGCCAAGCAGGGGGGCAAGAATCGCTGCCACTGGGTCAGCTGCAGCGCACTGCCGGCCGCCTGATACTCGATTGCCTCACCCCTGTGGCGATACCTCGCCTGTCCCCTGATATCGACTCCCTGAACCGGCCGCATCAGCGACCCGGCAGGGCTGGTTGCGGCGCCGGATGGGCATCGATGACCAGCTGCACGAAGCGATCGCGGATGGGATCGGCGAATTCCGGGTTCCACACCAGGCTTATCTCCCACTCGGAGCAGGGGCCGGACAAGGGGTAGAGGGTGACGTCCGGGCCGGCGATGAAGCTGACGCTGCGCGGCAGGATGGCGTTGCCGATGCCGGCGGCCACCAGTGCCACCAAGGTCTGGATATCCTCCGCCTCCTGGATCATGCCGGTCAGCCGGTTGGCGCCGAGGAAGCCTGCGATCTGCTGGCTGAGGCCGGGGCAACGGTGACCGACCATCTGCAGCAAGGGCTGGCTGGCCAGCGCCTGCTCCACATCGAAGGCGGCCGGATCCGGCTGCGTCATCAGGGTCGGCACCGCCAGCACCAGCCGATCGGTCAGCAGTCTGTGTTCCTGCAGCTGCGGCGCCTGGGGTCGGCGCATGAAGCCGAGCTGCAGCTGTCCCGACAGCAGCCGCTCCTGCTGGATGGCGGAGGTCATGTCCTGCAGATGCACCATCACCTCGGGCACCTGCTGCTTGAAGCTGGCCACCAGTGCCGGTGCCAGCGCGAAGCTCGACAGGCCGAAACCAATCTTGAGGCGCCCGGCAATGCCGCTGGCCAACGCCATGGCATGGCGCTCAAAGCCCTTGCCGTGTTCGACCAGGGCGCTCGCCTGGGTGAGCAGCTGGGCGCCGATGGCGGTCAGCTCGGCGCCGTGGCGACCCCGGTTGAACAGGGTACTGCCGAGGGTCTGCTCCAGCCCCTGGATCTGCTTGGTGAGGGCCGGCTGGGTGATGAACAGCCGGTTGGCGGCCTCCCGGTAGTTGGCTGTGTCGGCCAGGGTGACGAATGCCTGCAGTTGCTTCAGATCGAATTTCATTCCATATGGTTATCTAAAGTGGCCATTTTGTGATTATAAATTATCTAATTGCCTTGTTCTAATGGTCTGGTAGCGGGCCCCATTGGCCCCATCCGATCCGTCACAAGGAGTCATCTCATGCCTGCCGAACGCTATCTGTTTTTGATCAAGGGAACCCTGGTACTGGCCCAGCCGCTGGCTGCGCCGGAGACGGGGGAACTGCTTACCAGTCTGCTGCAGCAGGGCTTTGCGGTCGGCCCCTTGCAAGTCTGGGCGAGCAATGCCGAACAGGCGCTGGCCTGCTATGAACAGGCGGCCCAGCGGCGGGCCTTCGGCGATATTCTGGCGGGGAGCGAACCCGGCCTGGCAGGGGTCGGCGCATGAGCCGGCTTGTGCTGCGGGCCAGCGCCCTGTTGCTGGACATGGATGGCACCCTGGTGCACTCCACCGGTGAAGTGGAGACGGTATGGCGGCTCTGGTGCCGCCGCCATCAGCTGGCGCCCGAGCCGGTGCTGGCCATGTGCCACGGGGTGCGCTCGCGAGAGGTGCTCCGTGCCTTGGCCCCGCAACTGGAGATGGCGCAGGAGGTAGCCCTGCTCGACGAGCTGGAGATCAACCATACCGGCCAGGCGGAGGCCATCGCCGGTGCCCGGGCTCTGCTGGCAGGTTTGCCGAGCGAGCGCTGGGCGCTGGTGACCTCCGCCAGCCAGCGGGTGGCCCGTCATCGGCTGCGCAGTGCCGCTCTGCCGTTGCCCGCTCTGCTGGTGGGGGCCGAGGATGTGGTGCATGGCAAGCCGGATCCCGAGCCCTACCTGCTGGCGGCCGAGCGTCTGGGGCTGGCGGCGGCCGATTGCCTGGTGTTCGAGGATGCGCCGGCCGGCATCACCAGTGCCCTGCGGGCGGGTTGCCGCGTGGTACAGGTGGGGGGAAGGCAGCGGCTGGATCCGGACATCAGTGCCCTGATCCAGGACTGGCGTCAGGTGAGCGTGGTAGAGGAGGCGGCTGGTCTGCAGCTGACGCTGCTGGCCTGACAACAAAAAGCCCCCGTCGAGCGGGGGCTTGGGTGGTGGGCGACGCGCTTATTTGAACACGCGAAAACGCACGGCGTCGTCCATGAAGGTCTTGTCACCGGCCGGTTGCTTGATGCTGCCAAAGGGCATCTGGGCACGCAGCAGCCAGCTGGCGGGCAGATTCCACTCCTTGTGTACCGCCTGGTCGATGAGCGGGTTGTAGTGCTGCAGGGAGGCGCCGATCTTCTCCTGGGCCAGGGTGGTCCAGACCGCGAACTGGGCGATGCCGGTGGCATGTTCCGACCAGATGGGGAAGTTGTCGGCGTAGAGGGCGAATTTTTGCTGCAGATCCTTGATGACGTCGGTGTCCTCGAAGAAGAGCACGGTGCCGAAACCTGCGCGGAAACTGCCGTCCACCTTGGCTTCACTTTGGGGATAGGCTTCCGGCGGTACTATCTTCTTCAGCTCCGCCTTGACGATGTCCCACAGCTTGTGGTGCTGGGCGCCAAACAGGATGACGGCGCGGGAGCTCTGGGAGTTGAACGAGGAGGGGCTGTGCTTGATGGCATCCTGGATGAGAGTGGTCAGCTGCTCCGGCGTATGGGAAACCTGGTCACCCAGGGCATAGATGGTACGACGTACTTTGATCTGTTCGATAAACGGACTGCTCATAACATCTCCTTTGTTTGACAGGGAATCGTCTTCGGTGGTCCTTGGCAAGGCCATCCGGCTCCGATTGTTCAAGCTATAGACTATAACACCCCCTTCCTGGTTAGCCGTCAACGCACAGTGGTCACTGTTTTTACTTTTTGTTGATATACATATCCACGGCATGGATGAGCGGTATCACGTTTATATGTTTTTTGTCAGTTAGCCGGAGGGCGGCTGATTTTAATCAATGAATGATTCTGTCCGACCGCCATAGAATCCTCGCATTACAGAATTTTTTGCGGGGTGTTGATGATCCAATGGTTGATTAGTCGGCGTTACTACCTGTTGACCTCGCTGACCCTGCTGCTGGGCACCCTGGTGCTGGTGGTGACCCTGGCTCTGGCGACGGCCAGCTATCTGCGCAGCATCGACAAGACGGTGGCCGGCTACGGCCACATGCTCTCTTCCCTCGATGCGGCCCTGATCCACGAGCTGGTGCTGGCCAATCAGCGTCAGCTGGCGGTGCTGGAGGCGTCGCTGGACAAGGCTGCAATCGCCCGCGGCGAGCCGGCCGACAACCCGCTCTGGGCCATTGCCCACCAGATCAAGCGCGACAGCCACTACATATATTTCTACAACCCGCAGACGGACCGCATCAGCAGCTACCCGGCCTGGCAACAGCCGGCCGAGTATCGTGCCGCCAGCCGGCCCTGGTATCGGGCGCTGTCGATGCCGGGTGATGACCTCATCTGGTTGGGTCCCTATCAGGAGTACGGCTCGGACAAGCAGATCCTGACCCTGATCAAGCGGGTAAAGGGGCTGGATGGTCAGCTGCTCGGCCTGCTGATGGTCGACATGTCGTTCAACGCCATCCAGCAGGCCCTGCAGCGGGCCATGGGTCGCAACCAGGCGGCCATCTACATCAGCTCGCGTGGGGGAGATGAACTGGTGGTGGGCTGCAACATGGCGCTCTATCAGCCGCCGGTGACCATGGCGGGCGTGGTGGGCAGCGCTCTGGAGGTGATTTGGCATGGCCGCCATCTGCGTCGGGAGCTGGAGGGGATCGACTGGGATCTCAACATCTATCTGCCGCCCGAGCTGTTTCACGATGGCCTCGAGGAGGCCCTGCTGATGGTGGTGCTGCCGCTGCTCTCGCTGTTTGCCATCTGGTTTTGCAGCATCAACTTTCTGGTGCGGGTGTTCAATCAGGAGCAGGCGCTGGTGGCCGGCTCGCTGACCGGCATAGTGCGGGATCCGACCCAGACTCCTTGCCAGCTGAAGACCTGGTTCGTGCACAGCAGCCTGAGCGAGATAGACCAGGTGCGGGCCAGCTTTCTGCAGGGGCAGGATGCCCTGCTGCACGACCCCCTCACCGGCATCATGAACCGACGGGCCTTCACCCAGCGTCGCAGCGAACTGGAGGAGAGCGCCACTCCCCACTGGCTGCTGCTGTTCGACGTCGACAACTTCAAGCGCATCAATGACAACTGGGGACACACGGTGGGGGACGGCGTGCTCTGCCGGGTCGCCGAGCTGCTGGTGGCGGAGCTGGGCAGTGGCTGCGTCTACCGGATCGGGGGAGACGAGTTCGCCGCCCTGCTGTCCTGGCCGCGCAGCGAGCTGGAGGCCGGGCTGACCCGGCTGTTGGCGCGGGTGCGCAATCAGCAGTGGCGCGAGTTTCGCGAGGCGGTGACCCTGAGCGTGGGCGGCGCCCACAGCCCGGATGACGGTGTGCTGCTGTTCGAGCGGGCCGACGAGTGTCTCTATCGGAGCAAGCGGCGGGGGCGCGATGGCTGGTCTTTGACGGAGCAGACCCGGCAGGAGCAGGGTGCTGACAGATCCTGTCATATGGATAACGGCTAAGCGACCGCTGCCGCGCGGTGGGCCCCGGCATCGTTCGCTGCCCAATTTCCATGCGATGTCATTTACGTATTTAGATTCAATATCTTATGAGCTAATTGACCGACATCGAAGGCGGCGCGGGAGGCGGTGTCGCTCTCCTGCGACAGTGGCGCCCTTTGGCGGGAATCGTATAGTTCGGGGAAATTAATCAGGTTTGACAGGAGTACCCCATGGAGATGAACAAGCGTGGCATGAGCGCCCTGGTCCTGCTGGGCTCACTGCTGCTGGTCAGCGGCGCAGCGCAGGCTTCGGAGACACTCAATACCATCCTCGGTGGCGGTGCGGGTGGCGTGGCCGGCACCATGATCGGCAAGGAGCTGGGCGGTGATACCGGCGCCCTGGTGGGAGCGGCGCTGGGCGGTGCGGCCGGTGGCGCCGCCACGGCCAACAAGGGCAACAAGAATGAAGCGGCCCTCGGTGGCGCGGTCGGGGCCCTCGGTGGCGCGGCCATCGGCAAGAGTGTGGGTGGCAGCACGGGTCAGCTGATCGGGGCTGGCGTAGGCGGGGCCAGCGGCTCCGCCATCGGTGCCAAGACTGGCGATGGCCACAAGAGCAACGATCGTTACTACGACGATGAGCACAGGCACCACAAGAAACACAAGAAGCACAAGAAACACAGATGGCACGACGATGATTGATCGCTGCCAGCAATGAGAGAGGGGCCGACAGGCCCCTCTCTTGTTTGGGTCGGCGCGCCGCTCAAACCAGCCGGTGTTGGCGGCGCCCCTCGGCGAAGGCGTTGATGTTGTCAATCAGCTGATCGGCAAGGCGCTGCATCGACTCCTCGCTGGCCCAGGCCACGTGGGGGGTGAGGATGAAGTGAGGGTACTGCAGCGCCTGCATCAGCGGGTGGTCGGGGGGCGGCGGCTCGACGCTCGCCACGTCGAAACCGGCGCCGCCGAGGCGGCCGTTGGCCAGAGCCCGCAGCAGGGCCTCCTCATCCACCAGACCGCCGCGACCGACGTTGATCAGCAGGGCGCCCGGCTTCATCAGCTCGATCTCCCGCTCGCCAATCAGGTTGCGGGTGTAGGGGGTGAGCGGGCAGTGCAGGCTGATGACGTCGGCGCTTTGCAGCAGCTCGTCCAGTGGCAACCGATCCTCGTCGTGGCTGGCGCCGACCTGGCTCTGGGCGTAGCGCACCTCCATGCCGATCCCCCTGGCCCGCTCGCCGAGGGCCTGACCGAGCGTCCCCTTGCCGATGATGCCGAGCCGCTTGCCGTGCAGATCCGTGATGTGGTGATCGAAGAAGCAGAACTGGCCACTCTGCTGCCAGCGGCCCTCCAGCAGCGACTGGCGCCAGCAGAAGAGGTTGCGCGCCAGAGCAAGCATCAGCGCCATGGCGTGTTCCGGCACCGAGGGGCCCGAGTAGTTGCGGATGTTGCAGACACCGACATTGGCGGCGCGGCACGCCTCCAGATCCACGTTGTCGCTGCCGGTGGCAGCCAGCGCGATGAGTTTCAGGTCCGGCAGCCGGGCCAGCTCGGCGGCGCCGATGCGTACCTTGTTGATGATGGCGATGCTGGCGTCTTTGAGTCGCTCCACCACCTGCTCGGGGGCCGTGCTCGGGTAGCTCTGCCAGTGATGGGGAAAGTCGGGGTGGCGCAGGGTGATGCCGGTATCCAGGGTATCGCTGTCGAGAAACACAATTTGCTGCATGGAGCCTCCTGCCGTTGAGGCGTTCATGATGCCAAACATCGGCGACCGAGGGCCAGTTTGCTGCGCATCAATGGCTTGGCAATCGCGCCGGATGTGAGGCAGGCGGCATTTTTCGGGTCAGAGCCAGCCGAGGTGGGTGAGCCAGCCCTGGATCCGGGTCGGCGTTTCGTCCAATTCCAGCAGGGCGTAGGGGCGGTAGTTGAGCTTGTGGCTGCGGCGGCTCTCGCTTCTGCGCGCCTCGGCGGCCAGCAGCGGCCAGCGTCCGCCATCCTCCTGATAGAGGTCGAGGGTTGGCATGGTGGCCTGGGCGATCTCCTTGGCGAAGATCTGGTTGCTCTGCTGGTCGGGGAAGAAGCCGTCGAGCAGCACCAGCGCATCGGGGGCGGGCAGCTGTTCGCTGGCGATGAGGTTGGTGGCCCAGGCGGCGCTGGTGCCTTGCGCCAGTATCAGCTTGAAGCCCCCCTCCTGCAGCTTGGCATCCCCCAGCTTGCTGATGCGGGTTGCAAATTGCTTGCGAAAGTCGTCGATGGCCTGCTGCTTTTTCTCGGCGGCGGGGTCCAGTTCGGTCTGCTGGGGCGAGGGAAGCAGCAGCAAAGTATCGAAGCCGAGCCGGCCGAGGGCCCGGGTCAGCTGCCACAGCTGGCCGCTGCGCTGCCAGTCGGGCAAGAGGATGGCCAGCCCCACATAGCTGTCGCTGTCGTGCTTGGCGAACAGCACTGTCTGCTTGTCGATCTGGGTGCTGTTGGGCAGTCCCTGCCAGTCGTTGTTCTGCCAGTAATCGAGCGGCGTCAGCGGTGTGCCCTCGCTGGCCTGCAAGGGGTTGCTTGCCAGCAGGGTCAGTAACAGCAGTGATAAGAACAATCTGGCCATAGTGCGCTCCCCCGGTTACTCGGGTTAGCGGCACCAGGCCGGTTTTCTGAAGGGGGAAGTGGCAGCGCTAGGGTGACGGCCGCTCGGTGCGGGCGAGCCCGGCCAGCTGGCGGTCGTGCAGGGGCGAGAGCAGCAGCAGGGCAGTGACGGCGCCAATCAGGGCGAAGAACATGTCGGACTGGGTATCCCAGGGGTCGCCTTGGGTGCCGAGAAACTCATCTGCCCCCTGGCCGAGCGCGAGGGCGGCCCCCCACTCGATGAACTCGTAGGTGGCGCTGATGGCGAGCACCACGCAGACCACCAGAAACGCCAGTATGCGCCGGCCCTGCACATAACCTCCGCGCAGCAGGATCTCCCGGCACACCAGGGCAGGCACGAAGCCCTGAAAGAAGTGGCCAATCTTGTCATAGGGGTTGCGGCTGAGCTCGAGCCACTGCTGCAGCTCGAATCCCAGCGGGACGCGGGCATAGGTATAGGCGCCGCCCAGCATCAGCACCATGGCGTGCAGGGCGATGCACAGATAGAGCAGGCTGGTGAGCGGAAAACGGCGGTGCGTCAGGGCAAGCAGCGGCATGGCGATGAGCACGGGGGCGACTTCCATCAGCCAGGTCGCCCTGTCATAGGGTTGCCAGCCGGAGAGGATCAGCAGTACCAGGGTCAACAGCAGCAACAGACCTTTATGCAGAGATGTCATGGGGCGCTCCGGGGGATGGCACAAACCAGCATTCCCCATTTAGCCATGTTTGCGCTTCGAATACAGCCGGGTGGCATCGTGCACCCATAAAAAAAGCGAGCCAAAGGCTCGCTTTTTCACCATGGATTCAAGGGGTCAACTTAGTTGACGCGACGCTTGAACTCACCGGTGCGGGTATCGATTTCGATCTTGTCGCCGATCTCTACGAAGGCGGCAACAGCCAGCTCGTAGGTGGTGCCCTTCAGACGGGCCGGCTTGGTCACTTTACCGGAGGTGTCGCCACGGGCGGCCGGCTCGGTGTACTCGACTTCGCGAACGATGGTGGTCGGCAGTTCTACGGAGATGGCTTTCTCGTTGTAGAAAGTCACTTCGCAGATGTCTTCCATGCCGTCAACCATGTAGTTCAGGGCATCACCCAGGTTGTCTTTCTCGACGTCGTACTGGTTGTACTCGGTGTCCATGAAGACATACAGGGGGTCGGAGAAGTAGGAGTAGGTGCACTCTTTACGTTCCAGCTGAACAACTTCCAGCTTGTCGTCGGCCTTGAATACGGTCTCGGTGGCGCTGCCGTTGAGCAGGCCTTTCAGCTTCATCTTGACCACGGCGGAGTTACGGCCGGATTTGTTGAATTCGGCTTTCTGGACCACCATCGGCTCGGTACCGATCATGACGACGTTACCAGCGCGGATTTCCTGTGCGGTTTTCATGTAAAAATTCCTGTTCGTATACGGGCAGATAAAAACTGCCAGATTATATACGGCTTTCTAAAAATTTCACCAGCCGAGTGACGAGATCCCCATCCCTGAGCTGCTTCTGTGACCAAGGTCGCCCATGTTGCCGCCATATCGCGGCGTGTTCCGGCCATTGCGCCCACCAATCGCGACAGTTTTCCCCCTGATTGAGGGCGTGGCTGAAACCGCGCAGCCACTGGCCGGTGGCGGTGGGCAGTTCTGCCAGATAGTGGTCGAGAAAGCCGTCCAGCTTGATCATGTGGGCCTGCTCTTCCTGCGGATAGATGTGCCACAGGAAAGGGCGAGCGGCCCACTGGGCCCGCACGAAGGAGTCCTCCCCACGCACCAGATTGAGATCGCAGCTCCACAGCAGCCGATCGTAACCGGCCTGATCGGTCATCGGCAGCAGCTTGATGGTGAGGTTGCCCGCCTGGAGCAGATCTCCGGCTCGGGCACCGGGAATGGCCGCTGCCAGCCCGGCGCCGGTGAGCACGTCGTTGAGGGAGCGCCCGAGCGGCAGCAGCAGGGTGACGGGCGTGGCGCTCTGGCACCAGCTCTCGACCAGGCTAGTCAGAGCGGGGCTCTCGTAGGTAAAGAGGCTGACCCGCAGCTCGTGCTGTTGCTTGGGTGGCAGGCCGAGGCTGGCCCAGTAGGCTGCAAGCCCGGCTTCATCCTGTTGCCAGCGCTCGCGCTCGACGATG
The DNA here is from genome assembly GCF_027706125.1 of Aeromonas sp. Y318-1. Taxonomy (NCBI): domain Bacteria; kingdom Pseudomonadati; phylum Pseudomonadota; class Gammaproteobacteria; order Aeromonadales; family Aeromonadaceae; genus Aeromonas; species Aeromonas sp. Y318-1. The sequence continues at coordinate 221,218 of NZ_JAPDCM010000005.1, forward strand.
AGGCCGCGCTCGCACAGGAGGCCACCGGTTCTGGCCGTGAAGCCCGGGAAGAAGAAGTATTTGTTGAGGCTCTGGTTGCCGACCCGCTGGGGCGAGGCGAGGGCGTGGCAATCCTCGACCCAGGATTCGGCCGAGAGGTATTCGAGGTTGATCCAGCAAGGGGGCCTGGGTTGGCTCGCCATCTGCTCGGCCATTCGTTCAATGAAGGGGGCGGGCAGCTGGCAGGCAAAGGCCTCGATCACCACCCTGGCCGGGGTGGTGTCGGCCGGCAGGGTCTCGTGCCAGTGCTGGATATGGATGCCATCGACCCACTGGCTATCCAGCGCAGGGTCGAGCCCCGGACAGATGCGGGCGAAGCTTGTCAGATCGTCCACCCAGAGCCGCACCTGCACCTCATTGCCGTGGGTCGGGAGCGTGCCTTCCTGTTTCAGCTGGCGGGCCAGCCGCCAGGTGACGCCGATGTCGCCGAAGTTGTCCACTACGCAGCAGAAGATATCCCAGTCAAATTGGGGGAGGGGGCTGGTCATGTCAGGGCATCCAGATGCAAAAAAACCGGTGCGCAGGGTAGCACACCGGTTGGCTGGCTTCTAACCGTCAGCGCGTGACGGTCGCTGCAGCAGGTTACTCCTTGCCGTAGACGTTGTTCTCTTGCTCACGTACCCGGATAAAGGTGGTGTGTGCTTTGTGCAGCTCTTTAAGCAGGCGGTAAAGCAGATGAACCAGGTTTACTCCTTGCCGTAGACATTGTTCTCTTGCTCGCGCACCCGGATAAAGGTGGTGCGCTTGGTGAGCTCTTTCAGCTGGCTGGCACCCACATAAGTGCAGGTGGAGCGCACCCCGCCCAGAATGTCGCGCACCGTGTTTTCGACCGGGCCGCGATAGGGCAGCAACACGGTTTTGCCCTCGGAGGCGCGGTACTCGGCGACGCCGCCGGCGTGTTTGTCCATGGCGCTTGAGGAGCTCATGCCGTAGAACTTCATGAAGGGTTCGCCATCCACGTCGACGATTTCGCCGCCGCACTCCTCGTGGGCCGCCAGCATGCCGCCCAGCATCACGAAGTCGGCGCCGCCGCCAAACGCCTTCGCCACATCCCCCGGGCAGGTGCAGCCGCCGTCACCGACGATCTGGCCACCGAGGCCGTGGGCCGCATCGGCACACTCGATGATGGCGGAGAGCTGCGGGTAGCCGACGCCGGTCTTGACCCGGGTGGTGCAGACCGAGCCCGGGCCTATGCCCACCTTGACGATGTCGGCGCCGGAGAGGATCAGCTCCTCCACCATCTCGCCGGTGACCACGTTGCCCGCCAGGATGACGTGGTTCGGGCAGGCCTCGCGGATCTTGCGCAGAAACTCGACGAAGTGCTGGGAGTAGCCGTTGGCCACATCGACGCAGATGAAGCGCAGGGCGCTGGACATGGCCAGGATCTGGCGGGTCTTGGTGAAGTCATCCTCGGAGGTGCCGGTAGAGACCATCACGTGACCCAGCAGCGCCGGGTCGGTCTCATTGACGAAGGTTTGCCACTGCGCAAGGCTGTAGTGCTTGTGTACTGCGGTCATCATCTCGAAGCTGGCCAGAGTACGTGCCATGGCGAAGCTGCCGACGGTATCCATGTTGGCGGCGATGACGGGCACCCCTTGCCATTGGGTCTGGGTGTGCTTGAAGGTGAACTGACGGGTCAGGCTGACTTGGGAACGGCTCTTGAGAGTAGAGCGCTTGGGGCGGAACAGGACATCCTTGAAACCGAGCTTCAAGTCTTCTTCGATACGCATTACGAATTCCTTATTGAGCCTTGTTTGATAGGTCACTTTGCAGTGGCAACTTTTCGGCAGGCGCAAAAAAACCGGTGGTTTTCAGGCCCTCCGGTTTACAACAGTGTAGGCAAAAATCCCGTCGGAACAAGACTGATAATTCACTCAGCGTTGTGGTAGCCTTTGGCGTCACAACCTGAGCGCAGCCTTGGGTTTCATCCAAGCCCGCTCATGTCTCCCTGTTCGTCCACTTGAAAGATCCTGATTGAATCCTGTTTGGCATGTTACTGCGTGATCCTGACGCCACGCGCCATGGCCGCGCTGGCGGCGGCGAGGCGGCCACGCTCACCAGTTGACAGCCGCCTTTTCCATCCCCACTCTGGGCTGCTCGGGCCAGCGTCGGCCCTGCCCTGACAAGGAGTGAAGATGTTCGGATTGCGAATGATGCCGCTGCTGTTGCTGGTCAGTCTCGCCCTGCCGGGAGCGGCTCGGGCTGCCTCTGATCCCGCCATCTATGGCTGGATTGAGAAGGGACTCATCATGCCGAGCGGGGTGGCGGTGAAGATGAAGCTGGATACCGGGGCGCTCACCTCCTCGCTCGATGCACGGGATCTGCGTCACTTCAAGCGTGACGGCAAGTCCTGGGTGCGCTTTACCCTGCAGGTGACCGATGCCAATACCGACCGGCAGGTGAGCCAGACCCTGGAGCGACCGGTGGAGCACATGGTGACGGTGCGCGGTGCCGGCGGCATGGAGCAGCGTCCCACGGTCACCATGTCCATCTGCCTGGGTGACAAGGTGTATGAGGAGTGGTTCACCCTGCGGGATCGCAGCAAGATGATCTATCCGGTGCTGTTGGGGCGCCGCCTGCTGGCGGATCTCGGCGCAGTGGATTCGAGCCGCACCTTCACGGTGCAGCCGAGCTGTCGCTGAGGGAAGTGAACGATATAAAAAAACGGGGGCCAGGCCCCCGTTTTTTATGGTGATGATCAGGCAGGGCGGGAGGGGGCGGGCAGCAGCACGCTCACCTCCAGTCCCCCTTCCGGCCGGTTGTGGATGTCGAGATCGGCGCCGTGCAACTGGGCGATGCGCGAGACGATGGCCATGCCGAGGCCGACCCCGTCCCCCTGCTGGGGATTGACCCGAAAGAAGCGCTCGCACAGGCGTGACAGGGCGGCGGTGGGGATGCCGGGGCCGTTGTCGCGAATGTCGACCCTGACCCTGTGCCCCTCCTGGCGCGCCTCGACCGCGATCTCGCCCTGCGCCTGGGTGTAGCGCAGCGCGTTGTCGATGAGGTTGCTGAACATCAGTTCCAGCAGGGTGGCCTGTCCCATTACCGTCAGCTGCTCGGTGCCTTCCAGCGACAGCTGCTGATCCTTTTTCAGGGCGATGGGGGCCAGGGTAGCCAGGGTGCCCTGCAACAGCTGGTTCAGGTTGAGTTCGGTCAGCTCCAGCCCCTGCTGGTTGTCGATGCGGGCCTGAGTCAGCAGCTGGCGCAGCAGCCGATCGCTGCGATCGAGCGCCAGCAGCATCTTCTGCAAGGAGTGCTGACGGCTCTCGGCATCCTCGGCAGCCAGCGCGTTCTCGCTGTGGATGCGCAGCACCGCCAGGGGGGTGCGCAGCTCGTGGGCCGCCTCGTTGGTGAACTGCTTCTCCCGCTCTATGGTATCGGCAAGCGCGTGCATCAACCGGTTGATCTCGTTGGTGAGCGGGGTCAGCTCCTGGGCCCGGATCTTCAGGGTGAGCGGGCTCAGGTTGGCCGGGTGGCGCTCACCGATGGCCTGGGCCAGCTGTCGCAGCGGCGCCAGCCCGCGGGAGATGAGCCACCACAGCAGGCCGAGCAGAAAGGGCAGAGTGATGAGCAGCGGCAGCATGGCCAGGGTGGCCATCTTGCTGGCCAGCTCGCTACGCTCGTCATCCCGCTCCGCCACTATGAGCCAGGTGTGCTCGTCCTGGTTGTAGAGGGTGAAGGTGCGCCACTCGTGGTTGTCCTTGGTGACGTTGTTGAAGCCGGGAGCCAGGGCGCCGAGGGGCTGGCTCGGGGCGCTGGGGGAGCGCAGCAGTATGTGGCCCTGCTCGCTCAGCAGCTGGAAGTAGAGGTTGCGCTCGAATTCGTGGCCGAAGGGGGTAAGCTCCCTGTCCTCCCCCCGCAGGTTGAAGCTGGTGTCCTTCTGCCACTGATCCGGGTTGTGCTGCTCCCAGTCTTGGTAGACGGTGCCGTTGGCGGGCAGCTCGCCATTTTGTTCGAGATAGCGGCTGAGCAGCTGGTTGGTGATGCGGGAGGACTGGGCGAGACGAGCATCGAACAGCTCCTCCATCTCGTGGTTGGCCTCCAGATAACCGATGAGGGCGCTGATGGCCAGACTGGCGCTGACCAGCGCCAGGATGCCGGAGAGCAGGAAGCGGCGGATGGAGCGGGGACGCGTCATGCCCGGTGGTCCCGGCGCTGGGCCTGTTCAAGCTGGGGGACTATGTAGCCGACCCCGCGGATATTGCGGATGAGGTCGCTGTAGAACTTCTTGCGCAGGTGGTGAATGTGCACCTCCACCGCGTTGCTCTCGGCCCCCTCGTCCCAGCCGTAGAGGCTCTGCTGCAGCTGATCCTTGCTCAGCACCCGGCCGCTCTGGGTGATGAGCTCCTGCAGCAGCTTGTATTCGTGGGGGGTGAGTTTGACCGGCTCGCCCCGATAGGTGACCTGCTGAGACTCGGGATAGAGCTGCAGCTCGCCGTATTCGAGCACCGCCTGGGCCTGCCCCTTGCTGCGCCGCACCAGGGCGCGCAGGCGGGCGTTGAGCTCCTGCAGGGCGAACGGCTTGACCATGTAGTCGTCGGAGCCTGCATCCAGCCCCAGCACCCGGTCGTCCAGGGCGTCGCGGGCGGTGAGGATCAGCACCGGCAGCGTCTGGCCTTCCCGGCGCAGTTTGCGCAGCAGGCTGATGCCGTCGATGTCCGGCAGGTTGAGATCCAGAATGAGCGCGGCAAACTCCTCGCTCTTGAGCACCGACAGGGCGGGCAGCCCCTGCTGCAGCCAGTCCACCGTGTAGCCGCTGCTGCGCAGGGCATCCACCATGCCGTCGCCCAGCATCACATCATCTTCCACCAACAGGATCCGCATTGTTATTCCCCTCAAAAGACGCTGCCCACCAGTATGCAAGCTGGTGGGCAGAGTTTAAATAGCGCTCTGATCCGACTTGGGTTTACAGTTTGTCGAGGCGATCGCGGATCTCGATGCGTCGACCTTGATCCGCCAGCTCGCGGCCCGGCCGGGGCGGGGCGCTCAGCGCCTTCTCCAGATAGCTCTTGGCCTCGGCCTTGCGGCCCTGATCCAGCAGGAAGTCGCCGTAGAAGAAGTTGGGATCGATGCCGGTCGGGTTGATGGCCAGCGCCTGCTTGAGCAGCTGCTCGGCCTTCTCGTCATCGCCAAAGCCCACCGGCCAGCCCGGCACCTGATAGTAGAGCGAGCCCAGGCTGGTATAGGCGGAGCCGTCCAGTGCCTTGGGGTCCTGCTTGAGGGCGATCTCCAGCTTGGCCTTGGCCTCCTTGACCAGACCGAGCGCCCCCAGCCCGCCCTTGGCGCCGGCCCAGGTGCTCTTGACGATGGCCGACCAGATCAGCAGGTCGGTGCGAAAGGCTTCCTTGGCGCTGGCCTGATCGGCCTGGCTGCTCAGCTGTTCGAGACAGCTCTCCTTGGCCTTGCCGGTCTGCTGATACTGACAGACGGCCCACTGCTGCTGGATGACGGGCAGGGCGTCGGCGGCCTGGGCCATCCCCGAGCCCAGCATGAGCAGCAGGAGGGCGCCGTGGGTGAAATGGGGGCGGAAAGTGGCGTGCTTCATCTTAACGTTCCTTCTCTGTCATGACGGAAGTGGTGTGCCCCGCATTGCCAGCAGCGGGCGCCGCGTGGCGGGCATAGCGCTCTATGATGGGTTTTTGCTTGGCCAGTGCCCGGTCGACCAGGCCGGGCAGCAGGCCGTTGAGCCGCACGAACAGCTTTTCCGGCCAGCCGAGCCAGCTGCGGCGGGTTTCGTTGCACAGGGCGATGACGGCCTCCTCGGCCACGTCCTGCGGGCTGTCGGTGTGGGTACCGAGCTCGGCATTCATCTCGTAGGCCGCCTCCGAGTTGAGGCGGGTTCGGGTGGCGCGGGGGGCAAAGTGCAGCACCTGGATGCCGGTTCCCTCCAACTCGCGGCCGAGCGCCTCGCTGAAGCCGCGCAGGGCGAACTTGCTGGCGCAATAGACGCTGTAGCCGGCGTAGCCGATGGCGCCGAAGCTGGAGCCCACGTTCATGATCACCGCCGGTTTGCGCAGGCGGGGCAGCAGCATGCGGGTGAGCTGGATAGGTGCCTCGACGTTGAGCAGCAGCTGGCGCTCGACCTGCTCGCTGCTCTGATCCTCCAGCCAGGCAAACTGGTTGCAGCCGGCGTTGTTGATCAGCACGTCCAGCCCCTCGTCCAGTGCCGGGTGCTGCAACAGTTTGGCCCGCTCCTGGGGCGAGCCCAGATCGGCGATCACCGTCTGGTGGCGCTCCGGGTGCGGCAGCTCCTTGCGAAGCCGCTCCAGCGCACTGGCCCTGCGTCCGTGCAGCAACAGGTGTGCCCCCTGGGCCGCCAGCTCCTGGGCCAGCGCTTCGCCGATCCCGCCGCTGGCGCCCGTGAGCAGCACGAGTTTTCCTTCAAGCTTCATGATGTCTGGTTTTCCGTCAGTTGATAGAGCATGTCGGCGTAGAGGCGGTAGACCACCTTGGCCGAGTGAATGATGGCCGCCTGATCGGCCGGGGCTTCCACCCGGTTCATCAGGGATTCGAAGAACTTGAGGTGCTCCTGATCCAGCGCGCCGTGGGAGCTCAGGTAGCTCATGGCCTGGGGGGGTAGGCCGAGACCCGCCTTGAGCTGATCGGCCACGGTCAGGGCGATGGCGACGCTGGTGCCTTCCAGCACCTGGACCATGCCAAAGAAGCCCATGGGGTTGCCGCGCTGTACCTGGTCATAGAGAAAGGCCACCATCAGCTCGATGGGCAGCTCGGGCTGGCCGTGGCGTACCGCCTCGGCATCGCCGCCGCAGGCGCGGATGTCGCTCAGGATCCACTCCTGATGGCCGTACTCCTCGTCGATGTACTCGGCGATGGCGCCGCGCACCCACTCATACTCCTGACCCAGCTTGCCGCCGGTGGCCATCAAGAGCGGTACCGTGTGGCGCACGTGATAGAAGGCCTGGGAGAGGAAGCGCAGGTAGATGTCGCGGGAGATCTCCCCCTTGCGGCACGCCTCTATGATGGGGGCGTTGAACAGATGCTCCCGGGCCGGGGCGGTGGCTTGTTGCAGCACTTGATAGAAGCTCATGAGGTCTCTCCTGTAAGGCATTGGCTGATCTGCCGGGAAAAGTGGTGATAAATCCGTTCGCGACGGGGGCGACCGTTGGCGGTCAGCAGCTCCGGATGCTGATCCAGCGCCACCGGCAGCCAGTGATGGATGCGGGCATAGTCGGGCAGGCGGTGATTGAGCTGCTCGACCTGCTGGGCCAGCTGGGCGTCGGCGCCGGGCAGTGGCTGGATCAGGGCGACGTTGGCCGGCTGGCCGTCGCCGAAGATCACGATGCGGGCGATGGCCGGGCAGAGCTGGGCTTCCGCCTCGACCCACTCGGGGGAGAAGTTGCGGCCAAAGGCGGTGATCTGGACGTTCTTCTTGCGCCCGGTGATGTGCAGATAGCCCTCATCATCCAGGTGGCCCAGATCGCCGGTGGCGACCTGTGCTGGCATCGGTTCGTCGCTGCCCAGATAGCCGAGCATGGCGGCCCCCTCCACCAGGATCTCGCCGTCGGCGGCGATCGATACCCGGCAGTGGGGCAGTGGCTGGCCGACGCTGCCCAGGCTGTGGCCGTCGGGGCCGTTGAGGGCCACGACGGAGCCGCACTCCGACAAACCGTACCCCTCGTAGACCGGCAGCCCCAGCTTGCGGGCCCGGCTGATGAGCTCGGGCGAGACCTTGCCGCCGCCCACCGCGACGAAGCGCAGCCCGGCCAGTTGCTCGGCCAGCGCCGGGTTGGCGCTGCACAGGGCCAGCAGCAGGCGCAGCAGCTCGGGCACCAGCACCAGGCTGTGGGTGGGCCAGCGCAGCAGGGCCTGGGCCAGGGTGGCCGGGTCCAGCTTGCTGGAGCCGGCAAAGCCGAGCTCCGCCAGCGAAGGGATGCGGCTGCAGGCGCCGGTGAGCAGCGGCACGTAGAGGCCGGTCAGGTTTTCCAGCAGGGTGGTGAGCGGCAGCAGGGTCAGGTGCTTCTCGACGTTGGCCGGGGCGACCCGCTCGGCCAGCGAGGCGCAGACCGCCATCATCTGGGCCAGCGACAGGCAGACGCCTTTGGGCTGCCCTGTGGTGCCGGAGGTATAGGTGATCTTGGCGGTGCCGGCCGGCAGAGGCGGCAACCGGGCAGGAGTGCGGCGCCACAGCGGCAGCTCGCCGACCGCCAGTTGCTGCGGATCGCTGGCCTGCCAGCCGGGATGGTGGGGGCCGATCAGGGCGTCGGCGCCGCTGCTCTCCAGCAGCCACTCCTGCTGCTCCAGGCTGAAGAAGTGGGGGATCGGGATCACCACGATGCCAGCCATGGTGCAGGCAAGATCGATGAGCGCCCAGGGCAGGCCGTTGTCCAGCTGCAGTGCCAGCCGGCTGATCCCGGCCATCTGCAGACGGTCGGCCAGCGGCGGCAACTGTTGCCACAGCGCCTCGTAGCTGAGGCTGTGCTGGCTGCTGGCAAGAGCCGGGCTGTGGGGCGTCTGGCGGGCGAAATAGGCGATTTGGTCAAACAGCATCATAAGGCGCTCCGGTGCGGGCAGTTGAACAGGGACGGCATGGGCGCCAGCAGCGAGAGCAGCAGGCTGCCCTGAGCCAGTGCCTGCCGTCCGATGCCGAGATCGCCGACCATCACCTTGGGCTGGCAGTGGTAATAGGCGCCCCAGGCGCTGGCGTCGTCCCCCACCTTGTCGGCCTGGGCGGGGGCCAGCTCGACCGGGGTGAGGTGGAGGCGGTGAAAGCTATTACGCAGCTTGGCGGTGCCGGTGAACACAACATAATCGAGGTCGTTGTCGCACAGCAGGCGGCAGAGCGCTGCAAACATCAGGCGGGCGTTGCCGGGCTCGCTGCAAGCGAGGTTGCCCACCTCGACGATGCGATCACGCCGGGCGGGGGCGCCGAGCCGGGTTTCGATGGCGGCCTCGATGGGCTGCTCCAGGTACTGCTCCAGATAGAGGCGCTCGCTGCCGGCCAGCTTGAGACCACAGGCGCCGACCAGCAGGCCGTCGGCCCGGTAGAGGCCGAGCAGGCAGGGCAGAAAATGGGGAATGCGGGCGTTGAACTCCTGGCTGTAGGCGGCCTGGATGTAGCCCTGCAGTGCCATGACCTGTTGCGGGGTGTCGGCCAGCGTCAGCCGATAGGGGGCTTGAATGTCGGTGGTCATGGATGGCTCCTTCTTGTCGATTGTCATCAGACTAAAGGGGCAAACTTAAGAAACCCTTAAGAGGTAAAAAATCTGTTTCACGCAGAGGCAACTGGTTGAAAAGAGAGGTAAAGCTGCGACCCGAACACGGAGCAGCCGGACAAAATCCTTGTCAGCCGCCAGACGGGCAGGCAAGCTGCGGCCACTTCTGCCCGCCCCGCTTTCGAGAGGAGATGCCATGACCCCCTTATCCTGCCCGCTCTGCTGCGCCGCCGATGCCTATGAGCTGCCGGTGGCCGGCAAGCTGTACCATCGCTGCCGGGCCTGCGAGCTGGTCTGGCTGGATGCGGCCGAGCACCTGGATCCCGCGCGCGAGAAGGCGGTCTATGACGGCCACGACAACCAGGTGGATGATCCCCGTTATCGCCAGTTTCTACAGCGGGCCTTCGGCGAGGTGCAGCGCCGTTTGCCTCCGCCGGCCAGCGGCCTCGATTTTGGCTGCGGCCCGGGCCCGGCGCTCATCGCCATGGGGCGCGAGGCGGGCTACCAGATGGCGGGTTACGACAAGTTCTATGCCGACGAGCCCGAGCTGCTGGCGCAGCAGTATGACTTCATCACCAGCACCGAGGTGATCGAGCACATCGCCACCCCGCGCGCCGTGCTGGAGAGGCTGTGGGGCTGCCTCAAGCCCGGCGGCCTGCTGGTGCTGCAGACCCAGCGGGTGCTGGGGGACGAGCGCTTCCGGCTGTGGCGCTATCGCCACGATCCGACCCACATCGTCTTCTTTGCCGAGGCCTCCTTTCGCGCCCAGGCAGCCCGCTGGCAGGCGCAGGTCGAGTTTCCCCACGTGGATGTGGCGGTCATCACCAAACCCTGAGAACCTGCTCATGTTCTTACTGTGAGGTCGTGATCAAGGCTCATGTGCTGCTCGGAATCCTCATGTATTTATATACACTCTGGTTCCTGCGCTGCTCTTTACCTTGCTGACGACCTCTCGTCACAGATCGTGAACAGGTTCTGAGCCGGGCATTTTCATTTGGCGGCGGCTTGGGCATGCTGATGGCCTGATTGGCGGGGCCCGCTTGCCTGTTTCCCTGCATTGAGCCCCAGGCGCTGCAAGCCGCCCGTTCCCCGACACCAAGGAGTGGTTCGTCATGTCGATTCCCCATCTTTCACTGCAGGATGCCCGCCATCTGCAACTGGCGGCCCAGGGCCTGCTGACGCCGCGCCGTGGCAAGGCGCGAGCGGCCGACCTGCTGGCCACCATCCGTCGCATGGCGCTGCTGCAGATAGACACCATCTCGGTGGTGGCCCGCAGCCCCTATCTGGTGCTGTTCAGCCGGCTGGGGCAGTACGATCCGCGCTGGCTGGAGCAACTGCTGGCCGATGGCGAGATCTTCGAATACTGGGCGCACGAGGCCTGCTTCGTGCCACGCGAGGATTACCGCCTGCTGCGCCATCGCATGCTGGATCCCGCCGCCATGGGCTGGAAGTTTTCGGCCAACTGGCTCGCCACCCATCAGCAGGAGATTGGCGAGATCATCGAGCGCATTCGCCAGCACGGCCCGGTGCGGGCGGCGGATTTTGAACGCAAGGAGGGGAAGGGCAACGGCTGGTGGGACTGGAAGCCGGAGAAGCGCCACCTGGAGGTGCTGTTTACCGCGGGCCAGCTGATGGTGCGCGAGCGGCGCAACTTCCAGCGGGTTTACGACCTGGCCGAGCGGGTGATGCCCGAGTGGCGCGATGAGCGGGATCTGCCGAGCCTGGAACAGGCGCAAAGAGACATGGTGCGGGCCAGTTGCCGGGCGCTGGGGCTGGTCAAGACCGGCTGGGTGGCCGACTACTATCGGCTGCGGCGCGGCAAATACGACGCCCTGCTCCACCAGCTGGCGGACGAGGGAGAGCTGCTGCCGGTGCGGGTGGAGGGGTGGCAGCACGGCGCCTTCGTGCACGCCTTGCTGGCAGACGAGCTGGCCCAGGCTCAGGCCGGCACCCTCAAGGCCAGCCACACCACGGCGCTGTCGCCGTTTGATCCGCTGGTCTGGGATCGCAAACGGGCCAGCGAGCTGTTCCAGTTCGACTATCGCATCGAGTGCTACACCCCGGCGCCCAAGCGCCAGTACGGCTACTTCGTGCTGCCGCTGCTGCATCGCGGCAAGCTGGTGGGCAGGATGGACGCCAAGGCCCATCGCCAGCAGGGGATCTTCGAGATAAAGAGCCTCTATCTGGAGGCGGGGGTCAGGGTGACCCGGACCCTGGCGCAGGATCTGGCCAAAGCGCTGCAGCGGCTGGCCGACTGGCATCAGACCCCGACCTTGCGCTACGGCGCCATCCCCGCGCCCCTGCTGGCCCTGTGGCAGGAGGGGACATGACGGGGAGCGTTACCCCCACCTGAACTAAGCTGCAAGGGAAGCGAAGGAGGGAGACGATGACGCGATCCATGTTGTTGCTGCTGGGATGGGGCTTGGCCGGGCTGGTGGAGGCGGCCCAGCCCGAAGTGCAGATCTGTCTGGGGGAGGGCAACGAGTGGGCCCCCTTCACCTACTGGGAGCGCAAGGATGGCGTGCCCGACACCCGCCGTCTCACCGGCTCCGCCACGACCCAGGTGCTCGAGGCCCTGAAAAAGCTCGGGTTGCCCTACAAGATCCGTTATCTGCCCTGGGCGCGAGTGCAGCAGGAGCTGGCCGATTATCGCCAGAACCGCTTGTGCGAGCTGACCTGGGATGCCAGCTACAAGCCGGAGCGGGCGGAATATGCCTTCTACAGCGTGCCGCTCTACTACACCCACCTCGGATTTTTCTACCTCAAGCGGCGCTTCCCCGAGGCGCCCGATCTGCAGACGGTCAATCGCTCCCGGGTGTGCGGGGTGATCGGCTACAACTATGCCCCTTACGGACTGGCGCTGGAGCCGCGCCGGGTCAAGCAGCTGCAGCAGGCGCTCGACATGCTGGGGCGAGATCGCTGCGACTTTTTGCCCAGCGAGATTGAACCGCTGATGAGCGGCATCGGCCTTGGCATCTACCAGAGCGAGAGCGGCCTGCTCAACCTCGCCCTGCCCAGCCGCAAGGGCTTCTATCTGCTGGTGAGCAAGGGATCGCCACGGGCCTATGAGCTGGTGACCCGCCTCAATCAGGTGTTCATCGAGTTTCAGGACAGCGGTTACAGCGACGAGGTGATGCGCCGCTTTTTACCACCGGCAGAGTGACCACCATCAACAACCGGGCCTGACGCCCGGTTTTTTATGGCGGTGATGGGGGGCTGGCGGCTCTTCGCCAAGTTCTGCGTTCGGATGTCATCTCACCTGTTGCCGTGGCGCAGCCTCCTTGCCAAGGGGGCTTTACTCTCGCACCAGACCGGGTAGGACCAGGGCTACGGCGGCGGCGATGCGCGCGCGGATGTCGCTGCCCGGCGCCAGCAAGCCGAGCGCCATCTGGCGCAGCGGCTCCGCCATGGTCATCGCCAGCAGCAGATCGCTGGTTTGGGCGGTGTCCAGCTCGCGCAGCCAGCCCAGTTGCTGCTGGCGCTGTAGCCACGCCGCCAGGGTCGCCCTGCCGCGCGCAATGCCGTTCTCCTGATAGGCCGCCAGCAGGGCATCGCGCCCCGCGAACTCATGCTGCAGCAGCCGGAACATGCCGACCGCCTGCGCGCTCAACACCTGGCTGGCAATGGCTTGCAAACCCTGCTCCAGCATCTCCCCCAGCGCGCCTGGGTGAGTGGCATCCTGCTCGAAGGCCGGCTGAAAGGCATCGGTCCAGCTGCGCACCGCCTGCGCTACCAGTTCGTCGCGGTTGGCGGCGAAGCGGTAGAGGGTCTTCTTGGCGACCCCCGCCTGTTTGGCCACCGCATCCACGGTCGCGGCGCCGTAGCCCCCCTTGAGCAACAAGGTCAGCGTCGCCTCGGCCAGGGCGGCGCGCAGGTCGGCTTCCGGGGTGAGCGGGCGGCCTCGTGAGCGTGTCTCTTCATCGGTTTGCTGTGACATGATTGCCTCCTGGAAAGCATTGACAGACCCAGCATACAGGCATAGCTTAAATTAGGAAACGAATTTCGTTTCTTAATTTATCGGAGTCTCATCATGGATACTTCCCCGCTGTTTGCCCCCTGGGGCGTCAATGACATCAATGAGTTGCTCAGGCCGCAGCCGCTGCGCCTGGAAATGGGTCTGACCCGGAGCACCGACGGCCTGCTGACGGTCGCCATCCGCACCGATCTGCACGGCTGCAAGGGGCGCATGCTGGATTGGTGGTTCACCTTCTTCGAAACGACCCAGCACATCAGGTGGTGGCACCCGCACGACCACGTCGAGCACCGGGGCTGGGATCATCACTGGAAAAAAGGGGAGCGCTACGTGGGGGCCAGCATAGCGGCGGTGGAGTGGCTTGCCGAGCTGCCACCGGTGGCGGCCCGCCTCAAGTTCCATGGCGCCGAAGAGGTGTTCGCCCCGCAGCCGCTGCAGGAGGCGCGGGAGACGCAGGCACTCTCTGCCGCCATCTGCGCCCGCATCGGCTTTGGCGACGAGGTGGCGCTGGATGAGCAGGGGGCGCCGCTGGATGGCGAGATGCTGCACCTGGCGCGCGATACTTCCTATGGCTGTGTGCTGCGCAGCCGCTTCCTGCTGGGCAAGGCCTGCGCCAATCCGTTTGACGAGGTGCCGGACGAGGTAGGCTTCAACCTGATGCGCCACTGCTACAGCGAGTTCAGCTATCTGGCGCAGTTTTTGCCGTCGCTCTACTACGCGGAAAACGGCCGTGAGCCGGCGCCGACGCTCTGGTAATGGGTGCAGACCGTTAGCGCTGAACGTGGCTGAGTGCCTTGGCACAGCCAGGGAGCATGCCCGCTGTCGGGCTGTGGCGTGAGCCGCCGAGGGGCCATAAAAAAGGCTATGTCCCAATTACGTGTTGCATGGGGCGCCCCAGCGCCTCATGCAAGCAACGTGAGATATTCACTTCCCGCCCATAGCGCTCCAACATCCTGCGCCAACCCAGATAATTCCTCAGATAGTGGGTCGCGACCCCATGGAACCGTTCCATCCACTCCTTCAATCGCCTGTGGTACCCGTTCACATGTTGGATGTGATACGCCCCCACCACTCGCTCTCCCGCACGATTGTGCACCACTTGGTGGGTCATGCCCTGAGACTTGCTGAAACTGGCATACACCCCAGCGCCATCGCTGCACAGGACGGCATCCGGGGCGATAAGCGGCTCAAGTACCGCCTTCACTGCCCTGGCATTCAGCTGCTCCAACTGGAAGCCAGCCAGGTGGCCTGCTCGGTCTTGCACCACCACCACCGGGATGTAATCCGGCCCTGTGCCTCGGGTACGGCCTTTGCCGCCACGATGGCGGGCCGGGCGGGGTAATCCGCGCTGTCCTTTGAATGACTCCAGGAAGAAGGTCTCATCGACCTCGACGATACCCTCTTCCCGTACCGCCTGGTGGCTGGCCATGGCCTTCAGGAAGCGGTGACGCCACAAAAAGGCGGTATTTTTACCGACCCCGCAGCGGAGCGCTGCCTGCCGGACGGTCAGACCGTCGAGGAGGGCCTGGGCGTAGTCCTCCCAGCATTGGGCCTTGCGCAGTCTGGCCATGGGCGTCTTGGTGAGGACGGAACTGGTGCGCAGACACAGCTTGCAACGATAACGGCGCAGCCCTCGAGACCAGCCCCAGGGAGCCAGCTGTGTGGCCTCCTCGGCCTGGCAGTGAGGGCAACATTGGCATGCGGGGAGTTGAGTGGCCAACGAGGTGATGGGATGAGGGGGGGTGAGTTCATGTTGCGCGAGACGACGCTGACGCAAAGTGAGCAATGGGAAGAGGGACAGTAGATGTTGAAAGGCTTGGGTATCCATGATGGTGGCCCTCAAGGTGATGACCTACTTCAAGGTTAGCCTTTCAACACATAACTGGGACAGAGCCTAAAAAAACCGGGCACTTGGCCCGGTTTGTCATTGCGTCAGGATGCGCTTACTGGAATACCAGTACCATCAGCAGACCCAGAGTGATGGCGGACACCAGGAAGGCGAAGCCATAGAACACATAGTGGTGCAGCTTGGTGGTGTGGATCCCCAGGTCGTGCAGGCCGTGGTAGATGCGGTGCATGCCGTGCCAGATGGGCAGGGCGATGATCACCAGCAGGATGCAGGCACCCCACCAGGAGCTGGCGAACTCGAGTGCGCGTTCGTAGCTCATGGTCTCCACGTCCATGATGCCCATGGGCACCAGCAGACCGGTGATGAGGACAATGACCGGCAGCAGCATGGCAACCACCATGCCACCGGCACCAAACAGTCCCCAATATATAGGCTCGTCAGAACGTCTCATATTTTTTCCTCAAATCATGATTGAGAGATCGTGGCCAACGTTTCTGAGTGACAGCCCGGCACCAAACAGGCACCAATAACTGGGTTCGTCAGAACGTCTCATGGTTTTCTCCTCAGGCCACGATGATCAGGACAAGCAGGGATACCACCGCCAGCGCCACATACTGGGCGATGACGATCGGCTTCTCCGGCACCAGGTCTTCGCCACGGAAGATGCGCATGGCTTTCGGGGCCAGTGCGAACCAGGTCTTGGCGTGGAACAGGCAGGCTGCCAGGGCGATGACATGGAACAGGATGGCGATCGGGCTTTGCAGGGATTCCAGCCAGCCGTTGAACGCCTCCTGACCCTGTACCAGCCGCAACAGACCCCACATCAGCACGACGGCGTAGATGGAGACGAAGATGCTGGTGCCTTCGCGGATCATGTAACCGGTGTAGAAGGCATTCTTCAGCCACCAGTCTTTCTTCATTTCGCGGACGTAAGGCTTACGTTTGCTATTGGTGTTGTTCATGGTCTCATTCCTGATCTCAATCTGGCTTGAACATGGCGATCATGTAGTCCTTGGCGCTCTCGACCTTGCCAAGCTGGATGGCCGCCGCCGGATCCACGCCTTTCGGGCACACTTCGGAGCAGTAGCCCACGAAGGTACAACCCCAGACGCCCTCGTCCTGGCTGATGATCTTCATCCGCTCTCTGGACGCGCTGTCGCGGTTGTCGGCGTTGTAGCGATAGGCCAGCGCCAGTGCTGCCGGACCGGTGAACTTCTTGTTGATGCCATATTGCGGGCAGGCCGCATAGCACAGACCGCAGTTGATGCACATGGAGAACTGGTGATACTTCGCCATGTCAGCCGGGGTCTGGGTGTACTCGCCGTCGCACAGGCTGCGCGGCTCGGCCGGGATGATGTACGGCTTGATGCTCTCCAGCTTCTCGATGAAGTCGGACATGTCGACCACCAGATCGCGCTCGATCGGGAAGTTGTTGAGCGGCTCTATGGTCATCTTGCCCGGCAGGTAGTCGCGCAGGAAGGTCTTGCAACCCAGCTTGGGAATGCCGTTGACCATCATGCCGCAGGAGCCGCAGATCGCCATCCGGCAGGACCAGCGGAAGCTCAGGGTAGAGTCCAGATGATCCTTGATGTATTGCAGCGCATCCAGCAGGGACATCTCTTTGAGGTAGGGCACCTGGAAGGTCTGCATCCAGGGCTCGTTATCCTGCTCGGGACGGTAGCGCAGGATTTCAATTTCGATCATCTCAGCCATTCTTCTTAGCCTCGTCTTGTTTCTCACCCTCGGAACCGTATACGCGTTTCGCCGGTTGGGATTTAGTGATCTTCACATCGGAGTAATCGATGGTCGGGGCCCCTTCACCGTTGTAGAAGGAGAGAGTGTGCTTGAGGAAGTTCACGTCATCACGCTCTTCGTAACCGTCCAGACGCTGGTGGGAACCACGGGACTCTTTGCGGTTGAGGGCGGAGTGCGCCATGGCTTCGGCCACGTCCAGCATGTAGCCCAGTTCGATGGCGTACAGCAGGTCGGTGTTGAAGACCGAGGACTTGTCGTTGATCTTGATCTTCTTGTAACGGGCTTTCAGCTCGTTGATCTTGTCGATGGTGCCCTGCATCAGCTCTTCGGTACGGTAGATACCGACCCCGGCTTCCATGGACATGCCCAACTCGTTGCGGATATCGGCCGGGTTTTCGGTACCGTCGATATCGAGCAGGGAGAGGTGCTGCTTGATCAGCGCCTCGGCCTTGGCGGCCAGTGCCTGGGTGTTGCCGTGCTGCTGGGTCTTGGCAAACTCACCGGCGTGCTCGCCAGCTACCTTGCCGAATACCACGATCTCGGACAGAGAGTTGGAACCCAGACGGTTGGCGCCGTGCAGACCGACGGAGGCACACTCGCCTAGGGCGTACAGACCCGGCATGCGGGTGGCGCACTGACCGTTGGTTTCGATGCCGCCCATGGTGTAGTGGGCAGTCGGACGCACCGGGATCGGCTCTTTCACCGGATCCACACCCACGTAGGCCTTGGCCAGTTCGCAGATGAAGGGCAGACGCTCTTTGAGGTACTTCTCGCCGAGGTGGCGAAGGTCGAGGTGAACCACATCGCCCATCGGGCCCTGGATCACGCGGCCTTTTTGCTGCTCCTGCCAGAAGGCCTGGGAGAGACGGTCGCGCGGGCCCAGCTCCATGTGCTTGTTCTTCGGCTGGCCGACCGGGGTTTCCGGGCCCAGACCGTAGTCTTGCAGGTAGCGGTAGCCATCCTTGTTGAGCAGGATGCCGCCTTCACCACGACAACCTTCGGTCATCAGGATGCCGGTGCCCGGCAGTCCGGTCGGGTGGTACTGCACGAATTCCATGTCGCGCAGGGGCACGCCGTGGCGGTAGGCCAGCGCCATGCCATCACCGGTGACGATGCCGCCGTTGGTGTTGTAGCGGTAGACACGGCCGGCGCCACCGGTGGCCAGAATGACGGATTTGGCCTGGATGAAGCGGGTGATGCCGTTCTGGATGTCGAAGGTCAACACGCCCTGGACACGGCCATCTTCCACGATGAGATCCATGCAGAAGTGCTCGTCAAAGCGCTTGATGGTCGGGTACTTGATGGAGGTCTGGAACAGGGTGTGCAGAATGTGGAAACCGGATTTGTCTGCCGCGAACCAGGTGCGGGGGATCTTCATCCCGCCGAAACGACGCACGTTGGCCTTGCCGTCCGGCTTGCGGCTCCAGGGGCAACCCCAGTGCTCCAGCTGGATCATCTCGTTGGTGGCATTGTTGACGAAGTAATCGACCACGTCCTGCTCACACAACCAGTCGCCACCGGATACGGTGTCGTTGAAGTGGTTTTCGAGGGAGTCATCATCACGGACGACACCGGCGGCACCGCCTTCTGCGGCCACGGTGTGGCTGCGCATCGGGTAGACCTTGGAGATCAGGGCGATCTCCAGCTCCGGGTGGGCTTCTGCTATGGCGATTGCGGCACGCAGGCCACCGCCACCAGCACCGATGATGGCGACATCGGTCTTGATAATATCCACATCTGCCTCCTTAGGGATAGATTTGCTGGGCACGATTTTGCTCTATGAAAAAAATTCAGGCTTGATGCAAGTCAAACTGGTTTGTTTTAGTGCTTGGCAATGGTGACTTTTATCAAAATCACCCCATTCCTTGGATGAAAACGCCGTAATTATCGCCATCCTTCAGTTATCGGTATCAGCCGCTGTCATTGCTATGGTTATTTTAAGCTCAGGATTATACGTAGTTTTCTTTCAAAAAAATGAGAAACACCTCTCTTTTTAGGTATTACCCATAAAGTTTTTAAGTTTTTTATCAAAAATATTTAATAAGAATTATTCACGGATAGAATAATACTGTGCTTGAGTTCAAAAAACTAATCCGAGTGTTGGCCTTGATGCGTTGCTTTATGACGAGATAGCGCTTCGTATGGGGATTTCCATCCCCATAGTCCCGATGGTTGATGTGGTAATAACTATTGAAAAAAAAGCATTTTTTCATAAAAAAAGGGGCCTGTGTGGCCCCTTTGATTTCGGTTGATCAGATCCGGAACATGCCGACCTGATTGCTCAGTTCACCTGAAATATTTTTAAGTTGTTCAGACAGATGGCGAGAACTGTCGGCATCGACCGCCAGCTCGTCCGAGACATCCTTGACCGCCTGGATGTTGCGGCTGACCTCGTCGGTCACCGCCCGTTGCTCCTCGGCGGCGCTGGAGATCTGGGTGGCCATATCGGAGATCTGGTTGATGGAGGCAGTGATCTGCTCCAGTGCCTGGGTGGCATCGTTGGCATCTTCCACGCTGTTCTGGGCCAGCAACTGACCCTCGTGCATGGTGCTGACGGCGCCCTGGGTGTTGCGCTGCAGGGTTTCGATCATGCTGCGGATCTCGACGGTGGAGCTGTGGGTACGCTGGGACAGCACCCGCACCTCGTCGGCCACCACCGCAAAGCCGCGACCCTGTTCACCGGCCCGGGCCGCTTCGATGGCGGCGTTCAGCGCCAGCAGGTTGGTCTGCTCGGCGATGCCCTGAATGGTGGAGAGGATGGTGTTGATCTCCTGGGCGTTCTTTTCCAGCTCCTGAATGATGCCGGAGGCCTGCTTGACCTGGGTGGCCAGATCCGTGATGGAGCGCTGGTTGCGGGCGATCACCTGCTTGCCGTGCTCACAGCTGCTGGAAGAGCTGCGGGCCGCGTCGGCGGTCTGCTCGGCGTTGCTGGCCACCTCCACTGCAGTAGCGGACATCTCGTGCACCGCGGTGGCGATTTGGGAGATCTCGTTTTGCTGGCGCGCCAGACCCTGGCTCGATTTTTCCGCCATGTTGTGGGACGACTTGGCTTGCTGGTTCAGCTGTCCGGAGGAGTTGGAGATGTCCTGCACCATCACGTGGATCCGGTCGATGAAGGTGTTCACGTGCTTGGCGACGATGCCCACTTCGTCTTCACGCTCGATCTTGACGCGGCGGGTCAGATCGCCGTTGCCGCGGGAGAGATCGGCAATCGCTTCGCCCAGGGTTTTCAACGGGGCCAGCGAACCGTTGATGGCGACATAGGAGAAGCCGGCGACGATGAGGATGGTGAGCAGACCCTGCAGCAGGGCGGAGGTCACCATGCGGGAGACGGACTGATAGGCGACCGCTTCATCCACCACTATGCCGAAATACCAGTTGGTGTTGGGGATCTCGGTCAGGTCGAACACGCTGGGTTTGCCGCTGATCTCCATCTCGGAGATGGTGTTGTCATGGGCCAGCTCGTTGACCTTGGCGGCGGTCAGCTCGGGGGAGATGGCGGTGGCCTGTTTGAGGGCCAGCTCCTTGTCCGGGTGGGCAATGATGGTGCCGTTGCTGTCCACCAGGATGGCGTAGGTCCCTTCCGAGTTGATGGCCAGTACGTCGCGTACCAGGGCGTCGATGGAGACGTCACCGGCGATGACCCCCTGGGTATTGCCCCGGGTGAAGGGCTCGGCGATGGTGATGATCAGCTGGCCGGTGGTGATGTCGGCGTAGGGGGCCGTGATGGCCAGCTTGCCGGCGGCCATGGCGTCCTTGTACCAGGGGCGCTGACGAGGGTCATAGCCGGCTGGCAGATTGGTCGGCTTGCTCTGGATCATCTTGCCATCCTTGGTGCCGACGTAGACCAGGTCAAAGTTGCCGGCATTCATGGATTGGGCCAGATGGCTGATGGGTTCGTCTTCCTTGGCGAAGGCCTCCTTGGTGGAGGTGACCATGCTGATGCGGGCGTCCAGCCAGCGGGAGATGCCTTTCACATTGGCAGCCGAGCTGTCGTCGATGAAGCTCCAGATCAGGCGCTGGGTTTCGCTTCTCAGCTGGGTGGTGTTGTACCAGACCTGCAGGCCGGTGATGACCAGGATAATGGCCCCGATGGCGAGGACAAGCTTGTTCTTGATGGATAAGTTCATGTTTACATCCTTGTGAGCGTCAGTCTGCGATGTGTGGTTTTATTGTTATGGGCCAACACTGTATCGGCCAAAGTAGAACTTTTTGTATCCCGGTGCGCCTTTAAATTTATAGCTTAAATCAGCGGTTATCGATCTCCCCTGGCACAATGAGTCCGTTTTTGGCCGGCGGCAGGAAGCGGTCCGGCCGGTTGGTAAAGATGCCATCGACGCCGATGGCGGCCAGCATCGCCTGATCGGCGGGTTCATCGACCGTATAGACCAGCACCTTGAGTCCACGGTCGTGGGCATCCTGCACAAGAGCCTGATCGACAAAATCCACGTCGCAGTTGAGCGACCAGGCCCCCAGCTCGGCTGCAAACTTGGCGAGGGTGAGGGGAATGGTGGAAGTCAGTGCCCCCAGCCGGATGTCGGGGCGCAGAGCGGCAAAGTGGGCGAGCTCCGGGTGGTGGAAGGAGGAGACGACCCACAGCGTGGGCGCGAAGCCAAGCTCTGCCTCGGCACGTCGGGTCAGTCGGGCCACCTCGTCGGCTGTTTGTGCTCCTTTCAGCTCGATGTGCAGCTCGGCCTGGCCGGCAATTGCCTGCATCACTTGCCACAGGGTCGGGATCCCTTCTCCCTCACCGGCATCCAGGCTCGCCAGATAGGCGCGCGACTGGGCCGTCAACACGCCGCCGCCGTCGGTGCAGCGCTCCAGCCGCCGGTCGTGGAACACCCACAACTCGCCGTCGGCCAGCTGCACATCGATCTCGATGGCCCCGGCGCCCAGCGCCAGTGCCAGCCGGATGGCCTTGAGGGTATTTTCCGGCGCCAGTCCGCTGGCGCCGCGATGGGCAATGATCTGCATGATGTACTCCTGTGGTGCCTGCTCAGGCCCGGCTCAGACGAATGTCGATCTGCTGGTGCGGCAGCCCCAGCCCCTGTTGCTGCAATTTCTCCAGCACCAGCGAGTGGACCTCGTGGGTGATGGGCATGCGGTGATCCATGCTGTTCACGTAGAGCCGGATCTCGTAGATCAGCGCCGAGTCGGTGAATTCGATCAGGAACACCTCGGGGGAGGGGGTCTCCAGCACCAGGGTGGAGGCTCGGATCGACTCTTCCAGAATGGTCTGTATCTTTCTGGGCTCCTGGGTCAGGCCGATGCGGATGCGCAGCCGTACCCGAGTGATGGCGTCTGACAGAGACCAGTTGATGAACTGTTCTGTAATGAAGGCCTTGTTGGGGACGATGATCTCCTTCCTGTCCCAGTCCACTATGGTGGTGGCGCGGGTCTTGATCTTGGTGACGGTGCCGGTCAGCTCGCGAATGGTGACGGTGTCGCCGAGCCGGATCGGTTTCTCGAACAGGATGATGAGGCCCGACACGAAGTTGGCGAAGATCTCCTGCAGCCCGAAACCCAGGCCCAGGGAGAGGGCCGCCACCATCCACTGCGCCTTGGACCAGTCGATGCCGAGGATGGAGAAGCCGGTCAGCGCCCCTACCACCAGCACTATGTACTTGGTCACCGTGGTGATGGCAAAGCCGGTACCGGGGGAGAGGCTCAGGTGCTGGAGCAGGGTCAGCTCCATCAGGCCCGGCAGGTTGCGGGCGGTGACCACGGTCAGGATGAAGGTAAACACCGTCAGCATCAGATCCTGCAAGGTGATGGCGGAGAGCTGTTCGATGCCGCCAATCTTGCTGCTCACCTGCCACACCTCGATGCTGCGCAGGAAGCTGAACGCCGAGTTGAGTTCGGACCACTGCACCACCACCAGCATGGTGAAGCCCAGCATCAGCAGGGTGCGCACCAGCCCGAGCGACTGGGCGCTGATGGTATCCAGATCCAGCTCGGTGTCTTCCACCACGTCCGGGATCTCGGAGCTGAGCTCGTCATGCCCCTCTTCCCGGCCGCGCTGGGCCAGGATCTCGGCCCGCTTGCTCTTGGCCCGCTCGAAGGCGAGGCGGCGACGCTGGATCAGCATCCAGCGGTGCGCCAGATAGTAGACGAGCAGGCAGCCCAGCCCCATCAGCAGGCTCAGCTCCAGCTGGCGCAGCAGGATGCGGGAGGTATAGAAGTAGCCGAGCAGAGAGCCGATCACCGCCAGCAAGGGGGCCAGCATCAGGCTGTTCCAGATGAAGTGGTGCAGCAGGTGCGGCTTGGTCATGTCGGCCTGGCCCCAGGTGAGCGGCAGCCGCTCCCGGTTGAGGCGGGCGAAGAACAGCAGCAGCCAGAGGGCGCCGACGATGAAGGCCAGTCGGCCGAGGGAGTCGTAGAAGGCGTGCTCCTGATAGCTGTTGGCCATGCCCTGCACGAAGAAGCTGGGGATGATCACCAGCAAGAGGGTGCGAAACTGGCTCCACACCTTCTGCACCCGCTCCTTCTGCCAGCGGAAATGGAGGATCAGGATCCCTTTCTCCAGCGTCAGGTGACGGGCCATCAAGAGTGCCAGCAGCAGGAACCAGATCTCGCCAAGGCCGCGGGCCACCGCCACCGCGAACGGATATTGCCAGGCGCCGTCAAGCAGGCCGCGCACCATCAGCACCATGGCGGGCAGCGGCAGGGAGGCGAGCAGGGAGCGCATCAGCAGCCGGCTGGTGAGGCTGAACTTGTCCTGGGTCACCTTGCCGATGCGGGGCGCTATGTGCTGGCTGTAGTGGGTCAGGTGGCGAGCCAGTTTGAACCAGCACCAGGCCAGCACCAGGATGCCGATGCCGGCGAAGGTGAGGGTGATGGGGTTGTTCTCGGCGATGGCCTGGGGCAGTTGCAGCCAGTTGACCGGGTTGAGGGCGAGGCCGAGGGCCGCCGGCACCCCGAGCAGCACGGCCGGGGTGAGCGGGCGCACGTCCGGCATCCAGAACAGGTGGCTGGCGCTGAGCTCGCGGATCTCGTCGATCTTGCTGTTCTGGCGGCTGTAGAGCAGCTTGAGCCGGGTCTGCTCCTGAATGAGGCTGTCGGAGGCGTCGTTGAGCCGGGTCAGCAGCTGGCGACGGGCCTTGAGCAGGTTGTCGAGCACCGCCTGCTGGGCGCGATCGAGGGCCACTTCGTCGGTGGCCAGCAGCTGATCGCGCATCTGGCGTGGATCCTTGAGCGCGTCCTGCTCGGTCTCGTACTGGTACTTGGCCATGCGGGCGTTGACGATGGCCGACTCCAGCTTGTCGAGGGGGAAGTAGGCGGGCAGATCCGAGAGTTTGCTGCGCAGGTTCTCGCCGTAGGCGTTGCTGATCTGCAGCCACTCCAGTTGCTCGCGCACCGAGTTGACCAGGTCGTTCAGGCTCGACAGGTTCTTGTCGATCACCCGCTGCTCATCCTGCACCCGCTCTATCTGATCCTCCAGCGCGCCGAGCTGGATGGAGAGCGCCTGGTTCTGCTGTTGCTGCTCCAGCAGCAGCGGCATGTCGGAGGTGAGCTGCTTGCGCAGCCGCTCGCTCTCCGCCAGCGCCTGCTCGGTCTTGTCGCGGCGCAGCTGGTTCTGCTGGTTGAGCAGGCTGGCCTGCCACTCATCCTCGTCGGTGATGGCGAGGTTGAGCTCCTGCAGCCTGAGCTTGCCGAGATCGTTGCGCTGCTGGGCGGAGAGCTGCTCCAGCTCCAGCATCTGGATCCGGTCGGAGAGGCTCTGCTCCTTGAGGCGGGTGACCAGCTGCTGGGCATCCTGCAGGCGATCCGATTCGCTGCTGAAGCTGAGCCGGTCGAGCAGGGCGCGGGTCTGCTGCAACTGCTTGCGCAGCTCGTCGACCCGCAGGTGATACTCCTGGCCGGTGCTCTCCAGCTGGTTGAGGCTGTCCATCACCCCCTGGCGCTCCTTGCGCAGGTTGAGCTGGCGGTTGCTGCTCAGGCCGATGGCCTGGCGCAGCGCCTCCTCCTTCAGGGAGGAGAGGGCCGGGCGAGGCTGGGGCTGGTAGTTGTGCAGGCTCTCCTTGAGACGGGCCGACTCCTTGGGATAGTCGATGAGGATCTGCTGATAGGCCTTGCCCTGCTCGCGATAACGCTGGGCCTCCCGGGCAAACTGCAGCGCCTGCTGGTAACTTTCCCGCAACTTCTGGTTTTCCGGGGTGTCCGTCTTGGGCACGCTCTGCAGCAGCTCTTCCACCTGGGTGATGGCGTCATCGGCCTGGGCAAGGGGAGTGAGGAGAGTGAGAGAGAGCAGCAGGCAGAGCAGGCGTTGCAACATGGCGCACGTTTCCGTTCAGGTGAGGTCGCCCTAGCCTAAAGCAGGGGCCGGGGCGGGTAAAGTTTTCCATATTAATGATTTGTAACATAAATAACGAGCGTTTCCGGCCCGCTTTGGCTATCATTCTGGCCGTTTTTCCCTCCGTTGAGCGTTTTATGTCCGCAGTCGATCTGGGCACGGCCCCTCTTTCCCGCCTGTTCTGGCGCTACGTCACCCCGACCGTGGCCGCCATGCTCGTCACCGGCATCTATGTCACCATAGACGGCATCTTCGTCGGCCATATTCTGGGCCAGGACGGGCTGGCCGGCATGATGCTGGCGTACCCCATCTGCGCCGTGCTCTATGCGGTGGGGGCGCTGATCGGCATGGGTTCCTCGGCGCTCGCCTCGTTTTATCTGGGCAAGGGGGAGCAGGCGAGGGCCCGCCACATCGTCGGCAACGCGCTGGTGATGGTGCTCATCGCCTCTGGGCTGCTCGCCTTCATCGGCATCCGTTACGGCGAGGCCATGCTGATCTGGATGGGGGCGGAGGGAGTCATCTTTGACGCCGGTTTCGCCTATCTGCAGTGGTATGCCTGGCTCGGGGTCTTTGCGGTGCTCTCCATGGCGTTTACCGCCCTGCTGCGCAACGACGGGCGACCCGGCCTCACCACCTGGATCCTGGTGGGGGGCGGCGTGCTCAACGTGCTGCTCGATTACCTGCTGATGGCGGTGATCCCCTGGGGGTTGGCGGGGGCCGCCATTGCGACCATGCTTTCCCAGGCGGTGACCGGCGGCCTCTGCCTGTGGCACTTCTTCACCCCGCGCAGCCAGCTGCGCATTGGCTGGGACACCCTGCGACCCGACTGGCGGTTGATGGGGGAGACGCTGCGACTCGGGGTGTCGAGCTTTCTGATGTACCTCTACCTGTCAGTGGTGCTGGCGCTGCACAACAAGGCGCTGCTGGCGGTGGGCACCTCGCTGCACGTGGCGGCCTACGGCGTCATCAGTTACAGCGAGGCCTTCTTCTATCTCATCTTCGAGGGGATTGCCATGGGCATCCAGCCCATCGCCAGCTTCAACGCCGGGGCGGGCAACTGGGCGCGGGTGCTGCGGGTACGCAACCTGGCGTTGGGGGTGACGTTGCTGGTGGCCCTGTGCGGTATGCTGCCGCTCTATCTGTGGCCGGAGGGGGTGGTCTACCTGTTTGCCGGCGACAACGCGGCCCTCTTGCCGGTGGCCAGCCTCGGCATCTGGCTCTACTTCTGGGGCTTGCCGATGGAAGGCCTGCTGCTGGTGGGGGCCACCTACTTCCAGGCCATCAACCGGGCTCGTATCGCCTCCCTGCTCACCGGCGGCAAGCTGGTGCTGATCGGTGGTTTCCTGTGGGGCTTCTCCTCCCTGTGGGGGGTATCCGGCGTCTGGCTGGCATTGCCCACCTGCAGCACCCTGCTGGTACTGGTGATGTTGCGAGCCATGGGCAAGGAGGCGCGTCAGCACGCCGCCTGACATGTCGTCATTTGGTCATCAAAAAGGCAGCCTCGGCTGCCTTTTTCGTTTTGAGCGCCCCTGACAGGTCACCGACCTCAGGGCTTGAAGGCACCGATGAAAATGGCGGGGTCGACACGGGCGTCGTTGAGACTGACATTCCAGTGCATGTGGGGACCGGTGGCTCGGCCGGTGGCACCGACCCGGCCGACGATGCCGCCGCGGGGCAGGCTCTGGCCCAGCTTCACGTCGACCTTCGACATGTGGCAGAACATGCTGATGAGGCCCTGACCGTGATCGACGAACACCGTATTGCCGTTGAAGAAGTAGTTGCCGATCAGGATCACCTTACCCGCCGCCGGCGACTTGATGGGGGTGCCGGCACCGACCGCGAAGTCGAGGCCGGAGTGGGGGTTGCGCTCCTCGCCGTTGAAGAAGCGGCGCAGCCCGAACGGGCTGGAGAGCGGCCCGTCCACCGGTTTGTCGAACAGCAGGTTGCTCGGCTGGGTCGGGCTGAAGGTCTGGTAGGCGCGGGTCTGTTCCGCCAGTTCGCGGTTGATGCGGGTCATGTCTTCGGCCAGAGGGTTGACCTGACGGCTGTTCTTGAGCTTGATGTGCTGCTCCCGGTAGTGCTTGGTGCCGACCGTGAAGCCGAGGGTGCGGCCATCGCTCACCTGCAGCTGATGGGGGCCGGGCTGGCTCTTGAGGGGAATGCCGACGATGGCAATCCAGCGTTTGCCCTCTTCACGCACCACCAGCACCGGCTTGCCCTGATAGCGGGCGGTCGGGGCCTGCGCCTCGCTGCCCAGCGCCACCACGGCGACGCCCCCCGGCACCGGGTGGTTGAGCAGGCGACTGATGAAGCCCTCGGCGAGGGCGGACTGGCTGGCCAGCAGCAACAATAGACAACAAACGACTCTCATGATGATTCCTGGCTGGGTTGACTAAAACGAAACGGTAACGAAATCAGGATGCTGGCTGGAAGCGCTGGTAGATGGCCTCCATCTGGACCGACACCTCCTGGCGCACCAGGTCCAGCTCCAGCATGTCTTGTACCACCTTGAGCTGATCCGGATTGAGGAAGCTGCGGCTGCTCTCCAGCACCCGCTGGGTATAGGCGCGCTGATTCTCCAGATAGGTGCCGGCATCGCCGCTCTCCTGCTGGGCCAGCTGCTGGTTCGCCTCGCTCAGCAGACGCGTCAGGGATTGGCGCTGGGTCGGTGCCAGCAGCTCGCCGTGCTCCGCCAGGCGGCCCTGGATCTCCAGCAGGCGGTTGGTATCGCCCGAGTAGATCTCCTGTTCGAGCCGGGTGCGGGTATCCTCCCCGAGCAGGTTGCTGAGGTTGCCCCAGATGCGCTGGCTCTCCTGCTCATAGGCATCGGGATGGTCGAAACCGAGGCGATAGAGCTCGCGCAGTTGCTCCTGGACCTGGCCGCGCACGTCTTCCACGATGTCGAGCCGGTCGAAGACGGTGGTGAGCTGGCTGCCCTGTTCGGCATCATAGAGCCGCTCGATCAGCACGGAGCCTTCGCTCGATTGGCTCCACTGGCTGATGGCGGCCTCCAGCTCGGGATTGGGAGGCAGCACCTCCTGGGCGGGGGCGGGCTCGCTCTGGCTGCCCTTGCCGGGCAGCTTGGCCAGCAGGCTCTGCCCGGTGCTCTGGCCGCTGCTCTGGCTGGTGGCCGCATCGCATTGCGACGGGCTGTTGGCGGGGCTGGCGGTGTCGGATCCCGGCTGAGGTTTGACAGGGTCGGCCTGCCACTGCCAGAGGTTGAGCAACAGGGAGGCCAGCAGAATTGGCGCCAGGTGAGATGTACGCATCTTGGATTCTCTTGAATAAGTGAATGCCCCTTGCAAAGGGGTCTCTTATGATAACCGTAACGTCTGATACAAGCAGCCATGACGTGCAAAACCGGCCTCGGCGGTGACCCGCCATTGAGTCGGTCGGCCCATGGCTCTAGAATCGGCAACCAGCCGTTTTGAACCGAGGAAATGTTATGAATGGATTGTCCCCCCTGCGCGCAGAACCTGCTCGTCACCCCATCGGGCGTGGCTGGGTCTGGGTGCGATCCGGTTTCGATGTCTTCAACAAGGGGATGGGGGTCAGTGTCGCCATGGTCCTCATCTGGTTTGCGGTCGGTCTGCTGCTGGAGCGTCTGCCGGCGGGCAGCCTCATCTCCCAGCTGCTTTACATGGTCTGGGGTGCCGGCTGGGTGGCGGTGGCCCGTCACGGTTATGAAGGCAATCCGCTGCGCTTCGCCGATTTCTTCTCCGGTTTTCGCCACAAGCTGACTCCGCTGATGCTGGGGGGACTGCTGGTGCTGGCCCTGTTCAGCCTGATCGGCCTCATCTGCCTGGGCCTGCTCTCCATGTGGGGGCTCACCTCCCTGCTGACCCAGGACCCCGAATCTCTGGTGGTGACGGCGGCCCAGGCCCAGGGCCTGCTGCTCTGTCTGCTGCTGGGGCTGGCACTGCTGATCCCGGTGCTGATGGCCATCACCTTCGCCCCCGCCCTCATCTTTTTCCACGATGTGGGGATCCTGCAGGCCGCCAAACTGAGTTTCAAAGGCTGCCTGACCAACATGTGGCCCTTCCTCTGGTGGGGGTTGATCGCCGCCATCCTGATGCTGTTTGGTGCGGCGCTGATGCTGGTGGGTCTGCTGGTGGTGATCCCGGCGCTCAACTACTCCATCTATGTGGCCTACCGGGATATCTATCTGGACGTGACGCAGGAGACGCCTGCCGAAGCTCCGCTGACCGGTTTCGAAGCCTGACGCCAACGGATTGGTGTGACATATGCGCGAAAGGGGCCTGCAGGCCCCTTTCGCATTCTTGCGTTGTCTCTTGTTCCCGCCACTACTCTCGCCACATGGGGTCGACGGCCATGCGTTCCACCAGAAAGTCGAGGAAGCTGCGCAACAGCGGTGACATTTGCTTGCGGGTGCCGTAGACGGCGTAGACGCCGAGTCGCTTGGGCCGCCACTGCGCCAGCAGCGGCACCAGGGTGCCGGTGTCGAGGTGGGGTTGGACCGAGTAGCGGGGCTGCAGGCTGATGCCGGCCCCCTCCAGGGTCGCCTCCAGCAGCAGGTTGGAGATGTTGGCGCTGAGGTTGCCGCTTACCGGTACCGATTCGGGCCCGTCCGGTCCCTGAAACTCCCACAGGCTCTTGCCGAAATAGGTGTAGGTGAGGCAGTTGTGCAGGGCGAGATCCTGCACCTTGTGCGGGGTCGGGTGCCTGGCCAGATAGGCCGGGCTGGCACAGACCACGGAGTGGCAGGTGCCGAGCCGGCGGGCCACCAGGTTGGGGTCGAGGTCATTGGTGATGCGCACGGCGAGATCGATCCGCTCCTCCACCAGATTGACGGTGCGGTCCAGCAGCAGGATATCGATGGCGGTGCCCGCATAGCGTGCCAGGTAGTCATTGGCGGCGCCCACCAGCAGGGCTTCCGAGAGTGAATAGCTGCTGGTGATGCGCAGTTGCCCCTTGGGGGCCTCGTCGCCGCGCACGGCGATCTGCTCCATCTCTTCCCCCAGCGCCAGCATGGCGCGGGCCCGGTTCAGCGCCTCTTCCCCAGGGCCGGTCAGACTGAGCCGGCGGGTGGTGCGGTGCAGCAGCCGTGCCCCCATCCACTGCTCCAGCTCCGCCAGGTAGCGCGTCACCATGGCGCGCGACATCTCCAGTTTCTCCCCGGCGCCGCTCAGGCTGCCCTGTTCGACTACGCTGACAAAGACCCGCAATGCGGTCAGTCGATCCATCTCAGGCTCTCTATATGCTCGATTAATGCAACAGTGATGCGCTTATTATGCTGTATTTGTACCGTAATTGATCCAATAAACTGTGTCCATCTGATGAACCCCTGATGACTTGATGAGGAATACCCGATGAACAATACCCTGATCCGCAACCTGACCCTGGCCACCACCCTGCTGAGCGGTGCCGCCATGGCCGCCCCGCTCACCGTGACCGTCTACAACCCGGGCGAGAAGGCAATCTTCCCGGTCTCCTCCTCCCTGGTGACCGGCGACAAAGAAGCGATCCTGATCGATGCCCAGTTCGACGTACAAAACGGCCAGGCGCTGGTCGACATGATCAAGAAGAGCGGCAAGAAGCTGACCACCGTCTATATCAGTGCCGGTGACCCCGACTTCTACTTCGGTCTGGAACCCATCAAGGCAGCCTTCCCGGACGTCAAGGTGCTGGCGGACCAGCATGTGGTCGACCATATCAACCAGACCAAGGACGCCAAGCTGAGCTACTGGAGCCCCATCCTCGGCAAGGGTGCACCGAAGAGCCTGACCGTGCCGCAAGTGATGACGGCCAGCCATCTGACCCTGGATGGCGAGAAGATCGAGATCAAAGAGATGAACACCCCGAATGCCTACCTGTGGGCACCGTCCATCAAGACGGCGTTTGGTGGCGTACCGGTCTACAGCGGCGTGCACGTGTGGATGGCTGACAGCCAGACCAAGGCTGCTCGCAGCAACTGGGTCAAGGCGCTGAACAATCTGCTGGCGCTGAAGCCCGAGCGTGTGGTGCCGGGTCACTTCCTGGGGACTGCGCCCAAAGGTACTGAAGCCGTGACCTTCACCCGTGACTACGTAGAGCGCTTTGAGCAGGAGCTGGCCAAAGCCAAGAACTCCGGCCAGCTGATTGAAGCACTGAAGAAGGCTTACCCGTCCCTGCCGGTCGACGACGGTCTGGCCATCGGTGCCAAGGTCAACACCGGCGAGATGAAGTGGTAAACCCCTGACGCCTACTTCCCTGTGTTTTTTTACCGGGCCCGAGGGCCCGGTTTTTTTAGCCGAATGAATGAGTGAATCACATGAACGAAACGACTCTGCATTATGTATACGACCCCCTCTGCGGCTGGTGCTACGGCGCTGCCCCGCTGTTGAAGGCTGCGGCTGCCATCCCGGAACTGCGCATCGAGCTGCATGCCGGTGGTCTATGGCTTGGCGGGCGCAGGCAGGCGATGGGCCAGGCCCTGCGCGATTACGTCCGTCCCCATGACGAGCGGATCCAGGCACTGACCGGCCAGCCTTTCGGCGAACGCTATTTCAACGAGCTGCTGCTGCGCGATGGTCTGCTGCTCGATTCGGAGCAGCCCATCCGCGCCATCCTGGCGGTGACGGCGCTGGGTGGCAACGGTCTGAGCCTGCTGCACCGCATCCAGCAATCCCACTATCGCGATGGCATCTGGATCGGTTCGCTCGAGCATCTGACCAACCTGGCGGCGGAGCAGAACATTGGCGCGGATGATTTTGTGAAGGCCTATCAGCAGGCCGATTTGGCGAGTCATCTAGCCGACAGCCAGCGTTGGATGCGCCATCTCGGCGGGCAGGGCTACCCGACCCTGGGGCTGGTGCAAGGCGACAAAGTGACCCCCTTGTCCGCCTCCTCCTTCCTGGGTGAACCAGAGGCGTTTGCTCGCCAGATCCAGCTGATGATGAATCGTTGAGCGAACAGCAGGTCGTATCCGGTGGCGGGTGTGCAGCGCCCGAGGTGCTCGTTGCAGATTTTTCCTACCTGTCCGGCGCTCATGCTATCCCCAGGCGAGACGATATATTCAGTAGCGGACAGTTTGAAAATCATCCGCTTGCGATCATCGCGCTATGCTCTATGGGGATAGCCTGGGAGCTCGACTCCGCAGGCTTGCGTCTAGCCGCCAAGGATACCAATCATGTTCAAAAATATGTCTATAGGTCAGAAGTTGAGCGCCGGTTTTGCCGTATTGGCCCTGCTAGTGGTGGGGCTGGCGTGGTTCTCCATCACTCAGCTGTCCCGTCTTTATGCCGATACCGCCACCATTTCGGGCAACCTGTTGCCGTCGACCCGCTATGCCAGCCAGATGCACGTGGCCATTCTCGATGCCCGTCGTTCCGAACTGGCGCAGGTGATAGGTGGCCTCAACAAGGATGCCCAGGAGGTGAGCGAACGTACCGTCACCTTCAACAAAGCCAAGCAGGAGTTTGATGCAGCGGCGCAAAAGTATGGCTCCTTGCCCTTCAGCACCGATGAGGAGAAGCAGACTTACGAACAGCTGGTGGCCGCTGGCGCCAAGTATTTTTCGGTGCACGAAGAGCTGGTGGCTGCGTTTTCCAACGGGGATCTGGAGAAGGTCAAGAGCCTGCGCAAGAACGAGACCCGGATTGCCCTGGAAGAAGTGGGCACCAAATCCTACCGTCTGCGCGAGATCAACAACGAGATTGCCGATGGCATGGTGAAGTCGGTGGCCGACCTTTACAGCAGCTCGCGCACCATGAGCATCATCGTCAGCCTCATCACAGTGCTGTTCGTGGTGGTGGTGGCCTGGTTGCTGACCGGCCAGATCCGCAATCCGGTCATGGCGCTGCTGGAGCAGACCCGCAAGGTTTCTGCTGGCGATCTGGCGGCCCATCTTGACGCCAGCCAGTTCAACAACGACGAACTGGGGCAGTTGGCCAAGGGCTTTGGCGAGATGCAGAAGAACCTGCGCACCCTGGTCAGTGAAGTCTCCGGCTCCGTGGTGCAACTGAGCTCGGCAGCCGAAGAGATCAGCGCGGTGGCGCGCCAGTCCGCCAACAACATGAACAGCCAGCAGCACGAGCTGAACCAGCTGGCCACCGCCATGAACGAGATGCAGGCCACGGTGCAGGAGGTGTCCCGCAACACCAGCGATGCCGCCAGCGCCGCCAGCGCCGCCAGCAGCACCGCCGAACTGGGGGCTCGCACCGTCAACGACTCCATCAAGCGTATTGAGCAGGTCGCCGGCGCCATCGAGAGCACCGCCGTGGTGATCCGCCAGCTTGGCGACGACAGCCGCAACATCGGCATGGTGCTGGAGGTGATCCGCGGGATCGCCGAGCAGACCAACCTGCTGGCGCTCAACGCCGCCATTGAAGCGGCTCGGGCCGGCGAGCAGGGCCGCGGCTTTGCGGTGGTGGCCGACGAGGTGCGTACCCTGGCGAAGCGGACCCAGGATTCCACCTCCCAGATCAACACCATCATCGCCGAACTGCAGCAGCGGGCCGAGCAGGCCGGCACCACCATGCAACAAAGCCAGGACATGATGAATTCCACCGTGAGCACGGCGCGGGAGGCGGGGGCATCCATCTCCGAGATCAGCGGCTCGGTGGAGAGCATCTCCCACATGAATATCCAGATTGCGACCGCCACCGAAGAGCAGGGTGCGGTGAGTGAAGAGCTCAACCGCAACGTGGTCAATATCAGCCATGCCTCCGAGGAAGTGGCTGCCGGTGCAACCCAGATGGCACAGGCCTGTAACGACCTCAATCACCTAGCGACCCAGTTGCAGGAGATGGTACGCCGCTTCCGGGTGTAAGGCGGATTGGATGCTCGCTGCTGCGGGCCCGGATCCTGGATCCGGGCCCGCCTTGTTTTATCGGTCAGTCGACTTTCCCTCTTGCACCATCCCTTGTTCGCTCCGCCGTTCTTGGGCATGCTAATGGCCCCATTGGTTGGCAGGATTCTGGATGTATGAACCTTCGCGATCTCGAGTATTTGGTGGCGCTGGAAGAGGAGAAGCACTTTCGCAAGGCGGCGGAGCGCTGCTTCGTCAGCCAGCCCACCCTGAGCGGCCAGCTGCGCAAGCTGGAGGATGAACTCGGGGTGATCCTGATCGAGCGTACCTCGCGCAAGGTGCTGTTTACCCCGGCTGGCGATGCCATGGCCCAGCAGGCCCGCAAGGTGCTCAAAGAGGTGCGCGAGCTCAAGAGCATCGGCCAGCACTTTGCCGAGCCCATGTCCGGTGAAATCCACATCGGCTTCATTCCTACCGTCGGCCCCTATTTGCTGCCTCACATCATTCAGGATCTGCGCGAGCACTTTCCCAAGCTGGAATTCTACCTCTATGAAGAGCAGACCCAGGTGTTACTCAAACGGCTGGAAGAGGGGGAGCTGGATTGCCTGATCCTGGCCGAGCTGGAGGGCATGGACGGGTTTGGTTCGATCCCGCTCTATCAGGAACCCATGTGGCTGGCGGTGCCCCAGCAGCACCCGGAGGCCAAGGCCAAGGCGGTGCCGCTCAGCAATCTCAAGGGCAAGAAGTTGCTGATGCTGGCCGATGGTCATTGCTTGCGGGATCAGGCGATGGGATTCTGTTTCGCTGCCGGTATCGGCGAGGATCAGCGCTTCAAGGGCACCAGTTTGGAGACGCTGCGCAACATGGTGGCCGCCGGCAGCGGCATGACGCTGGTACCCAGGCTCGCCGTGCCCGCCAATGCCGAAGAGGGCGGCGTCAGCTATCGACCGGTGATAGACCCCGTGCCTGGGCGCACCATAGCGCTGCTCTATCGCCACTACTCGGTGCGCCGGCCCTGCTTCAACGAGTTGGCCGCTCGTATCTCGCGCTTGATGCAGAGCCTGCTTGGCTAACTGCGCATCGTTACAACGGGGCCACAAAAAAGAAAACCGGCGCATTGCGCCGGTTTTTTTTATCTTCCGATGTGGTTTAGAAGATATCGTCGGTGGAGACGGGACCATCGGTGGGTGAACCCTCACCGCCGTACACCTGATTGCCATCCGAGCTCTGTGTCGCGTAGCGGGTCGGTTCGGTGCCTTCCTTGAAGAACTCTTCCGTGCTGCTGCCGTCGGTCCGATTGGTCAACAGGCCGGTCTCACGATCGATCCGCACCGTGATGATCCCTTCCGGTACCGGCATCTTGCGCTCAGGCACCTGCTTGAGCGCCGTCTTCATGAAGTCGATCCAGATGGGCTGCGCGGCACCGCCGCCAAATTCGGCCCGGCCCAGCCCACGCTGGTGGTTGTCAAAACCGATCCAGGAGGTGGCGACCAGATTCGGAGTATAGCCGGAGAACCAGGCATCACGGGATTCGTTGGTGGTCCCGGTCTTGCCGGAGATATCGTGGCGCTTGAGGTCGCGCGCCGCCCGCCAGCCGGTGCCGCGCCAGCCATTGCCACCCCAGATGGCGGTGGTCAGGGTGTCGGTCACCAGGAAGGTGCTCTGGGCACTGATGGTCTGCGGTGCCATGTTGCCGGGAACAACCGGATCGATGGGGCACTGGGCTTTCCAGTCCGGCGCCGTATTGGCATAGGCATCCGCACTGTCGAGGCCAGCAGCGGCCAGCACGCCACAGTCACGGCAGGCGGCTGCCGGATTGGCCTGATAGAGAGGTGCGCCGAAGCTGTCGGTGACTTCGGTGATGAAGTAGGGGGTGACCTGAAAGCCGCCGTTGGCCATGACCGAGTAGCCGCGCACCACTTCCAGCGGGGTGAACTCGGCAGCACCCAGGGCCAGCGACTCGTTGGGCGAGATGGTATCGCGAGCAAAGCCGAAGCGGGTCAGGCCGTCGATGTAGGTATCCAGCCCGATGGCGCGCATCAGGCGCACCGACATCACGTTCTTCGACTTGGCGAGGCCGAGGCGCAGGGAGGTGGGGCCTTCATAGATGGCCGGGGAGTTTTTGGGCTGCCACATGGGGCCCTTGGAGGGATCCCACTGGTTGATCGGCGCATCGTTGATGAGGGAGGCCAGGGTGTAGCCCTGTTCCAGCGCGGTGGCATAGAGGAAGGGCTTGATGTTGGAGCCTATCTGGCGGCGTGCCTGATCGACCCGGTTGAACTTGGAGAGCTCGAAGCTGAAACCACCGACCAGCGCCTCGATGGCACCATCCTGCGGGTTCATGGCCACTAGGGCGGCGTTGACCTCGGGGATCTGGGAGAGCAGCAGCTCTTCACCCTTCTCCCGAACCCAGATCTGGGCGCCCACTTTCAGCATGTCGCGGGCCGAGCGGGGCGCAAAGCCCTGGCGATCGTCGGTGATGAAGGCGCGTGCCCACTTGATGCCGTTCCAGCCAAGCTCAGCCTGCTTGCCGTTCTTCAGCACTATGGTCGCACTCTTGTCAGCCAGTTTGGTGACGACGGCGGCCATTAGCGGCTCATAGGTGGGTTGCTTGGCCAGATGGGTCATGATCTGGTCATAATCCCAATCGGCTTCGCCCGCTTTCCACAGCTGGGCGGTCACGCCCTTGTAGCCATGGCGGGTGTCGTAGTCGAACACGCCGTCGAGCAAGGCCAGCCGGGCGGCGCGCTGGCGCTTGGCGGTGACGGTGGTGTAG
Organism: Aeromonas sp. Y318-1; assembly: GCF_027706125.1. Lineage (NCBI taxonomy): Bacteria > Pseudomonadati > Pseudomonadota > Gammaproteobacteria > Aeromonadales > Aeromonadaceae > Aeromonas > Aeromonas sp. Y318-1. The sequence goes on from NZ_JAPDCM010000005.1 coordinate 257,825, forward strand.
ACGTGCAGACCCATGGTGTAGGCATCTTCACCGAACTGCTCCACCATCTTCTGGCGCACCATCTCCCCCAGATAAGGGGCATTCAAGGTGATCTCGGCACCGTGATAGCGGGCCTTGACCGGCATCTTGGACGCTTCGTCAAACTGGGCCTGGGTGATCTTGCCGGTTTCCAGCATGCGGCCAAGTACCACGTTGCGACGGGCAAAGGCACGTTCCGGCGAGCGGATCGGGTTCAGCATGGATGGCGCCTTGGGCAGACCGGCGATGATGGCGATCTCGTCCAGCGTCAGGTCCTTGACCTCCTTGCCAAAGTAAACCTGGGCAGCGGCACCGACCCCGAATGCCCGATAGCCGAGCGGGATCTTGTTGAGATAGAGCTGCAGGATCTCGTCCTTGGAGAGACTCTGCTCGATGCGCCAGGCCAGGAAGACCTCTTTTATCTTGCGCACCAGCGTCTTTTCATTGCTCAGGAAGAAGTTGCGGGCGACCTGCTGGGTGATGGTACTGGCACCCTGGCGAGCCTGACCGGAGACGGCCCAGACGGTGGCTGCACGAATGATGCCGATGGGGTCGATCCCCGGGTGCTCATAGAAACGGGCATCTTCGGTCGCCAATACCGCATCGATCATGGACTGGGGAATTTCATCCAGATGCAGCGGGATGCGACGAATTTCGCCAAATTGGGAGATCAATTCCCCATCCCGGCTGTACACCTTCATCGGGGTGGCCAGCTTGACGTCGCGCAGCGCGGTCACATCCGGCAACTGGGGCTTGATGTAGAAGTAGATACCGATGAGGCTGGCAACACCCAGCACAGCACCCAGCATCATGACAATAAACAGGCGTACGAGCCATTTCAGCATGGAAGAACTACCAATCGTCTTAAAATTAGCCAACGGGCGCAGAGTATAGCCCTTTTGCCTCCGGAAATTCGAGGTTTTCCTGACGGCTGCCCGGCTCCTCGAGAAGAGGCGGGAGGTTAGCATTCTGCGGCTCAATAACCAAGGGGAGGCGAGGGGCGGCCGGAAAGCGAGTTGTATCACTTTTCGGCATAAACTTTATGACATTGATAGATAGAGCATTTAGGATGAGTTAAGTCATCATCTTCTGATTAGCTGTCCTACAATCAATCCTAAAACCCAATAACGCATGGATGTGTATATGTTTGGGCTATTCAACAAAGGTTCTCTGCTTCCTCTGGCGGGTATTGATTTTGGCAGCCAGACCATCAAGGCCGTGACCATTACCGGTCGTCCCGGCAAGCTGCATCTCGAATCGGTGGCCGAAGTCGCCACTCCCAAAGGCACTCTGGTCGATTATCAGCTGCAGGATATCGAGCGGGTCAGCCAGTCTCTCAAGGCCCTCAAGCGCCTCATCTCGGGCAGCAGCCAGTATGTTGCGACAGCCGTCACCGGTTCCAACGTGATCACCAAAGTCATTCAGGTGGATGCCGCTCTGGGTGAGAACGAACTGGAGAACCAGGTTCAGCTCGAGGCCGAGCAACTCATTCCCTTTCCCCTTGATGAAGTGAGCCTGGATTTTGAAATTCTGGGCAAGGTCAACGATCAGGAGCGCCGCGAAGTGTTGCTGAGTGCGGCCCGCACCGAGAGCGTGAGCGGGCGGGTGACCGCGCTGGCGGAAGCCGACATGACCACCAAGGTGGTGGATGTGGGCGCCCACGCGCTGGGCCGCGCCGTGCTTGCCTGCCTGCCGGAGCTGCAGGAGTGGGAGAAACCGGTCGGTGTGATCGACATCGGAGCGAGCGCCATGACCTTTGCCGCACTGGTAAAGGGAGAGGTTATCTACTCACGTCTGCAAAACTTCGGTGGCGATCAATATAGTCAGGCGCTGGCCTCTTTCTACAACCTGTCGCTGGATGATGCCGAGCAGGCCAAGTTGCAAGGCAAGCTGCCGGTTGATCACGAACTGGATGTGTTGCTGCCCCACATGAATGCTCTGCTGCAGCAAGTCAGGCGGAACGTGCAACTGTTTTGCAGCTCCTCCGGGCACAGGGAGCTTTCCAGACTGGTGCTCACCGGCGGTGGCAGCCTGTTGCCCGGGCTGGTGGCCCAGGTCGGCAACGAGTTGAACTGTGAGGTATTGCATCCTGATCCCTTTGCCCTGTTCGGCAAGCCGAAAGGGGAGGGAGCGGTCCACGGTGCCAAGTTCATGACGGCGCTGGGTCTGGCATTGAGGAGCTTCACGCCATGTCAAATATAAACCTCCTGCCCTGGCGTGAGGCTAGGGTCCAGCGGCAGAAGAAGCAATTCGGGGTCATGCTGGGCATCTTCATGGCCATCACGGCTTCCCTCGGTTTTGCCGCCGACTGGCTGGTGGAGCAGCAGATAGGCCATCAGCAGCAGCGCAACCAGCGTTTGCTGCAGGAGATGACCATCCTCGATGCCCAGCTTGGCGAGATCCGCCTGCTCAAGGAGCGACGCAAGGAACTGATCGATCGCATGCAATTGATCGAACACCTGCAGATGCGTCGCAATCTGCCGGTTCGCCTGTTCAACCAGTTGCCTTCGCTGGTTCCCAACGGGGTTTACCTCAATACGCTTGCCTTGCAGAACAATCAAATAGATGTGAATGGCAAGACCGAGGCCTATGGCAGGGTAGCCAGCATGATGCGTCGCATCGACGGCTCCGGCTGGCTGGGGCAGTCGCAGATCAGCACGATTTTTGCGGCCGATGTGGCACCCGTTTCGCTCAGCCAGTTCTCCATGATGTTCCAGGTCGCAGGTGCGGCAGGTGCCACGGTCGATGTGGCTAAGGGGCAGCAATGAATCTACAACAGCTCAACGAACTGGATCTCAACAACATAGCCAGCTGGCCCAAGCTGGCCAAGGGAATTTTTATCCTGTTCTTCTGTGCCTTGCTGGGGGGAGCCATCTATTACTACGTGATTGCCAACTCACTGACCCTGTTGACTCAGGAGACCAACAAGGAGGCCGAGCTCAAGGCGCAGTTCGAGAGCAAGGCGATGCTGGCTGCCAACCTCGGTGCCTACAAGACGCAGATGGTGCAGCTCGAACAGTTGGTTGATACCCAGCTCAAGCAGTTACCCAATACTCACGAAGTGGCCGGATTGCTGGATGACATCAGTTTCATTGCTACCGACAATGGGCTCAAATTGAATCGCATCAATTGGGAGCCCGAGATCAAGCACGAGTTCTCCACCGAGCTGCCCATGCGAATCGAAGTGGTGGGCACTTATCATGAGATAGGCAAGTTCACAGCCGACATGGCGGCCTTGCCGCGTATCGTCATCCTGGAATCGTTCACGCTGGGACAGGGCAAGGAGCAAGGCGACATGATTGCTATGTCGATGCTGGCCAAAACTTACAAATACAATGGCAAAACCGTGGGGCAGACCAAATGAAGCTACTCTGCGTGCTGTTGCCTGCTCTGTTGTTGACCGCCTGCGGTGGACAGGACGACATGGACAACTATGTGGCCGCAACCAAGGCCAGAAAACCAGTACCCATCGAGCCTCTTCCCGAAATCAAACCCTTTTCCCCCATGGCTTATCACCTCAGCGATCAGCGCAGCCCTTTCATCGCCCCCCAGCCTGAAACCAGCAGTGCCAAGGTGGATGCCAAGGTGAAGCCGGATTGCGCCCAGATCGTGGCCAACAGGGAGAAAGAAGTACTGGAGCGCTATTCATTGGCCAGCCTGAGCATGCAGGGCTCACTTGGCAAGCAGGGACAGTTGTGGGCCTTGATCAGGACTCCTGATGGTCAATCCATCCGGGTGGGTCTCAATCAACACATGGGACTGGATCAGGGACGGGTGATCAGGATCACTGACACCTATGTGGATTTGATTGAGACTATAGCAGATGGCAAAGGATGCTGGGTGACCCGAGAAACTCAGCTGGGCATGGCCAATCTTGAAGCAAAACGATAATCAGGGATGATGCGATGAAAACAACAATAGGTATGGTAGCCCGAGTTACCCTGCTGTTTTGCGCCGGCGCATGGAACCAGGCCTGGGCCGTGGCAACCCTGCAGGAGGTCAAGGTCAATCCGCTGATGGCCGATCAGCTGTTGCTGGAGTTGAGTTTCAGTGAACCGGTCAGCGGATTTACCGATCGTCTCTCCTATGAACCCAATCAGCTGCTGCTGCATGTGCCGGGGGCGGTGGGAGCGCTCAACGTGAACCCGTTGCCCATCAAGCAGCAAGGGGTGGATAACCTCAAGGTCGAGGGCAAGGGGGCAGGTCTCGATATCAAGATCGCCCTCGATCAACTGACCCCCTATCAGGTGCATCAGCAGGGCAACAAGTTGTTGGTGGCACTGGGAGAAAAAGCAGCCATGCCGCTGCCGGCCACCACAGCATCTTCCGGGCTGGTGGCCCCCCAGCCGACCTCGTCTGCACTTATCAATACCCAGCCGGCAGCCTCGTCCGCTCTGATCAACAGTCAGCAGCTTGCTCGTCAGAGCGCCTCGGTGGCTGCGCCCGTGGCTAGCAAGCCGGTCTTGCCATCACCACAGACGGCGGCCAGTGGGGCCTACTTCAATTCCGTGAAGGGGGTCGATTTCAGGCGTGGCAAGGACGGGCAGGGGGAATTTCTGGTGACGCTGGACAACAGCTCCGCCGCCGTTGACGTCAGCAGCCGTGGTCAGACGGTGCTTGCCAAGTTTCACGGCACCCGGGTACCGGACGATTTGCTTAATCTGATCAACGTGCAGGATTTTGCTACCCCTGTCTCTCAGGTTGAGGTGTTCCGCCAGGGTAACGACACCCTGTTTGAACTCTCGGTCAACGGTCAGTTTGACTACCGTTACGATCAGGCGGACAAGATGTTCATTGTCGAGGTGAAAAAGCGCACCGCGGCGACTGCCGGCAAGCAGTATCAGGGCAAACCCATCTCTCTCAATTTCCAGGATATCCCGGTGAGAACCGTGCTGCAGCTCATCGCGGATTTCAACAACCTCAATCTGGTGACCACGGATTCGGTATCGGGCAACATCACCCTGCGGCTGGACGGGGTGCCCTGGGAGCAGGCACTCGACATCATCTTGAAGGTGCGGGGGCTCGACAAGCGGCTGGACAACAACATCCTGCTGGTCGCGCCGGCCGAAGAGATTGCCGCTCGCGAGAAACAGCAGCTCGAGAGCCGCAACCAGGTCGCCGATCTGGCACCGCTTTATACCGAGTATCTGCAGATCAACTATGCCAAGGCATCCGAAGTGGCGGCGCTGCTCTCGTCCGAGAGCACCAAGCTGCTCTCTTCCAAGGGGGCGGTGAGTGTTGATGAGCGGACCAACGTGCTGGTGGTCAAGGACACTGCCGACGTCATCAGCAACATCAAGCGGATGCTGGATATCCTGGATATTCCGGTCAAGCAGGTGGTGATCGAGGCGCGGATGGTGACCATTGATGACGGCTTTGACGAGGCGCTCGGGGTGCGTTGGGGGGTAACCAAGAATGACGGTCACGGCAACAGTACCTCGGGCACCATCGAGGGCAATGACGGTTCCGGCAACAACAATGGCGGCTCGACCATCACCCGACCAGGGGTTGACGATCGGCTGAATGTCAATCTGCCGGTGACCAATGCGGCCGGCACCCTGGCCTTCCAGGTGGCGCGGCTGGCGGATGGTACCTTGCTGGATCTCGAGCTGTCGGCATTGGAGAAAGAGAGCAAAGCCGAGATCATCGCCAGTCCCCGGGTCACCACGGCCAACCAGAAACCGGCGCTGATCGAGCAGGGTACCGAGATCCCCTATGTGGAGTCCTCTTCCAGCGGGGCAACCTCGGTCACCTTCAAGAAGGCGGTGCTAAGCCTCAAGGTGACGCCGCAGATCACCCCCGACAACAGGGTGATCCTGGACTTGACCGTGACCCAGGATACCAAGGGTGAAACCGTGCCGACCGGTACCGGTGATGCCGTCTCCATCAACGCCCAGTCCATCACCACCCAGGTGCTGGTCAACAATGGCGAGACGCTGGTGCTTGGCGGCATCTATCAACAGACCATCAAGAGCGATGTCAGCAAGGTACCGCTACTGGGCGACATCCCGGGTCTGGGGGTGTTGTTTCGCAAGACAACCAGCGAGAACAAAAAGCGCGAGCTGCTGATTTTCGTGACGCCGAAGATAGTCACCGACGCCTTCTGAAGACTTTACATGTGAAGGTAAAACACATATAACCTTACGCCCCAATGAGGCTGGGGCGTAAGGGCTGCGGTTGCCAGTCCTGATTTCTATTGAGATAATCCCCCTCCTGATCCATCGCAAGATAAGGTTCATAGGTACCCCGATCGAGAGTTTGTCGGGGTCGTACAGTTTGTAATTACTAACGAAAAGACATGGCTGAGAAACGCAATATTTTCCTGATAGGTCCCATGGGTGCGGGCAAGAGCACCATAGGTAGACATCTGGCAGAACAACTGCATATGGAGTTTTTCGACTCAGATCATGAGATTGAGCGCCGCAGTGGTGCCGATATCGGCTGGGTGTTCGATGTTGAAGGCGAAGAGGGTTTCCGGATCCGCGAAGAGAAGGTCATCGGTGACCTTTCCGAACAGCAGGGTATCGTGCTGGCGACGGGTGGCGGTGCCATCAAGAGCCGTGAAACACGCAACAAGCTCTCTGCTCGCGGCATCGTGGTGTACCTTGAAACCACCATTGAGAAGCAACTGGCACGTACGCAAAGAGACAAGCGTCGCCCCTTGCTACAAACCGAAGAGCCGCCGCGCGAAGTACTCGAGCGTCTGGCACAAGAACGCAACGCCCTGTATGAAGAAGTGGCTGACTTTGTCATCCAGACTGATGACCAGAGCGCTAAAGTTGTTGCCAATCAAATCGTTAAGTTGATCGGCATGTAATTATAGAGGACGTCCATGGAAAGGTTGAAGGTCGAACTGGGTGAACGCAGCTATCCCATCGAGATAGCCGCAGGTCTGTTGCAGCATGCAGAGGTGCTGACGCAAACCATCAAGGGCAAGCGGGTCATGATTGTGACCAACACAGTGGTTGCGCCCTTGTATCTTGAGCGGATTGTCCAGTTGCTGTCGGGCTATCAGGTTGAACATCTGATCCTGCCGGATGGCGAGGCCTACAAGACCCTGGCTACCTTTGAGCGGATCATGTCCGCTCTGCTGGAAACCAACCATGGTCGTGATACCACTCTGATTGCCCTGGGTGGCGGTGTGATAGGGGACGTTGTCGGCTTCGCTGCTGCAAGCTATCAACGTGGCATTCCGTTCATTCAAGTGCCTACCACACTGCTCTCCCAGGTTGATTCCTCCGTTGGTGGCAAGACTGCCGTCAACCATCCCCTCGGCAAGAACATGATCGGGGCCTTCTATCAGCCCAGACACGTCGTGATCGATACCGAGTGCCTCCAGACCCTGCCTGCCCGCGAATTTGCCGCCGGCATGGCCGAGGTGATCAAATACGGCATCATCTGGGATGTCGAATTCTTCTGCTGGCTCGAAGCCAACATGTCCCGTCTGCAGGCGCAGGAACCGGCCGCGCTGGCCTACGCCATCCGCCGCTGCTGCGAGATCAAGGCCGATGTGGTTGGCCAGGACGAGACCGAACACGGTGTGCGTGCCCTGCTTAACCTGGGCCACACCTTTGGCCATGCCATTGAAGCCGAGAAGGGCTATGGCAACTGGCTGCACGGCGAAGCCGTGGCGGCAGGCACCATGCTGGCCGCCAATACCGCCCTGGCCCGTGGTGACGTGACCGAGCAACAGGTAGACCGTATCCGGGCCTTGCTGCTGGCAGCCAATCTGCCGGTGACGGCGCCGCCAGAGATGGATTTTGCGGCCTTCATTCGCCACATGCGCCGCGACAAGAAGGTGCTGGAAGGCAAACTGCGTCTGGTGCTGCCGGTCGGCATAGGTCATGCCCAGGTGGTGGCCGATGTCTCCGATGCTGAACTGCTGGCGGTGATCGAGTCTGGTCGTGACGAATAAACTGCTGAAATTTCCCTCCCAGCGGCAGCTGGTTGACCGGCTGCTGCATCTGATTGAATTCAATCATCCTTTTATCTTTCTCTCCGGCAAACCCGGCAGTGGTCGCGGCACGTTGTGCGAATCCCTGCTGGGAGCATTGCCGGAAAAAGTGCGGGTCGTCAGCCTGATCGGCAGTCCCGCCATGAAGATGGTGGACGTGCGTCAGCTGCTGCTGCCCCAGGTGGTAGCCCGGCCGTTGTTCAACCCGCAGGATGCGCTGGCAGACAGCTTTTTCCGCATGCTGGAAGGCAAGCCGGCCACCCTGCTGCTGCTGATCGAGCGGGCCGACGAGCTGCCTGCCGAGCTGGTCGGCGAGCTGTGGAGCCTGTGTCGTCACAACGATACCCTGAAGATCCCCCATCAGTTGGCCATCGTGCTATCCGGCAGTGACGTCTGGTGTCGCAATCAGAAGGCGCAGCTGAAAGGGCGGGCGATGCCCGCGCTGGAGCTGGAAGTCGCGCCGCTTGGCGCGCCCGAACAACGCATCTTCTTGTATGAGAAGGCCAAAGAGCTCAAGATCCCGACAGCCCTCTTGCCCAAGCTGAAAGTGGAAGAGATCCTGAAAGTGGCAAATGGACATCCGTCCACCATCATGCAGTTACTGGAGGATATCATGACCGACAGAAGGCCCAAGAAACGTCAGGCCGAGTTGCCCGTCAAGAAGATTGCAACCCTGCTGGCCCTGCTGGCCGGCGGTCTGCTTGCGCTGAGTTATCTGCTGCCGGCCCTGTTTGGCGGCGACAGCAAGAGTTCCGCCCCCGAGCCCACCCAAACCACGGCGTTGCCCATCCCCGTCTCGGGTGGCGATCCGCTGACCATCGGCGGCGGCAGCACCAGCCAGAATGGCAGCCAGAGTGCGGCCAGTGATGGCGCCGCCAGCAATCCCGGCGGCGTGGTACGCGACTGGCAGCCGGATGCCAAGGTATTGCCCAAGGCGGTGGAGAGCGACACCGTGACCACCGAATCGACCAACTACGAAGGACGCCGGGTGGTGATCTCCGACGAGGTGGTCGAGAAGCTGATGAAGCAGCCCAACGTCAGCGGCGCCCTGCCCACTGCGGTGGTGGATGAGCTGACCGGTACCGATTCGCAAGCGGTGGCCACTCAGGTTGCTCCTGCCGAGCAGGCTGTTACACCCAATGCCACTGCTCAGACTGCCCAGCCGGCAAACACCGCCAAGGCCCAACCCACGCCAGTGGCCAGCAAGCCGGTGGCCAAGCCAGTCGCGGTCGAACCGGTGGCGGCTCCTGCTCCCAAGGTGGCGCTGACCCCCGCCGCCACTCTGAACAAGAAGCCCAGAAACCACTACAGCATCCAGCTGATGGGGGCGAGCAACACCAAGGCGGTGGACAAGTTCGTGGCCGAAAATGGTCTGGCCGGAAAGATCTGGGTCTATCAGACCAAGTTCCGCGGCAGCCCCTGGTACGTGGTGCTGCAGGGGGACTACGCCAGCAGCAACCAGGCCAAGGCCGCCATTCGCAAGCTGTCGCCCGCCTTGCTGAAGGGTCAACCCTGGCCCAAGTCGTTTGCGCAGGTACAAAAAGAGTTGAAGCAATAGCCATTTTGACCGGGAAGGGGGTAGAATCGTCCCCCTTTTTTGGTCGATGCCTTCTTAACACCGGATTTCCATGAAAAAAACACGCGCTTTTTTAAAATGGGCCGGGGGAAAATACTCCCTGGTTGAAGAGATTGCCGAGCGTTTGCCGGCCGGGCGTGTGTTGCTGGAGCCCTTCGTCGGGGCCGGGTCCGTGTTTCTCAACACCGACTACGACGCCTATGTGCTCAACGACATCAATCCGGATCTGATCGGTCTTTACAATCATCTCAAGTTGACGCCGGATCGGTTCATCGCTGAGTCGCGCAAGCTGTTCGTGACCGAGCACAACCACAAGGCAGCCTACTACCGGCTGCGTACCCAGTTCAACCAGACCGACACCAGCTTCGAGCGTGCCCTGCTGTTCCTGTTTCTGAATCGACACGGTTTCAACGGCCTGTGCCGATACAACAAGAAGGGGGGCTTCAACGTCCCGTTCGGTTCCTACAAGAAGCCCTATTTCCCGGAAAAAGAGCTGTGGGCCTTCGCCGAGAAGGCGCAGAAGGCGACCTTCATCTGTGAAAGCTATGCCGATGCCATCCAGCGCGCGGAAGAGGATTGGGTGATCTATTGCGATCCCCCCTATGCGCCGCTCTCCACTACAGCGAGCTTCACCACCTATTCGGCCGGCGGTTTTACTCTGGACGATCAGGCCGTACTGGCCAGGTTGGCCCGCCACACCGCGGCGCGCAAAGGGGTGCCCGTGCTCATCAGCAATCACGATATCGAGCTGACCCGCGAGCTTTATCGCGGCGCCCGCCTCGACGAGATCCTGGTCAAGCGCACCATCAGCCGCAACGGCGGCACCCGCAACAAGGTGGCCGAGTTGCTGGCGCTCTATCCGCCCGGCATCGAGCCGGAGCAGGGCTACTACCCGAGCGACGCCGAACTGGCGCCACTCGGCTGACACAGACGGCACCTCGGGGTGCCGTTTTTTATATCTGCCGCGGCCGATGACGGCATGCGCTTTCTCTGTACCGTGTATGGGCCGTTTTCAGCGTCCGTTTGCGGTGATGATGACGTTCGCTTTTTCCGTGCCGTGTGCGGGTCGTTTTCTGCGTCCGTTTGTGGTGATGATGGTGTTCGCTTTTTCCGTACCCTGTGCGGGTCGTTTTCAGCGTCCGTTTGCAGTGATGATGGCGTTCGCTTTTTCCGTACCCTGTGCGGGCCGTTTTCAGTGCCTGCTTGCGGTGATGATGGCGTTCGCTTTTTCCGTACCGTGTGCGGGTCGTTTTCAGCGTCCGTTTGTGGTGATGATGGTGTTCGCTTTTTCCGTACCCTGTGCGGGTCGTTTTCAGCGTCCGTTTGTGGTGATGATGACGTTCGCTTTTTCCGTACTGTGTGCGGGTCGTTTTCAGCGTCCGTTTGCGGTAAAATTGCGCCGCTTTTTCTGCCACGCTGCCAATGGATGACGCTGATGAAAGACTTTCTGATTGCCCCCTCGATCCTCTCCGCCGACTTTGCCCGTCTGGGGGACGATGTCGCCAAGGTGCTGGCCGCCGGTGCCGACGTGGTCCATTTCGACGTGATGGACAACCATTATGTGCCCAACCTGACCATAGGCCCCATGGTCTGCCAGGCCCTGCGTGACTACGGTATCGAAGCCCCCATCGACGTGCACCTGATGGTCAAGCCGGTGGATCGCATCATTCCCGACTTTGCCAAGGCGGGTGCTTCCCTCATCACCTTCCATCCGGAAGCGTCCGACCACGTCGACCGCTCCCTGGGCCTCATCAAGGAGCAGGGCTGCCAGGCCGGTCTGGTGCTGAACCCGGCCACGCCGCTCACCTGCTTGGAGTACGTGATGGACAAGCTGGACGTGATCCTGCTGATGTCGGTCAACCCGGGCTTTGGTGGCCAGAGCTTCATCCCCGGCACTCTCGACAAGCTGCGCCAGGTGCGCCGCCTGATCGACGAGAGTGGCCGCGACATTCGCCTCGAGATCGACGGCGGGGTCAAGGTCGACAACATTCGTGAAATTGCCCAGGCTGGCGCCGACATGTTCGTGGCCGGTTCGGCCATCTTCAGTCGTCCGGACTACAAGGCGGTGATCGACGAGATGCGGGCGGAGCTCTCTCATGTCAAACGCTGAACGTGATTTTGATCTGGTGCTGTTCGATCTGGACGGCACCCTGATCGATAGCGCCCCGCAACTGGCGCTGGCGGTCAACCGTACGCTGACCGAACTCGGGCTGGCCGAGGCCGACGAGGCCGTGGTGCGGACCTGGGTCGGCAACGGTGCCGACAAGCTAATCCAGCGTGCGCTGGACTATCGCGCGGCGCCTGAGCTGTTTGCCAGCGCCCGTCCGCTGTTTGACCGCCACTATCAGGCCTGCCTGCTGGAAGGGCTGGCCATGTACGACGGGGTCGAGCAGAGCCTGCGCCGCCTGCAGGCGCTGGGTTACCAGCAGGGGATCGTGACCAACAAGCCGAGTCACTTCGTGCAGCCGATCCTCGATGCTCTCGGCATCGGCGACTGTTTCGCACTCTGGCTGGGGGGCAACTGCGTGCCCGTCAAGAAACCGAGCCCGGAGCCGCTGCTGCTGGCCTGCCACGAGCTGGGTGTCAGCCCGTCGCGCACCCTGATGGTGGGCGACTCCGAAAATGACGTGCTGGCCGCCCAGGCTGCCGGCATGAAGGTGGTGGGACTGACCTATGGCTACAACTACGGCCGTCCCATTGCAGATTCCCGCCCGGACTGGGTATGCGAACAGTTTGCCCAGCTCGACGCGCTGCTGGCCGAATAAGCTGGCCAGGCAGGCCGAATAACAAGGATCAACACTCTGATGACTAAACCTATCGTATTGAGCGGGGCCCAACCGTCGGGCCAGCTGACTATCGGCAACTACATGGGAGCCCTGCGTCAGTGGGTCAACATGCAGGATGACTTCGACTGCCTCTACTGCATCGTCGATCTGCACGCCATCACCACCCGCCAGGATCCGGCCGCCCTGCGCAAGGCCTGCCTGGATGCCGCCGCTCTCTATCTGGCGGTCGGCATCGATCCGGCCAAGAGCACCGTATTCATCCAGTCCCACGTGCCGCAGCACGCCGAGCTTGGCTGGATCCTGAACTGCTACACCCAGATGGGCGAGCTGTCGCGCATGACCCAGTTCAAGGACAAGTCCGCCCGCTTCGAGAACAACGTCAACGTCGGCCTGTTCGGTTATCCGGTGCTGATGGCGGCCGACATCCTGCTCTATCAGGCCAATCAGGTGCCGGTGGGCAACGATCAGAAGCAGCACCTGGAGCTGACCCGCGACATCTGCACCCGCTTCAACAACCTCTACGGCGAGGTGTTCACCCTGCCGGAGCCCTTCATTCCGACCGAAGGCGCCCGGGTGATGAGCCTGCAGGATCCGACCAAGAAGATGTCCAAGTCGGACGACAACGAGGCCAACTTCATCGGCCTGCTGGAAGATCCCAAGCAGATCGTCAAGAAGATCAAGCGCGCGGTGACCGACTCCGACGAGCCGGCGGTGGTGCGTTTCGATCCGGAAAACAAGCCGGGGGTCTCCAATCTACTGACCCTGATGTCCGGGGTGACCGGCCGTTCCATCCCCGAGCTGGAGCAGCATTTCGAAGGCAAGATGTACGGTCACCTCAAGACCGAAACCGCCGAGGCCGTGGTTGCCCTGCTGGAGCCGATTCAGGCTCGTTTCCACGAGCTGCGTCAGGATGAGGCTCATCTGCAGGCCATTTTGGCGGCCGGTGCACAAAAGGCGCGGGAAAGGGCTGAAAAAACCCTGGCCAGCGTATATGATGTAGTCGGCTTCGTTCCTCGAGCCTGACATACTGGGAAGGTGTAGTAGAAGAGAGCTGGGTATTTGCCTGGCTTTCTTTGTTTTACCCGACCTGCTATTCGTTATTTCATCTTCCAATTTCAAACGCGGGCGTCTGCCCCAAGAGTTAGCATGTCTGTCGAATCAAATACCACGATTGAAGAGTTGGGTGACAAGGGTCACTGGCTGCGCAAGTTTCGCAAGGCCAAAAACCTCAATACCCTGCAACTGATGGTCTCCAATGCCATCGACAAGCACCACAAAACCCCTGCCATCGCCGCCGCCATCTACCTGGCCGAGTGCCAGCGCGAGCGTGAAATGGAACAGGGTCGCTATCTGGATCGTTAATTCTCTGCTCTGGTTGACCCATGCTGTTGTTGATCGATAACTACGACTCCTTTACCTGGAATCTGGTGCAATATTTTGGCGCCCTGGGACAGGAGGTAGTGGTGAAGCGCAATGACGAGCTGACGCTGGACGCCATTGCCCGGCTCTCTCCCCGTTATCTGGTGATCTCTCCCGGTCCCTGCACCCCCAATGAGGCGGGTATTTCGTTGGCGGCCATCTCCCATTTTGCCGGCCAGCTCCCCATTCTCGGCGTCTGTCTCGGCCACCAGTCGCTGGCGCAGGCCTTCGGTGCTCAGGTTGTACGTGCGCGCCAGATGATGCACGGCAAGACCTCGCTCATTCGCCATCGCGGCGAGGGGGTATTCAAGGGGCTCAACGATCCGCTGCGGGTCACTCGTTACCATTCGCTCATCGTGGAGCGCGACACCTTGCCCGATTGTCTCGAGATCACCGCCTGGAGCGAACATGCCGATGGCAGCCCGGACGAGATCATGGGACTGCGCCATAAGCAGTTGAATATAGAGGGTGTTCAGTTCCATCCGGAGAGCATTCTGAGCGAGCAGGGTCATCAGTTGCTGGCCAATTTTTTGGCTAATCCCTGAATAGTTGTGATCGGCCTCCCAGAATTGAAAGGAGGCCAAAAATATTTTCCCTGACACTTTATTCACCTCCCTCCCTGTCCAAATTATCTCTTGCCAACACCCCCTGAGCCGTTATGCAATGCGGTTGCCTAAAATCTCACGGGCAGTCGAACATTGTTCCCTGTAACGCGCTTTGTTGCAGACTTTTAGCTTTTTTTCTGTGACAATGCCGATGTGTTTACATGGATTTAACTTTTGGGCGGTGGATTATTCTGTCGCCAGATCGAAGGAGAGCAATATGTCAGAGTTGTTGGCAGTGACACGTGAAGTGTTTGATGAAGTGATGGTTCCCAACTATGCGCCCGCCAAGATCATCCCGGTGCGTGGTGAAGGGTCACGTGTCTGGGATCAGGAAGGCCGTGAGTATGTGGATTTCGCCGGCGGGATCGCTGTCAATGGCCTGGGCCATTGCCATCCCAAGCTGGTCGAGGCCCTGAAAACCCAGGGCGAGAAGCTGTGGCACCTCTCCAACGTGATGACCAACGAGCCGGCCCTGCGCCTGGCCAAGAAACTGGTCGCCGCTACCTTCGCCGACAAGGTCTATTTCTGCAACTCCGGTGCCGAAGCCAACGAAGCCGCTCTCAAGCTGGCCCGTCGCTACGCCATCGAGAAGTTCGGTGCCCACAAGACCCAGATCATCGCCTTCCACCAGGGCTTCCACGGTCGTACCTTCTTTACCGTCAGCGTCGGCGGCCAGGCTGCCTACTCTGATGGTTTTGGTCCCAAGCCCGCGGACATCACCCACGTGGCCTACAACGATCTGGCGGAGCTGGCTGCCGTCATCTCCGACAATACCTGCGCCGTGGTGATGGAACCGCTGCAGGGCGAGGGCGGCATCATTCGTCCCACCGACGAGTTTGCCAAAGGGGTGCGCGAGCTGTGCGACAAGCACAACGCCCTGCTGATCTATGACGAAGTGCAATCCGGCGTCGGTCGTACCGGCGATCTGTTTGCCTACATGGGTCTGGGCGTCACGCCTGACATCCTCACCAGCGCCAAGGCACTGGGCGGCGGCTTTCCCATCGGCGCCATGCTGACTACCACCGACATCGCCTCCCACCTGAAAGTGGGCACTCACGGTTCCACCTACGGCGGCAACCCGCTGGCCTGCGCGGTGGCCGAGGCGGTGATCGACGTGGTCAACACCCCGGAAGTGCTCAATGGCATCAAGCAGCGCGAACAGCTGTTCCGCGAAGGGATCGAGGCCATCAACGCCAAGTACCACTGCTTCAGTGAAGTGCGCGGCAAGGGTCTGCTGCTGGGCGCCGTGCTCAACGACGACTACAAGGGCCGCTCGCGCGACTTCCTGCTGGCCTCCATCGACCAGGGTCTGATGGCGCTGGTCGCCGGCACCAACGTGGTGCGTTTCGCGCCGTCCCTGGTTATTCCGGAAGCGGACATCAAGGAAGGGCTGGTACGGTTCGAGAAAGCGGTTGCCCAGGTGGTTAACGCCTGATCCAAATTGAGGTGGGGAGCCCTCCCGGCAGGAGCCGGGACCCCACCTGTCGTCAATGAAAGGGAGTTGTCATTTATGTTGGTTATCCGTCCCATCGAGCAAAAAGATTTTGCCGGTCTCAAGACCTGTGCCATCGAATCCGGCACCGGCATGACTTCGTTGCCCGTCAACGATGAACTGCTGCAGCGCAAGATAGACGCTTCCACCCAGACCTTTTCGGACAAGCCTGCGGGCAAGGGTGACTGCCTCTATTTCTTCGTCGCCGAGGATCTGGAGACCGGCGAAATGGTCGGTACCTGCGCCATCGATGCGGCCGTGGGCCTGTCCCAGCCGTTCTACAACTATCACATCGGCAAGGTGGTGCACTCTTCCCCCAAGCTCGGCATCTACAACGTCGTGGAAACCCTCACCCTCTCCAACGACTACACCGGCAATTCCGAGCTCTGCACCCTGTTTCTGCGCGAATGCGCCCGCGAGGGGCTCAACGGCCGTCTGCTCTCCAAGCACCGCTTTCTGTTCATGGCCGAACACCCCGAGCTGTTTGACGAGACCGTCTTCGCCGAGATGCGTGGCGTCTCCGATGCCGATGGTCACAGCCCCTTCTACGAGTGGCTGCAAAAGCATTTCTTCTCGATGGATTTTCCCACCGTCGACTATCTCACCGGCATCGGCAAGAAGCGCTTCATCGCCGAGCTGATGCCCAAGTACCCCATCTACGTCAATCTGCTGAGCAACGAGGCGCGCGCCGTCATCGGTCAGACCCACGAGAAGACCCGCCCGGCCATCAAGATGCTGCAGGACGAAGGATTCGTGAATCGCGGCTATGTCGACATCTTCGATGCCGGCCCCACCGTCGAGTGCGACGTGAAGAACATTCGCAGTGTGCGCCGCAGCCAGAAGCTGCGGGTGCTGGTGGGGGAGCCCATCGGCGGCAAGACCCATCTGGTCTGCAATACCCGCTACGAGCACTACCGCGCCTGCTACGGCAACATCCGGGTCGATCTGGACAAGCATGAAGCCATCATCCCGCCCAAGATGGCGGCCGCACTCAAGGTGCAGGATGGCGACATGGTGCGCGCCGTTGATCTCGATTGAGCCATATCAGCAGTAAAACCGCATATGAAACAGGCAGCCAAGGCTGCCTGCGAACCACAGGGAGTGAAGGATGAGCCAGTTAGTTCAGTTTATTGACGGCCAGTGGCTGGCCGGTGCAGGCAAGCCGTTCGAGTCAAAGGATCCGGCCAAGAATCAGGTGATCTGGCAAGGGGAGGCCGCCAGCGCCGCCCAGGTGGAGGCCGCCGTCAAGGCTGCCCGCCATGCCTTCTATCATTGGTCCGATCTGGCCCTCGACGATCGTCTGGCCATCGTGCGCCGCTATGCCGACCTGCTCGGCGAGCACAAGGAGGCGCTGGCGCTGACCATCGCCCGCGAAACCGGCAAGCCGCTGTGGGAGACCCGCACCGAAGTGGCCGCCATGCAGGGCAAGATCGCCATATCCATCCGCGCCCATGACGAGCGCACCGGCACGGTGGAGAACCCCATGCCGGGCGCCAAGGCGTTCGTGCGCCACAAGCCCCACGGCGTCGTGGCCGTGTTCGGTCCCTACAACTTCCCGGGCCACCTGCCCAACGGCCATATTGTACCGGCACTGATCGCCGGCAATACCGTGGTGTTCAAGCCCTCCGAGCTGACCCCCATGGTGGCCGAGGCCATGTTGAAGATCTGGCAGGAGGCGGGGCTGCCCAAGGGCGTGCTCAACCTGGTGCAGGGCGAGGTCGACACCGGCAAGGCGCTGGCGGGCAATCCGGACATCGACGGCCTCTTCTTCACCGGTTCGTCCCGTACCGGCCACTTCCTGCATCAGCAGTTTGCCGGCCAACCGGGCAAGATCCTGGCCCTGGAGATGGGCGGCAACAACCCGCTGATCGTGAAAGACGTGAGCGACATCGACGGCGCCGTCCATGCCATCGTGCAGTCCGCCTTCATCACCTCAGGCCAGCGCTGCACCTGCTCGCGTCGCCTGTTTGTCGAGCGCGGCGAGCGTGGCGATGCCCTGGTCAAGCGGCTGGTGGAGGTGGTCGGCCAGATCAAGGTCGGCCTCTATGACGCCGCCGAGCAGCCGTTCATGGGCGCCATGATAAGCGAGCGAGCAGCGCTCGGCATGGTCGAGGCGCAAGCCAACCTGCAGCGCCTCGGTGGCGAGAGTCTGCTCACCCTCACGCACCTGGAAGCGGGCACCGGCTTCGTCTCCCCGGGCATCATTGACGTGACCGCTGTCAGCGCGCTGCCGGACGAAGAGTACTTCGGCCCGCTGCTGCAACTCATTCGCTACGACGACTTTGATGCCGCCATCGAGAAGGCGAATGCCACCAGCTTCGGCCTCTCGGCCGGCTTGCTCGGTGACAACGAGGCGGACTGGAACCACTTCTTCAAGCGCATTCGCGCCGGCATCGTCAACTGGAACAAGCCCATCACCGGCGCCTCCAGTGCCGCGCCGTTCGGCGGCATCGGCGCCTCCGGCAACCACAGGGCGAGCGCCTACTACGCCGCCGACTACTGTGCGTATCCGGTGGCTTCCGTCGAAGACAGCAAGGCCGCCATGCCGGATCAGCTGTCTCCCGGCCTGACGTTCTAAGCAAGACAAAGGCGGGCGCTCTCTGTGTTGGAGCCAGCGCCCGACCACGACAATAAAAGGGGCACTGAACTGGTGCCCTTGTCTGTACCCGCAATCAAAGGAAAGAGAGATGCAAAAGGATATCGACACCCTGTTCGGTCATTTGTGGGATAACTACATTCAAGTCACCCCGAGTGCCAACAAGGTTCATCAACTGCTGGGCGGCGGCGAGCCCATCGTCAACGACCACGTGGCGTTTCGCACCTACAACCTGCCCAAGCTGGGGCTGGAGAAGCTGGCCGCCCACTTCCTGGCGCTCGGCTACGAGCAGAAGGGCGAGTACGTGTTCAAGGCCAAGAAGCTCTATGCCAAGCACTTCGAGCATAAAGATCCTGATGCGCCCAAGGTGTTCATCAGCGAGTTGAAGGTGGAAGAGCTCTCCGACGCGGCCCAGGCCATCATCCACAAGCTGGCGGCTCAGGTGCCCGATCATCTGACCGACACCCAGGCCTTCCTCTATGCCGGCGCTCCCTGGCAGGTCTCCTGGGCCGATTACCAGACCCTGCTGGCGGAGAGCGAGTATGCGGCCTGGATGGCAGCATGGGGTTATCGTGCCAACCACTTCACCGTCAACATCAACCGCCTGAAGGACTTTGACACCATCCAGCAAGTCAACGCCGCCCTCAAGGCCGCGGGCTTCGTGCTCAATGGCGTGGGTGGCGAGGTGAAAGGTGACCCGCAGGTGATGCTGGAGCAATCGTCCACCATGGCCGACAAGGCGGACGTGGCCTTCACCGACGGCGTGCGCACCATCCCGAGCTGCTTCTACGAGTTTGCCCTGCGTTACCCGCAGGCCGACGGCGTGCTCTACCCGGGCTTCGTCGAAGCCTCGGCCGACAAGATCTTCGAATCCACCAACGCCATGTAAAGCGGGGCCGGGTCATCCCGGCACTGCTGCATGCAAAACGCCTCCCTTGCGGAGGCGTTTTCATTGGCGGCAGGGGCAGTGTGGCCTAGCGCTGGTAGAGCTCCCCCTCCAGTGCCAGCACCGTCTCCATCCCGGCGGCGCGGCCGGCCTGCAGGCCGATCTGGGTATCTTCGAACACCAGGCAGTTGGCGGGATTGGCGCCGAGCAACTCGGCCACTTTCAGGAAGGTGTCGGGGTGGGGCTTGTGGTTGTCGATGTCATCGGCACTGACCAGTACGGGAATATAGGCATCCAGACCGGTGTTTTTCAGGATGTGCAGGGCGTGCTCGCGCGATGAGCCCGTTCCTATGCCCATCGGAACCTTGCCGTGGCAGCGCTTGACCAGCTCCCACATGGCGGGAAACACACTGACCTTGTCGATATGCTCAAGATAGAGCGCCACCTTGCGCCGGGTGAAGGCGTCCACATCGATATCCAGCCCATGCTGCTCGGCCAGGATGGCGACTATCTTGCGGGTGGGAATGCCGCCGAATTCATTGAGCTGGGCACGATCGAAGGGCAGGCCGAACTCGGCGCTGGTCTCCTCCCAGGCATCCAGATGCAGGGGCATGGAGTCGACCAGGGTGCCGTCCATATCGAAAATCAGGGCATCGTATTGCTCAAACCGGAACTGCTCGGACATGGGGCTGCTTCCTCTTGGGGGGTGAACAGCCAGCCTATCAGAATGCAGGAGGCAATGCCGCGACCGGGGTCATGCTTGCCGCTCAGGGGCGGTTTTGGCCATCGGCTGATGATTTATGAGACAATAATAAGTTCTGCGTTGCAGATCCCGGCATTTTCAAATGAGCGAGCCCGTCATATGTCCCCAAAAACCATCTTCTCGAGCGTGGCCCTGGTGATCGCCCTGGGGTCACTGGAAAAGAGCATAGTCACCACCCCCTTGCCCATCATAGGGGCCGAGCTGAACGCCGGCGCCGCCCTCACCTGGGTGGTCACTGCCTACCTGCTGGCGGCCACCGCCGCCCTGCCCATCTACGGCAAGCTGAGTGACATGTTTGGCCGGGTGCGCATGCTCAACATCGGCATCGGCCTGTTTCTGGCCGGATCCGTGGCCTGCGGCCTGGCCCAGGATCTGCCAACCCTGCTGGCTGCCCGCGTGCTGCAGGGGCTGGGGGGCGGCGGCCTGATCGCGCTCGCCTTCACAGTCATTGCCGACAGCATACCGCCGCGGGAGGTGGGCAAGTATCAGGGCTACATCTCGGCGGTCTATGCGGTCTCCAGCATCGCCGGGCCCCTGCTCGGCGGCTACTTCACCGAACAGCTCAGCTGGCGCTGGATCTTCTGGATCAACCTGCCGCTCGGGGCGCTCGCGCTCTGGCTGGTGAACCGCAACCTGGGTCACCTCAATGTGCGCCGTCACAGTCGCTTCGACTGGAAGGGGGCGGCGCTGCTGATCACGGTCACCACCCTGAGCCTGCTGCTGCTCTCGCCGGAGACGGCCCTGCCCGCCATCTGTCTGGCGGCGGGACTGGCGCTGGCCCTGCTGCTGCTCATTCTGGTGGAGCGGCGCGCCCATGATCCTATACTGCCGGCCCATCTGGCCCGGCTGCCCGGTTATCTGGTGAGCGTGCTGCTGGCGCTGGCCTCGCAACTGTTGATGTTCGCGGTGCTGGTCTATCTGCCGCTGCAGATGCAGTGGCAGAAGGGAATGGGGGCCAGCGAGAGCGGGCTCTACATGGTGATCTTCATGGTCTGCATCACGGCGGGGGCCTTCGTCGGCGGCAAGCTGATCGGCCGCACCGGTTACTACCGGCGTTTCGTGGTGGTGGGCTTCGCCCTGTCGGCGCTGGCGCTGTGGCAAATCCACTTCGACCTCTGGGCCAGACTGGGACTGGGGTTTGCCGGATTGGGGCTGGGTCTGGTGCTGCCGGCGCTGTCGGTGGTGGTGCAAAACGCCCTGCCACGGGAAGATCGCGGCATCGGCATGTCGCTGTTCAACTTCGGCCGGGAGCTGGGGGGCGCAGTGGGGGTGGCCATCTGCTCCGTGCTGTTCCACTCCGCCCTGCCGGCGGGCAGCAGCCACAACCTGGCCAGCCTGAGCCCGGCCGAGCTGGCACCTGGCTTCAGCGCCACCTATATCGGCATGGCACTGATCGCCACCGTCGCGCTGCTCATCACCCTGCTGGCGTTGAAACGCCACGAGCTGGCCAGCATCCACGCTTGATGGCGTGACGGCGACATAGCAACAGGGCTCCCCATGGGGAGCCCTGTTTGTTGGTGGGTCTGCGTTGCTACTCCTGGGCTGGCGCCTCCTTGCCCGCCAGCTGGCTCAGCCAGGCGAAGCGGCGGTTGGCGTCCAGCTCCGCCTCCCGATAGAGCTGGCTGGCAATCTCCGGCAACTGGCGCTCGAGGCGCTTGAAGCGGGGCTCCTGCTGCAGGGTCTCGGCCAGCGATGCGCTGGGGGCCCGGGAGTCCAGTGCCAGCGGCGCCTTGCCCTCCTCGCTGCGGCGCGGGTCGTAGCGGTAGAGCGGCCAGAAGCCGGTGGCGGTCAGCTGCTTCATCTGCTCGTGGCTCTGGGCCAGATCGTAGCCGTGCTCCTCGCAGGGGCTGTAGGCGATGATGAGGGACGGGCCCGGGTAGGCTTCGGCCTCCTGAATGGCTTTCACCGTCTGGTTCATCTGGGCGCCGAGTGAGATCTGTGCCACATAGACGTGGCCATACATCATGACGCTGGCGCCAAGATCCTTGCGCGCCTTGCGCTTGCCCTGCTCGCCAAACTTGGTGATGGCGCCGAGCGGCGTCGCCTTGGACTGCTGGCCGCCGGTGTTGGAGTAGCACTGGGTGTCGAGCACCAGCACGTTGATGTTCTCCCCCAGGCTCAGCACGTGATCCAGCCCGCCGTAGCCGATGTCGTAGGCCCAGCCGTCGCCGCCGATGAGCCAGACCGATTTCTCCACCAGGTAGTCCGCATCACGGGCCAGCTCCTGGGCCGCGGCGTCGGTGTGCCCCTGCAGCAGAGCGCGCAGCTGCTCGATATGGGCGCGCTGCTCGGAGACCGGCAGGCTGGTGTCTTGCAGCCCCTGTTGCAGCCCGGCCGGGACGGCGTCCCCCAGGCTCGCCAGCAGGCGGCGTACCCGCTCGCGATGCTGATCCACGGTGAGCCGAAAGCCCAAGCCAAACTCGGCGTTGTCCTCGAACAAGGAGTTGGCCCAGGCCGGCCCGCGCCCGTCCGCATTGGTGGTGTAGGGGGTGCTGGGCAGGTTGCCGCCATAGATGGAGGAGCAGCCGGTGGCGTTGGCAATCAGCAGCCGGTCCCCGTAGAGCTGGGTCAGCAGCTTGATGTAGGGGGTCTCGCCGCAGCCGGAGCAGGCACCCGAGTATTCAAACAGCGGCGAGATGAGCTGGGAGGTGCGGATGTCGATGCGCTCCAGCTGCTCGGCGGTGCGCTCGGGCAAGTCCAGGAAGAAGTCGTAGTTGGCCTTCTGGGCCTCGAGGTGATCCAGCCTGGACTCCATGTTGATCGCCTTGCGGCTCGGTTCGGTGCGATCCTTGGCCGGGCACACCTCGACGCAGAGGTTGCAGCCGGTGCAATCCTCAGGCGCTACCTGCAGCACGTATTGCTGGCCACGCATGTCGCGAGCCTTCACATCGAGGGCGTCCAGGGTGACGGGGGCACCCTCCAGCGCATCCTTGTCCACCACCTTGGCGCGGATGGCGGAGTGGGGACAGGCGGCCACGCAGTAGTTGCACTGGGTGCAGAGGTCTGCCTGCCAGATGGGCACCTCCTTGGCGATGTTGCGCTTCTCCCAGCGGGTAGTGCCCACCGGCCAGGTGCCGTCCGGCGGGAAGGCGGAGACCGGCAGGCTGTCACCCAGCCCTGCCAGCATCGCGGCGGTGACGGTCTGCACGAAGTCGGGGGCCTTGGCCGATACGACGGGTGGGCGCTGGTGGCTGGCGGGGTCAAGCGCTTGCAGCGGCACCTGAACGAGTGCCTCGCAGGTAGCGGCCAGGGCCTGCCAGTTGCGCTCCACCAGTGTCTGCCCCTTGCTGCCATAGCTAGCTGCGATGGTTTGGCGCAGCAGCTCGGTCGCCTCTGCCGGCGGTATGATGGCGGTCAGCTGGAAGAAGGCCATCTGCATCACGGTATTGATGCGGTTGCCGAGCTGGCACTCGCGGGCAATCTTGGCGGCATTGATGGTGTAGAGGCGCGCACGCTTCTGGAGCAGGGCCTGTTGCACCTCTTGGGGCAGTCGCTGCCAGATCTGATCGGCGTCGTAGGGACTGTTAAGCAGGAAGATGCCATCTGACCTCAGCCGCTCCGCCATCTGGTACATGTCGATGAACTGCCACTGGTGGCAGCCGATGAAGTCCGCCTCGTCCACCAGGTAGGCCGATTGCAGCGGCCGCTCGCCGACCCGCAGGTGGGAGACGGTGAGGCCGCCCGCCTTCTTGGAGTCGTAGACGAAGTAGCCCTGGGGGTAGAGGTCGGTGTGGTTGCCGAGGATCTTGATGCTGTTCTTGGCCGCCGAGACGGTGCCGTCGCTGCCAAGGCCGTAGAACAGTGCCTCCAGCTTGTGCTGGTTGCCAATGCCTGGATCCAACGTCGGCAGCGGCAGGGAGAGGCCGGTGACGTCGTCGAAGATGCCGACGGTGAAGCGCGGCCGTGGGTTATCCAGCGCCAGCTCATCGAAGATGGCCTGCACGCAGGCCGGGTTGAACTCCTTGGAGGAGAGGCCGTAGCGCCCGCCGATGACCCGTGGCAGGCTGGCACGATCCCCTTGGCTGACCGCCTCGGCCAGCGCGCTCATCACATCCAGATAGAGCGGCTCGGCCAGGGCGCCCGGCTCCTTGGTGCGATCCAGCACCGCAATCTTGCGGACGCTCTGCGGAATGACCGCCAGCAGGTGCGCGGCCGAGAAGGGGCGATAGAGCCGTACCTTCACCAGCCCCACCTTCTCGCCCTGTTCAATCAGCCGCGTGATCACCTCCTCGCAGGTGCCGATGGCGGAACCCATCAGCACCAATACCCGCTTGGCCTGTGGGTGACCCACGTATTCGAACGGTCGGTAGTGGCGGCCAGTACGTTCACCAAAGGCGTCCATCGCCTCGCTCACATGGCGATACGCATCGTCATACCAGGGGTTGGTGGCCTCCCGGCACTGGAAATAGGTGTCCGGGTTGGCGGCGGTGCCGCGAATGACCGGTTTGTCGGGGGTCAGCGCCCGCTCCCGATGGGCACGGATCGCCTCGGCCGGCAGCAGGGCGCGCAGGGTGTCGTCATCGAGCGGCACTATCTTGGTGATCTCGTGGGAGGTGCGAAAGCCGTCGAAGAAGTGGATGAAGGGCAGCCGGCTGTTGAGGCTGGCCACCTGGGCGATCAGGGCAAAGTCCTGGGCTTCTTGCACATTGCTGGCGCAGAGCAGGGCACAGCCGGTCTGGCGCACCGCCATCACGTCCGAGTGATCGCCGAAAATCGACAAGGCATGGGTCGCCACCGTGCGCGCCGCCACATGGAGTACGAAGGGAATGAGCTGACCCGCCAACTTGTAGAGGTTGGGGATCATCAGCAGCAGGCCCTGGGACGAGGTAAACGAAGTCGCCAGTGCGCCGGTCTGCAGCGCGCCGTGGACGGCGGCGATGGCGCCCCCCTCCGACTGCATCTCGACCACGCGCGGCACGTCGCCCCACAGGTTCAGGCCCCGCTCGCTCGACCAGGCCGACGCCTGCTCCGCCATGCTGGAGCTGGGGGTGATGGGATAGATGGCGATGACTTCGCTGGTGCGGTAGGCCACCGAGGCGACCGCGTTGTTTCCGTCTGTGGTGATCATGAATTGCCCACTTGCTATGCCAGTTTGAATGACGGCTGCGATCAGCCGGCCATGGATAGGTCGTCGCCATAGTAAGAGTGGAAATAAACGCGGAACAAACGGGATAAATAATCAGGCCGAAGTCAGCGGCGGCGCGGGATGGCGGCCTACCACCGGTGACGGGGGCAAGTCGGCAGAGGGTCGGGCGGGATGGTTGTTGAGGGTAATTCGATTAACTGAATCGTGCGCAAAACGGGTCGATCCGGCCCCGTCAATAAATAATCAAGCAGCAAATAAATTTGGGCCGTCGAGCGCCGCGAGAGTGTTTCATGGCCGGGATGACAGGGGCATGGTGCGGGAGGGCCTTTCACATCAGCCATAAAAAGGGCTCCCAAAGGAGCCCTTTTGAATCATCTTGGCGGCTCTCTGCCACCACTATTCCCCTTGCACCTGGCGGCGGGGAACGGACCCGCCTGATGCATTGCCGGCCCGTGCGAGGGGGTTGCCCTACTCGTGGTGCAGGGTGATGCAATCCAGCCCGCCGCTGCCGCGCAGCAGGGCTTCCGCCTGGTTGAACTCCTCCCGTTTGTTGCTGGCAGCCTGACCCACGAAATAGGGGGTGAGCCCGGCTACCTCGCGTTGCAGCCAGGCGGCGAAGGCCTGATTGAGGGGGGCGATGCTGGCGGCATTGGTGATATAGAAGGGCTGCTGGCGGGTGCCCATGATGCCGTTCATCCAGTTCACCGGCCGCTTGCCCACGCTGAACACGCCCGGGGTGGCGATGGGGGTCAGGCCGGCATCGATCAACTGCTGGCGGATGAGAGCGTGGATCTTGTGCCAGCGCTCGCTCTGCTGGCGCAGGTTGGTCACGCTCTGGCGAAGTTCTTGCTGTTCGCTCTCGCTCAGGGTGGCATCGCTGGCCAGCACCTGCTCGATCAGCGCTGCGCTGGCTGCATGATCGTTCAGCAGGATGCGACCATCGGCCAGCGGGCGCATGGCCATGTCGAGGTGAAAACCGGGCTGGGCCAGGATCACCAGATCCCGCTCGGCCACCTTGAGCTCCTGCGCCATCAGGCGCTGGCTGATGGCCATCATGGCGAGGAAGCGGCGGGTCTGATGATCTTGCTCGGCGCCAGCCAGCCCTGTTCGCTGGTAGCCGCCGGCCTGCAACATGCGGCCCAGCCGGGCCAGGGTGGCGGCATCGGCCGCCAGCGTCGGCAGCGTCTGGGCTATCTGCTCATCATTGAACTCGGAGTGAAGCTCGGCAGTCACCACCAGGCTGGCGTACTCCTGCTTGAGGCGGGTCAGCAGATCGAAGGAGGCCGGCAGCGGTTGGCCATGGATGGCGCGATAGCGTTCGGCAATCCGCTCCCCTTGCTGCGGGCTCAGAAACATCCGCTGCTCCGCCGCCTCCCGGGTTGACCCATCCACTTCGTACTTGGCGAGCTCGGCCTTGGCGCGCGCGGTTCTGGCAAAGGCGTGGCGCTGCGGCTCATCCAGCCCCTGCGGCAGCAGGTTGGCGGCCTCCAGCAGGATGAGGTCCACCTCGGTGTCATGACCCTTCTGGAAGGTATAGGGGCTGCCCAGCCACTCCTCTTCGCTGAGTTGCAGCCGAAACTCGCCGTCGCGCTCCATCTTCTCCTGCAAGGCGGCGATGCGCTCACTGTCCAGCCGGCTGTGGTGCAGGGTGGTCTGCAGCAGGGCATCGCGGCCGATCAGTGCATAGGGCGTACCGTCGGCCCGCTGGCCGGTCAGCATGTTGCCGCCATCGATGATGGAGAAGGTGGGGATGAGCTCGCGCCCCTGCGCCTCGGCGAAGGTATTGGCCTGGGAGAGCATGTAATCATCCAGCCCCTGGGAATTCTGGCTACCGAGGCTGTGGTGCCCCTCCTGCTCGGCCTCCGGGCTCTGCTCGGTCAGGGCGGTGACGAAGGCGTGGTAGCGCCCCTTGTTGGCCAGCGGCGCCCGGGGGCGGAAGATGAGGGCGCCATCGCGCGACAGCCACATGTTGTCCTCGGTCCAGGTGTACATGTCAGCGTGGGTGCTGACCGAGAACCCCTGCTCCCTGCCGATCTGCTCCAGCTCCGCCACCAGTTCCGGTTCGGTCTGGAGGGGCAGGTGAAGCTGGTGGATCCGGTTGCCCAGATCGTCCTGGGCCAGCTGGAAGCTGCGAGCGAGGGCGGGGGAGTGTTGGCCGTCGGTGAGGGTCGGATCGTCCGGGAAGATCAGAGGGGCCGCCATGGCCGAGTGGAACCAGAAGAGGGTGGAGAGGGCAAGTGCCACGCCGGTTTTGCGCATGATGATTTCCTGTTGTTATGGCGGGAGAGTGCCCGCGAGCCTGAACCTCGGCGTGCGGCACCGTGCCGCACGCTTCGGATGGAAACCATAAGGAGCTCGCCAAGAACCACAAGGGCGCAAATCTGAATTGACTTTTAACCCTGACTAAACAGCGTTTAATATCGCCACCTGATGATAAAGATGTCGTTTCTGATGGGGTTTATTACCAATAAAAACAGGGTGTTGAACTATTTCAATTGTCGATAGCGAGCCGTGACTGGATATTGCCTGGCAAGGCGGTGCGGGCCTGAAAACGCGAAGTTTTTAAGTGAGTAAATCGCCGGGGCGTATCGACCGCCGAGGGAAGGGAGAGCATCAGGGGGCAGGGGCCCCCCGTGGCGGAGGATGGCGCTTCCCGTTACTCTCTTGCTGGCAGCAGCCAGGCGGCCGCCTGATAGGAGGCAAAGGTGGCGGTGGGCTGCCCCGGGTAGTTGTTCATCAGCAGGATGGCACCGGCCTTCACCTGGTCAAGGTGCGGCATGACCAGAGGGTGCGCTGTGAGGTTGGCTAGCAGCAGTAGGGTGTGCCGCTCTGCGCTTGCTGGATCCTGCCAGTGGCGGCGATAGCCGATGCGATCGGGGGCGTCCCCATCCAGCAGCTCGAAGTCGCCGTGGCGAATGACGGGATGGGCCTTGCGCAGGGCGATCAGCTGGCGATAGCAGTGAAACGGCGAGTCGGGGCGGGCCAGTTGCTCGGCGGCGTTGACTTCAATGTGGTTGGCGTTGAGGGTAATCCAGGGGGTGGCCGTGCTGAATCCGGCGTGGGGGCCGGCGTCCCACTGCATCGGGGTGCGGGCGTTGTCGCGGCCGATGGCATCGAGCCGCTGACTCAGCTCGGCAGGCGCCAGCTCCGCCTGGCTGGCGCAGTAGTTGATCGCCTCCACGTCGCGCAGCTCGTCCGGCTGCCAGTGGCGGTTGGTCATGGCCAGCTCCTCCCCCTGATAGATGAAGGGAGTGCCCTGCATCAGGTGCAGCACCATGGCCCACAGCTTGGCGCTGGTTTCACGCCACTTGGGTCTGTCATCGCCAAAGCGGGAGACGGCGCGGGGTAGGTCGTGGTTATTTAGAAACAGGCTGTTCCAGCCCTGCCCGTGCAGCCCCTGCTGGTGGCGGGCCATGGCCCGTTTGAAGGCGAGGGGGTCGAAGCGGGAGGTCCACTTGTCACTGCCCAGCCCCAGATGTTCGAAGTTGAACACCATGCTGAACTCGCTGCCATCAGGGGCTGAGTAGCACTGCATATGGGCGAGATCCGCTCCCCAGGTCTCCCCCACCGTGATAATCCCCTTGCCGCCGAAGCTCGCGGCATTGAGCTCGCGGATATAGTCGTGCAGGCGCGGACCATTGCTCATGGCAAGCCGGTCCCACTCCTTGCTCACCATGTCGATCACATCGAAGCGAAATCCCTTGATCCCTTTGCCCAGCCAGAAGTTGATCACCTCTGCCATTTCGGCGCGCACCGCCGGGTTGTCCCAGTCCAGATCGGCCTGACTCGCATCGAAGTTGTGCAGGTAGTAGCGATCAAGCGCCGGCACGTACTGCCAGCCGCTGCCACCGAAGATGGAGGTAACCGGATGGGCATCTACAAAGGCTTGGTCGCGAAACACGTAATAGCCCTGATAGCGGGGATCGCCGGCCAGCGCCTGCACAAACCACTCATGCTCGGTGGAGGTGTGGTTGGCGACGATATCCATCATGATGCCGATGCCGTGAGCGGCCGCCTCGGCTACCAGCTGCTCCATCTCGGCCAGGGTGCCGAAGGCGGGGTCGATGGCACGGTAGTCCGCCACGTCGTAACCGTTGTCCCGCTTGGGGGAGCGATAGAGGGGGGTGAGCCACAGCATATCGACCCCCAGGGTGGCCAGATAACCGAGGCGCTGACGAATGCCGTTGATGTCGCCCATGCCGTCGCCATCGCTGTCCTGAAAGCTCATGGGATAGATCTGGTAGATAACGCAACTATCGAGGTCGATGTCGGGTGTGTGGAGAGGTCGCGGGTTCATCAACTGGGCCGGTTGGGGGAAGCGATGGTTTATCTTACGCAGATGCGCGGGCCCTCGACAGGGTGGGGAAAGGCTTGAAAAGGGTTCCATAGTTGGCTGATTGCCAAAAGTGAGGGGAGGGTCACAACTGGGCCATCCCGAGCCATGGTTGTGGTCGGGATGGCACGACACTTAGCGATGATGCTGTGCAAAGAAACGGGTTATTGAGCCGCCTTGGCCTGCTCGCTGCGCTGCTCCTGCTGGCGCTCGGTCTGGGCTTCCAGCTCCTTGCCGAGGAAGTAGTTCAGGAAGGTGCGGATCACCGCGATGATGGCGAGGCGGATCAGCTCCTCCTTGCTCGGCGCCACCGTGGTGGCCAGGATGTCGGCCGCGAGCTGGAACTCCAGCGCCAGAATGAGCCAGCTGCCGAAACAGAGCCGGATATGGGGAAAGCCGGGCTCGTGATCCCGCACCCGCGCCGCCAGCCAGAGGGTCTTGCCCAGCCCTATCACCACACAGGCGATGGAGATGATCTCCAGCAGCAGCTGGAACAGCTCGACCCCGTGCATCATGCCCTCTCGCAGGCTCGCTATCTCAAACACTCGGGTCACCTCCCTGATTCAAAAGAGGACACTATTAACACATCGCTCGGCAAAGACCAAATCCGGCTCAGGCAAGCAGTTTGAATTCAATGACATAGAGCGGCGGCAGCGCGGGGTAGATGTCGCGGATCACCTGTTTGAGCTCGGGGAGGGTCATGTTCTCCTGGCGGGCGTGCTCGTCATTGAGCTCATCGAAGGCGACCGCCTTGACCGAGAGCACCTCTATGGTGCCAAAGGGCTGGTGCTCCGGGTTGGTGAACAGGGCCAGCCGCTGGCCGGGTTGCCAGTTGGCCTCGCTCTCGTCGCGGATGGTGATGGTCTTGCGGCCGGCCTGGATGTCGGCGATGAAGCGGCTGAAGAAGGTGAACTCGGGATGGGTAGGCATGGCACTCTCCTGACAGGGTGAATCGAAATGGGGTGAATGGAAATCAAAGGTCGAGGTAGGCGCGCAGCCTGGCCAGATCGGCGATGACCGGGCCGTCGCTGCCATCGGCGACTATGCCCTGTTCGATCAGCTCCTTGAGGGCGCGCCGATAGACCCGCTCGGTGGTGCCAAAGCGCGCCGCCTCGTGGGCCCGCTTGCGCGAGCCGAGCATGGGTGTGCGCTGGCGCTCGCGCCACAGCTCGAAGGCGATGTTGTAGGCGATGGGGTGCAGCAGCCGGCTGGTGGTGATGTCCAGGGTATCCAGATAGTCGCTGGCGAGCGCCGCGGCGAAGAAGAGGGTCAGCTTGGGTTCGGCCAGCAGCCGTTTGGCCAGCTTGTCGGCGCAGATGACGGCGGCGTCCAGCTCGGTCTCGGCCACCACGCTCCACTGCACCGGGGTGGCGCTGAAGAACTCCATCTCGCCGAATATCTGGCTATGGCACTCGATTTCGCCGAGTTGAAACAATCGCCCTGAGTGGACCGCGCTGTTGAGGGAAATCCGCCCCTGCGCCACCAGATAGAGCTGCTCGCACCGCTCCCCTTGGCGCATGATGGGCTCGCCTGGCAGATAGCGGCGCGAAAACAGGGTGCAGTCTGCCAGCGCCGCGGCAAAGCACGGTTCGAGTGCGGCAAGCTCGGCGTGAAAGCGACCGAGCGGATAGGGTTGTTGCTGCATGGTGAAGGCCCGGCTTGACGAGGGCCATGAGGCTAGCAAGAGCGCAGGCGGGATGCCAGCCCCGGCGCCTCTGAATGTGCCGGGCTTAACGTTTTGCCGGGGCCGTTGCGGCCCCGGCAGACCCGGTCTATTGCGTCAGGGCGTGGAGGGCGGCGGCGATGGCCAGCCGCTCGCCGGTCATCATGGCGGCTTCGCTGGCTGCGTAGTCGCTCACCCCCGCTTGCACGTCCTGCTCGAAGGCCACCACGTTGCAGAGCACGGCGGCCACCCGCACCTTGCGCAGGCGTCCCACGGCGAGCAGGGAGGCGGTCTCCATGTCCGCCCCGAGCACGCCACGGGCGTGCCAGTAGCGGCAGACGTCCTGCTCGTCATCCCGGTAGAAGCTGTCGTGGGAGCGCACCAGCCCGTGCCAGTGAGGCTGGCCGCTGGCGCCGAGATGGGCGAGCAGGGCAGCCTGCAGGTGGATATCGGCGCAGGCGGGGTACTCGGGGGGCAGGTAGGCCTGCGAGGCGCCTTCGCTGCGCACCGCTCCCTCCACCACGATGAGATCCCCCAGCGCGATCTCATGCTGCAGGGTGCCGGCGGAGCCGACCCGGATGAGGATGCGGGCTCCCGCCTGCACCAGTTCCTCCAGCGCGATGACGGCGGAGGCGCCGCCGATGCCGGTGCTGCACACCGTGACGGGCAGCCCCCGGTAGCGGCCGTTGATCAGGCGAAACTCCCGGTGCTGGCCCAGCACGTCACACCCGTCGAGCTGGCCGGCGATGCGGTCGACCCTGGCCGGGTCGCCGCACAGCACCACCCGTTCGGCGATCTGGTCCGGGCGGCATTGCAGATGGGGCAGCAGGCTCATGCGATCGCTTCCTGTTGCGGACGTTTGGCGCTGACCATCCACAGGCGAGTGCCGTTGGCGGCGATAAACAGCAGGATCAGGTACTCAAGGGACATGGCATAGACCCCCTGAGCGGCGTAGACGCCGATGCTGATGATGTTGATGACCACCCAGAGGATCCAGTTCTCCACGTACTTGCGGGTCATCAGGATCTGGGCCACCACGGAGAGCACCGTCATGCTGGCATCCCAGAAGGGGAAGGCGTCGGGGGAGGGCTCAGGGGTGGCGAGATTGGCGCCAAACAGGTTGAGCAGGGCGACCGAGGTGCGGGCCAGGGCGGCGAACACCGGGTCTATGTAGAGGGTCAGCAGGGCGATGGCCAGCACGCTCACGGCGGCGGTGGCGATGAGCTTGGACTTGCTGAGCCAGCGGATCTGCAGGGTATCCCCCTGGGCGTTGGCCGGCCGGGTCCAGGCGTACCAGCCATAGAGGTTGG
The DNA here is from genome assembly GCF_027706125.1 of Aeromonas sp. Y318-1. Lineage (NCBI taxonomy): Bacteria > Pseudomonadati > Pseudomonadota > Gammaproteobacteria > Aeromonadales > Aeromonadaceae > Aeromonas > Aeromonas sp. Y318-1. Next base: position 290,312 of record NZ_JAPDCM010000005.1, read on the forward strand.
CGCAGAAGAAGAACAGCTGCAGCAGCAACAGGCCGTAGAGCTGGATCTGGAAGAAGATGATGGCGAACAGGCTGACGTTGATGAGCCCGAACAGGTAGTTGATGGTCTTCTCCTGACTGGCGCACCAGATACAGGCCAGCCCGAACAGGGTGCCGACGGCTTCAATCCACGACATGGCGTAACCACCGCCCAGCGGTATGGTCACCAGGGTGTGATTGATGCTGAACCACTCGAATATGCTCATTTTCGTTTCCTTTGAAAATTGGGGGCGTTAACCGGGCCTATTTTAGGGGCGATGGGGGGAGGCTGGCAGGACTTTTGTCCGACCCGGGCCGAGCCACCTCAAAGAATGGACAAACAGCAGGGGCAACTTTAGGCCCCCGATGGCGCCCTGATATGCGATGATGCCCTGCCCCTTTATTGATATGTAACAAATCGGGGAGAAATGAGCTGTGGTCTGATGGAATCCGCTCCGGCCGGGGTGGAGCTGAACAAAAGGAGCAAGTGTGAATTCCGAGTTGGTCTGGGTCCTCTGCATGCTGGTGGGCGCCATTTATCTGTTTGTGAGCAACAAGGTCCGCATGGACGTGGTTGCCTTGCTGATCATCATCTTGTTCGTGCTGAGCGGCACCCTGACCCTGCCGGAGGCGCTGGCGGGGTTCAGCGATCCCAACGTCATCCTGATTGCCGCCCTGTTCGTGGTGGGAGAGGGGCTGGTGCGCACCGGTATCGCCTATCAGGTGGGGGATGCGCTGGTGAAGGTGGCCGGCAGCAGCGAGACCCGATTGCTGGTGCTGCTGATGGTGGCGGTTGCCCTGCTCGGGGCCGTGATGAGCAGCACCGGGGTGGTGGCCATCTTCATCCCGGTGGTGTTGAGCGTGGCGAATCGGATGGGGATCCCGGCCGGCCGGCTGATGATGCCGCTCGGCTTTGCCGGCCTCATCAGCGGCATGATGACGCTGGTGGCGACGCCGCCCAACATGGTGGTCAACAGCGAGCTGATGCGCCACAACATCCACGGCTTCGGCTTCTTCGGCTTCACCCCCATGGGGGTCATCATCCTGGGGATGGGGATCCTCTACATGCTGCTGATGCGCACCTCCCTGGTGCGTGAAGGGGAGGAGGGCAAGAGCAAGCAGGTCGGGCGCAGCACCATGCGCGATCTCATTCGCGACTACCGGCTGGCCGGCCGGGCGCGCCGGCTGGCGATCCGGCCCGATTCACCGCTGATCGGCCAGACCCTGGACGAGCTGCAACTGCGGGCCCGCTACGGCGCCAACGTCATCGGGGTGGAGCGCTGGCGCAAGTTTCGGCGGGTGATGGTCACCGTTTCCGGGGTGACCGAGTTCCAGGCCAAGGATGTGCTGCTCATCGACATGTCCGACCCCGAGGTGGACGTGCGCGAGTTCTGCAGCGAGGCGCGGCTCGAGCCCATGATCCTGCGCGGCGAATACTTCTCCGATCAGGCGCGGGAGGTGGGCATGGCAGAGGTGTCGCTCATCCCGGAATCCCGTCTGCTCGGCAAGAGCATCCGCGAGGTGGCGTTTCGTTCCCACTACGGCCTCAACGTGGTGGGGATCCGCCGCGCCGGCGAGGCGCTTGGCGGCAAGCTGGTGGACGAGGCGCTGCAGTTGGGGGATACCCTGCTGGTGGTGGGCAACTGGAGCCTGATCCGCCTGCTGCAGACCCATAGCCGCGACTTCCTGCTGCTGGGGCTGCCGGCCGAGGTGGACGAGATGGCGCCGGCCCGCAGCCAGGCCATTCACGCCCTCATCTGCCTCGGGGTGATGATCGCCCTGATGGTGACCGATCCGGTGCCCAACGTGATCGCGGCGCTGATCGCCTGCCTGCTGATGGGCAAATTCCGCTGTATCGACATGGAGAGCGCCTACAAGTCCATCCACTGGCCGACCCTGATCCTCATCGTCGGCATGCTGCCGTTCGCGCTGGCGCTGCAAAAGACCGGCGGGGTGGATCTGATCGTCGGCGCGCTGATCTCGGCGGTGGGGGAGATGGGGCCGCGGGTGATGTTGGCCAGTCTGTTCGCCCTGTGCGCCATCATAGGGCTGTTCATCTCCAACACCGCGACGGCGGTGCTGATGGCGCCGATTGCGCTGGGCACGGCGCAGCAGATGGGGATCTCCCCCTATCCGTTCGCCATGACCATCGCCATCGCTGCCTCGGCGGCCTTCATGACGCCCGTCTCCTCGCCGGTCAACACCCTGGTGCTGGGCCCCGGCAACTACCGGTTCGTGGACTTCGTGCGCATCGGCGTGCCCTTCACCCTGCTGGTGATGGTGGTGAGCGTCATCACCATTCCCTGGTTCTTCCCGTTCTGACGACAGCAAACGACATGGCGGCCTGCGGGCCGCCTTTTTATTGCCCGTAGTACTCTGACATGAAGAGGGATGAATAAAGCGGGAGCCGGGCATCAGCGCCGTCGTAGAGGAGAGCACAAGACGCAGCCGTTGATACATGGCAGGGGTTGCCGGCGTGCGATGAGATGGAGAGGGGAAGGAGAACGGCAAACGCCGGATACAAAAAAACCAGCCTGAGCTGGTCTGTTTGGTACTGCTTTTGATGGTGCGGAAGGAGAGACTCGAACTCTCACGCCTAGGGCGCCAGAACCTAAATCTGGTGCGTCTACCAATTTCGCCACTTCCGCAGGAGTAATGGTGGCTATGACGGGATTCGAACCTGTGACCCCCGCATTATGAGTGCGATGCTCTAACCAACTGAGCTACATAGCC
>NZ_JAPDCM010000005.1:293071-312418 GCF_027706125.1 Aeromonas sp. Y318-1
TGGTGGCTATGACGGGATTCGAACCTGTGACCCCCGCATTATGAGTGCGATGCTCTAACCAACTGAGCTACATAGCCAACCTTGCTTCCAGTGCCTCGTTGCCTCGTCACTGTGCGGGCCGAATTATGCGTATCTGGCTCTGGGGCGTCAACCCTTTTTTTGTTTGAAAAACCGAATTTGGGTGCGTTTGGCGAGTTATTGGTCGCTGTCGTGCAAAAGCCCAACAATCTGGTTTTTTTTACGACATTTGCCAGCAGATACGAGTCTTTGCCAGTTAAAAAAGAGGCCAGCAAATGCTGGCCTCTCATGGGATTAGACGTTGAACAGGAAGTTGGTCTTTAGTGAGTCTCCATGGGTGTCGTGAAGTCTCATTTTTAAATTTAAGATCTTTGTTATCAAAGGATTAAAGGTTTTTTTGTCTCACTACGTTTCAGGTGGAATCACTGGTAGCCAGGTATTTTGTGTACGCAGTTGTGTACTCAAAATGCTATTGTGTACACAGCTTGAACAAAGGGGGCTAGGGTGGCGCTTAAGACAGATCGGGAAATCGCCAATTTGAAGGCGGAGGATGGCCAACGGCAGGTGGTTGCTGTTGCTAGTGGTGCTGGTGGTGGGTTGTGTATCGAGGTTCGCAGTGGTGGGCGCTCTAAAACATGGCTTTACCGTTATCGTATCAATAATAAGGCCCGAAAACTCACATTGGGCTCTTACCCAGCCATGAGCTTGGCGACTGCGCGGGTTGAGCACGGTAAGGCTGTCGCTTTGGTTAAGGCAGGAGAAGATCCTGCTGCTGTTGCCAAAGCATCCAAAGTGAAGCGGTCTGCTATGCCGACATTTGATGCGTTTTTTGAAGAGTGGTTGGAGTGGAAGCAAGTTGCCAAGCCTGCCCGAGCATCTACCGTTGAAGCCTACCGTCATACTCACCGACTATATATAAGCAAAGCCATTGGTAGTCTGTTACTGAAGGATGTGACGCGAGCAGTGTTGTTTGCTCACTTATCTAAGGTACGAGGGCGCAGTATACAGGCTGCACGAAAGGCACTGACTATCTGTGCTCAGATGCTAGATCATGCTGTAAACCTTGAATTGCTCGAACTAAATCCAGCTCGAACCATTAAGCCATCAACAATTGGGGCTGAGGCACCACCTCCTCGTCAACGCTGGCTTTGTCGTGAAGAGATTGCAGCCTTTTGGCTTGGGTTAAATGAGGGAGGCTATCATCCGGCGCAGGTTAACTGCTTGCGCTTGATCTTGTTGACAGGGGCACGACGTGGGGAGGCGACATCCATGACGTGGGATCAGATTATTGGCAATAAGTGGGTCATTCCAGCCAGTAATGCTAAGAATGGCAAAGAGCATACAATAACTCTTCATCCATTGGCTTTTGATGTGATCGCCTCTCAGAGAGCTATCAGCAGAGGTAGTTCTTGGGTCTTCGAAGCCATTCGTGAACATGATGCGGGACAGGGCCATATTGATGGAAATGCCTTACGCTGGGTGCTTAATAAAGTGAGAGCACTCACTATGCCACAAAGTGAGGCATTTACCGTTCACGATTTACGCCGTACTTTTGCCAGTTGTTGTGCTGAATATTTAGATGCAAACGAAAGTGTTATTGAACTGGCACTTAATCATAGTAAACGTGATCGTCTTGTTGCCACCTACCAAGCAGGTAAAAGGGCTGAACAGGTAACTAGATTGTTTGAGCAGTGGGGGGACTTTGTCTGCACTTTAATAAAACCAGCGCAATACAATCCAGTTAACGTTATTTCATTTGATTTTCGAGGTCGTAATTAATAGTAGCGAGTTAAGCGTTTGCTACATGCCATATTGATATTTTTGAACCTTATCCTTAGTGATGAGTTTATTAAGGCGTTTGAATTTTTATTGTTAAAGTATTTAGGTGAGTTAGATGTGTTCAATCTACATGATTTTTCCCTAAGAGTAACCCTCTGATGAGACAGAGATCTGAGTACACCTGAATGACAGTCTGTTGCTACTTGATCATGTTTTCAATAACTACCTTGTTCTGAGCTATCAGGTTGGAGAGTGGAAGGTAAATTGAACTCATCATTTTATCTTAAAAGGATGCATATCGAGTTCATGGTCGCTGTAAAGTTTAGTGTCTATAGATTTTAAAAAGGCGGACTAGTGTCCGCCTTTTTTTATTTGTTCATATTCTTCTTGTATCAGTCTAATTATTACTTCATTTTTTCTTCTGTCAGTTTTTATGCAAATATCGTCTAGCATGCTAATTATCTTTTCTGGCAAGACAACACTAACCGCTCTTTTCCCATTGTTTTTGTCTCGAAAAGATTTTTGTGACCAAGCCGATTTCATTTTCCTAAGAATCAGTTCTCTGGCTGGTGGTATTTCATTTAGTAGGTCAAATAGTGTAATAATACAATCTTTGATTGTCGACGAATTATCCCTGTTGATGAACCATATCGGAGGTCTATTACTTCCTGTTTTTATATTTTCAAACAAATAACTCCATGCCCATTTATCATCACATTTATCCATCCATAACTTTACATCAACTTTTTGACTTGCAATTTGCCATTTAGTTTTTAAATAAGTAATATCTTTTATTTTTTGTTCGCTAGTCGTATTGAGTATATCAAAAAACGAGATTATGCAGTTTTTTTTGCTGATGTTATTAATTGGGCAAGGGTCAATATTCCAGATGTTATATGGATGAATACTGCGAGTCACTTCAAATGCACCATCTATTCTGACGCCTACATCCATAGTCGAAGGTGACATAAAAGAGAATGTAGTTAAAGAGCGTATGTATGACCATACATAATTGCACAAACGATCATTTTTTGTATCTATCCAGCTGAAATTTGTTTCGTTTATACATTCAGATTTAATGCTGCTTATTATTAATTCTCGTGGGGTAACTTTCCCCTCAAAACTTATAAGCGGAGAGCCAAGTCCACAATTATTTCTTTTTATAAGGATGCTGCTGTTATTGGATAGGTGGCTAATTATCTCCTCATCACTTACTGATAAGGATGTGTCTTTATTTAATAATCTGAGGGCGAACTCCCTTTCTCTTTTGGATAAAGAGATAGTGTTCGGTATTTCTAAACCAGTACCATCATATATTTTTGCCATAACAATATCAGTTCCGAATAGAATTCATTACTAAGTGATTTTATTGTTGTTTTTAGTTGTTTTATTGTTGTTTTCTAACTTATTTTAGAGTGGTTTGCAATGTCTTTGTGTCGCTTTGTTTTCCATTTTACAGGGCAGTGTTAATGTACTTTTGTCCACTATGAGCCTACGTTCTCTGGCTTCGTTGAAGGTAGTGAAGGCCCACTGTGTGGGGGGGTATGGCAGGAATCTCTATCAACGGACAAGTTGATGGGCACTCTATTGGTCATCGCAGTGGTCTGGTAGAGGGTTACCCACGATTTGAGCCGGACGTTAATGATAGGCGCACTGGACTTGCTAAAATACAGCCGCTAGGTAATCGAATGTCTGTACCAATAATTGGGCTCTTGATCCTCTGCGAGGATCATAAAGAGATGCCTTCAGCTGGGGAATGTTGGGGAATGTTGGGGAATGATATCTGGAGCGTTAACGTTGAATACATAGCACAAGTTACATGAAACCATCACACGCAATCACCAATGCAGAGGAATGGCTAGCCTGCTGGTTCGAGTGAAACTCTTCATGTATACCGCATCGTCTCTCCCTGGTAATAGCTATGAAACAGTGAGGTGTAGCACTATTAGGAGCAGTTATTTAGCTTAGCTCCTCAAGTTGGTGCCTCAGATTTGCTAATGAGACGTAGACCTGTGCTTTTTAAATTCTCTCTTTGGTAACGGAATTTGATCAAGAGATATGGGGTTTACGTTTTCTGTTCCGCTATATTTTTACACGAGCACCACGTCCTATGGACGACAAAGGAGCTCATCATGAAACTACTTAAGTTGAAAGATGTCATCGCAATGACATCACTCTCTAAGGCATCAGTTTACCGTCAGATGAATGACGGGAAATTTCCAGCATCAGTCAAGATCGGCCCAAGATCTGTGGCGTGGGTTAGCTCTGAAATAGAGTCATGGATTGAAGAAAAAATAAATCTTCGTTAGGGCTAATTTCTGACGATTTATGAGTTTGAATTTGTTACTCGCTAAGACTACAAGTCTTATTCTATCAGCGATTAGAGTTATTAGGTTGGTTTGACATTCAATTCTTGATGTCGGTAATAGTAATATATACGTTAAGTTAATCAAGTGTGTATGTTTAAATTCAATGGCACCTTCATTGGAAGTATATTTACAGCCTATGAATCTGCCTGCTTGAACCATTCTAAGCAATAGCCATCGCTTATCATGATAGTTTAATTGCTCTATTCCGTATTCAAAGAAAGTACTAATAAAATCTATACACAAACTATCCTGGTGATTACACCAGTTAATAGGCCGTGTTTGAAACATACTACGGCTCTATCCGCAAAATATACCCATCATTATTTAAACCTTCGATGTCTATCAACAATCTATTGGGAGAGTTCAAATGTCTATTTCTATAGAAGAGTATGTTCTGCTTGCTCAGCAGTTCTACGAAGGTCGGAACTATAGCTTTAATGTGGATAATTTAGAGAAAATCCTCTCTGTATCGGAGAGCGCTCTTAAGCATTACCCAAGAGTGTTTGCTTTTCGAGTTGACTTTCATTTTGAACAACACGCTGGCGTTGGAATGTATTTAGCCTTAAAGCCTGAGTCGGGCTCAAGGATACTTAAGGAGTTCTTTTCAAGGCTTAAATGGCTTATTCAGTGCGATGAATCAGAGCGACGTTATGAAGGCAAGAGGATTCATTCGACTGAGATTAGATACGTTTGGGCTAGGGAGCAAACAGCCGATGCTCCCAGTCCTCATTATCACATGATGATTTTTTTGAATAGGAATGCTTACTACAAATTAGGGAACTATGCATCGAAAAGAATGAACCTTGCCAATAAAATAAGAGTGGCGTGGCACAGCGCTGTGTATGATGAAAATATCAATCTGCAAGATTGTAAAAAAATGGGACTGGTGCATTTCCCCGAGAATGCTGAGTATCTCATTGAGCGGAATGATACCGAGTCACTCAAGAAGATGCTTGTGCGGGCAGCCTATCTGGCTAAAAACGAGACAAAGAGGCGCGGAGAAGGGTACCGCTGTTTCGGGGGGAGTAACCTTTGAAGGCTTATTGGTGTTGATAAATTACTTTTACTGCGACTGTATAGGCGACATCTGATCCAGGAGTTTCCGCTCCTGGATCTTTTAAGCCAACCCTCATTTGTTGTCGCGTCAATTGGAGTAACCCATGGTCGCCCATTCCCGCCTTTCACCCCGACCTACGCTATGCAATGTTGGGTGGCGGCAATCGCTAAGTGACGGTCCGTTCAGCACTCTCTAAATAGCTGTTCCGAATAGTAGATCACTGGAGAAAGGGAACTCAGTCCAGTTTGTGCGATCTGATTAGTCGCCAAACAAAACAAGCCACACCCAAAGGACTGAGTTGATGCCTATCCTACCACCCCTGCCACGACCACAACGGCGCCGCATTCACAAAATCATCCATGCCACGCGTGATAAAGGGCATGCTCGTCGCTTGATGGCCATCTTGCTGTTACATGAAGGACGCCCGCTCACTGATGTTCATCACCTTACCGGCGCAGCTCGCTCGACCATTGGTCGTTGGCTTCGGTTGTATCGGGATGAAGGTGTGGGGGCTCTAGAAGCCTTACCGGCTGGCCGTGCCCCGGTCTTACCTGTCGCCAAGATTGTCACCTTACTGGTGCTGCTCATGCAGTTTTCTCCGCAAGATTTTGGTTATCAGCGCAGCCGCTGGTGTACCGAACTATTGGCTATCAAAATCAATCGGTTAACAGGCCTCAATATGGCAGCCTCCACGCTCTGCCGATGGTTACCGCGTATGGGCATTGTCTGGCGAAGGCCCGTGCCGACCTTGCGGATAAAAGACCCAGCCTATCAGGAGAAAATGGCGGATATCGACGCGGCACTGGCCCGCTGTGATGCCGATAATCCGGTGTTTTATGAGGATGAAGTCGATATAGACCTCAATCCCAAATTAGGGGCCGACTGGATGTTCAGAGCGCAGCAAAAGCGGGTTGTCACACCGGGACAGAACGCGAAACATTACCTGGCAGGCGTTCTCCATGCAGGCAACGGAAGAGTGCTTTACGTCAGTGGGATAAAGAAAAACTCATCCCTGTTTATCGCCATGCTGGAAAAGCTGCGTCGCCACTCCCGACGAGCCAAAACCATCACGCTGATCCTCGATAACTACATCATTCACAAAAGCAAACAGACCGAGCGATGGTTGAAGAAGAACCCCAAGTTCTGTTTGGTGTTCCAGCCAGTTTACAGTCCTTGGGTTAATCACATAGAACGGCTGTGGCATAAGTTACGGACTGCTTATTCGGAAGCTCACCATGAGTCAGCGTCAGGCCAGTGCTGTCGGATGAATGGCGGTCGTTGTGGACTACGACGCGCCCACAAAAAAGGAGTGGGAACGACATGGTGTGCACCAATAGCCGTACCAATCGCAGCTGTAGAGGCAGAGCCAATCTCTTGCGAGCATTCAAATGGCGGGAAAGGGCGCTCATCAGTGGCTGAAATATGCCGCTGTTGGATAAATCAGGTACTCACATATATGCAGTTGCCACATGGCGCACGAGAGAGTTGAAATATAATTTCCGTCAAAATGTGATCTTCGTCACACTTCAGTTAATTATTTGAGCTTCGAACATCTCCTTTTTTTGGGGGGGGATGGGCATGAGAAAGGAGGTGGGGTGAATTTTTATTATTTTGACAAGTAAAATCAAAAGCATAGGCTTTTATTTATTTATTTATTTATTTATTTATTGCTTAACTTATTTCTGCCTTTTTCCCTGCCCCTCCCGCCTATAGTGCCCCCAATTAATAAGGACAGCCAGTCCGGACATGCCATATAACGCGCCGATAAGGCGTGTGATGTCGCCTTGGTGGTGATGGTCACCCGCGCTGCGCTTGATGATATCAGCAGGTTATTGGTGCGCTCGTGACGGTATTACGACCAGCCGCACCGGAGATATTAACAGATGCAAACAGGAGTCACTGCGCGATGACGTTGATAAGGCCGTTTCATTGCCAAATTTGTGGGGTGGGCATGCTGTTGGTGAGCCTGTCCGTGCCGGTGGCTGCAACAGAGATGCGGGTGATGACTCAGCGGACGGTGCTGAATGCGACCGCGGTTGCGTCGGTATGTCGCGTGGTGGTGGAGGCGGATGGCATTGGCAATCATCGTCTCTCATTTGGTGTGTACAACAAGGCCTTGGGAGGGGAGGTGCCGGCCAAGGATTTTACGCTGTGGCTCTATGAGGAGGGCGCTACGGTGCCCGGGTGTTCGGCCTTTACGGTGGCGCCGCTTGCCAGTGTGGCATTTGGCGACCCGGGGCAGTTGGATGATGGCGGTGTGGTGACGCGCGGTGCGGGCGAGCGGGTGCGCATTGATGTTCGTGCGACGGATGAGCAGGCCAGCTATCGCGGGCCACTGACGGCGCAATACCGCCAGGTTCAATACCCCTCTGGTTTTGCAGCAGACGGGCGCCTGGCGTTTCGGGCCAAGCCGGTGAATGTCGCGCAGGCCAATGCAGGTGAATACCGGGGCACATTGTCATTTGTGGTGAGTTATCACTGATGGCGAAGCTGAAGAGGGGCTATGAGATGGGCGGGTCGATGAACGGGTGTGTGGTGCGACATGCGCCGTGCGGGGTGGTTTCATCGGGGGTGGCGCACCGGGTGCGGTGGCTGACGCTCATGGTGGCGGTGGCTACGTTGTCGCCGGCCATGGCTGAGGAGAAGCTCGACTTTTCGTTCCTGCAGGGCGGGACTGGATTAACCCCTGAAATGTGGGAGTCCATCAACGGTCATTATGTGCCGGGTCAGTACTTGCTGGATGTGGTGGTTAACGGGGCAAAGCCGGTCAAGCAGCGCCTGGAGATAACGGCGCAAGAGCAATCGGCGCTCTGCTTTCGTGCGGACTGGTTGGCCAAGGTGGGGCTGACCCTCTCACCGGAGTATTTCAAGGATAGCTATCAGGCGGAGCGTGACTGCTACGTGTTAAGTGCGGCGCCCTCCGTGACGGTTGAGCTGGATGTGCCCACTCAGACGTTGACGTTGGGGGTGCCGCAAATAGCGCAATCGTCCAGGCCGGCGGATATGGCGTGGGAGTATGGACACAGTGCACTGCGCTTTAACTACAGCGCCAATATCGGCGTGAATGACGTTGATACCTCGATGTTTGGGTCTGCTGATTTAAACGCCAACCTGGGGCGCTGGGTGGTGAACTCAACGGCGACGGCGTCAGAAGAGAGCACTGATGTCTCCATGTTTACGGCAACGCGCGCGATACAACCCTGGTTGGCTGATTTGTCTGTCGGCAAGACCTTTGTTGGTGAGGATTTGCTGGGTGGTGCCTCGATATACGGTGCGATGCTCGCCAGCAACAACAGCATGCGTGCAAATGACCTGGGTTATGCCCCGGTGTTTACCGGGGTGGCAAACAGCAACGCCCGGGTCACGCTGACGCAATCTGGCAGCACGATTTATTCGGAGGTGGTGCCACCGGGACCGTTTGCCATTCGCAATGTCACCCTGCTCAGCAGTGGTGATGTGGAGATGGTCATCACTGAGCGAGATGGTTCGCAGCGCCGACAGGTGTTTCCGTTGACCGTGATGAGCGGCATGGTCACCCCGGGGGAGCATGAGTTTTCAGTGGCGGCTGGCACTCGGGATAACAGGGAGAGTGACTACGGCGCTGACGGGGCAGTGGCATCGCTGGGCTATGGCTATGGCTTTGACAACCTGACGTTGCGGGCGGGCACGCTGTTGCACCGGGATTATCAAGGGGTGAGTGGCACGCTGACGACCAGCCTGGGTGAGGTGGGTGGTGTGTCGCTGGGAGGCGCTTGGTCGCGGGCCAAGTATGACGATGGTGTGACCGAGCAGGGGGCGCGCACACAGCTGTCCTGGAACAAAACCTTCACCAGCACCGGGACAGGCGTGTACGCCAGTGCGGGGCGGCGATTGTCAGACCAGTTTACCGAGTTCTCCTCGTTCAGTCCGAGCCGTGATGGCGGATGTGATGCGGGATATAGCGAGGGGGAGGATGTGCTGGACGATGCGTGCCTGTTGGGTGGTGCCTACTGGCGTGCCGAGCGGGTGAGCCGCAATGAGTTCAGCTTGGGGGTCAGTCAGTCACTGGGTGGGCGATTTAACGTTGGCCTGACCGGTTGGCATCGCGACTACTGGCGTGAGCAGGCTACCGAGAGTGGGCTTAGCGCCAACCTGGGGGCATGGCTCTACGGGGCCAACGTGTCACTGGGGGGCTCGCTGAGTCAATCTCGCGATGGCGAGGGGGAGAGTCGCAATAACTGGTCTGCCTCCCTGTCGGTCTCCATCCCCTTCTCGCTGTCGGAGCGTCGTTACAGCACGTACACCACCCTCACCACGGGCAAGCAGGGTGGAGTGGGGGTGACAACCGGGGTGTCGGGCTCACTTAATGACCGCTTCAGTTACAGCGTGGGCGGTGGGCGAGGCAGTGATGGTGACGCGCAGAGCAATATCTCGGCAAGTTACGTCGGAGACAAGGTGGGGACCAGTGCCAGCATTACCCAATCGGGTAGCGGCACCACCGGCTCGGCCACCATCACCGGGTCGGTCCTGGCCGTGCCGGCGGCTGGCGGCGTGATGTTGAGTCGTTCGGTGAGTGACACGGTGGCGGTGGCCAACATCAAAGATACGCCCGGTGTGAAGTTTTTCTCCGGCGTGGACAGGTCAGATGATAACGGCAACGTGGTGATACCGCTGACCAGCTATCGCCAGAACACGGTGACCGTGGATGCGGGCACTCTGCCGCAAAATGTGGAGCTGGGGGCTACCAGTCAAACCTTGGTGCCAACCGGGCGCGCGGTCGTCTACCTGCCCTTTGAAACATGGACTGTGCATCGCTACTTGCTGCAGGTGCGCCAGCCCGACGGGGCATTTGTTGCAGGTGGTACATGGGCGAAGGATAGGCAAGGGACGCCGTTGGGGTTTGTGGCGCAAAACGGTGTGCTGCTGATTAATGCAGTGAACAAATTAGAGGATGTCCAGCTGGGTGAATGTGTCATTTCAGCTGCGCAGATAAAAGAGAGCGAACGGGTACAAGAGGTGATGTGTGAATAACGGTAAATGGCAAACGCAACAAAAGCGACCGGCTCGCTGGGCAATGACGCTGTTGGCGGCGGTGATGGCAACGGGGGTTGCGCAGTCTGCTCAGGCGGCGCTCTCCATGGACCAGACTCGCTATATCTTCACAGGCGACAAGGAGTCGGTGACGGTCACTGTGACCAACGAGAGCAAGAAGACCTTCGGTGGTCAGGCGTGGGTGGACAACATCATTGAAAAGGACACCCGCCCCACCTTCGTGGTGACGCCGTCGTTTTTCAAGCTCAAGGGGGAGGGTAAGCAGGTGCTGCGCGTCATCCAGGCCAATGACCTGCCGCAAGACAAAGAGTCGGTCTACTGGCTCAACTTGCAAGACATTCCGCCCGCCATGGAGGGGAGTGGCTTGGCGGTGGCGTTGCGCACCAAGGTGAAGCTCTTTTATCGGCCGGCGGGCTTACTGAAAAACCGCAAAGGGGCTGAAGCAGGACTCACCCTGTCTCCTCGTCCGGGCTCGATGGCGCTGGTCAACAGCACCCCCTACATCTTTGCCATCAGTGCCGTCGCTGATGCCAACGGCAAGGCGCTCACCCTGGCACCGGAGTCGGCCGAGAAGTTGCTGATGTTTATGCCGGGGGATGCAGTGGCTGTGCCGGCCGGGGTGGCCAAAGTGGATTCGGTGGATGACTACGGTGCGGTGCAGACAGTGACCCTGAGTGGGTCAGCCAGCAGCAAATAGTTGGTCAGTTAAGTGATGCGCTGATGGGTGAGGAACCGCTCACCCATCACGAAAAAAAGGGGGGTGAGATGAAAGCACAGATGTTGTTGGTGGCCATGTCGGTTGCCATCGCCATGCCCTCGGCCATGGCCGCGCCGGTCGAGCGAGAGAAGGTTATCCACCTGGGGGCGGTCAATGGTGCCATCAATGGCAACCAGGTGGTGGAGGTGGTGCGCACACTGCCTGACCCGGTGCTGTTTGAAGCAAACCGCAGCGATACCGACGACATGCCGAGCTATTTGGTTGTGCGTCAGGCCATCGCTAACGACGGGGCCGGGGGGGATGTACTGCTGCGCCAATCTCGCCACGTCATCACCCCTGCCGGTCAGCCTGCCCAGTTGGCGTTGGCGTACTCCGCTCGGTTGTGGGTGGATGGTCAGGCGGCAAATGCCACCTGGCAGCAGCGCGGTGAGGATGTGGTGATTGGCTTGCCGCAAGGGGCGCAGACCATCAGTTTGCGCAGTGACAGCCCGGTCACACTGCAACTGCCCAAGGGATACCGCGGTGAGGTGTCATTGGTGCTGGAGGTGGAAGGGTGGCGCACAGACCCTTAAGGAGAGGGCACCCTCAGGTGGCTTGAACAAAAAAGCTGCCTGCGGGTGGACTGGTTCCGCCGGGAGAAGGTGGCTTGGATGCCAGTCACACATGGCATTTGGGCGTGTAACAGGCGCGCATGGTGCGCGCAAATCTAAGAGGTATATGGAAATGAGCATGAACAAAACGTTGTTGGCTGTTGCGCTGGCTACTGCAGGACTGTCTGCCAATGTCATGGCGCTCTCGTTTACTGACGGTGATTTCAACGGCAGTGTGGACATCGGCGGCACCATTACTGTGCCTACCGCCACCAACCAGTGGCAGTGGGCCACCGGCAGCGGACTGGACACATTCACTCACTCCGTCACGGTCATGACCAATGGCTACAAGACCCTGACCATTCCGATGACAGCAGACACCCCGCTGCTGGTCGGTCAGACCAAAGCAGCGACCGTGGGTGCGGTGGGTGGTGTTGGTATCACGCCGCGCATCAGCCTTATGCAGGCTGATGGCACCACGCCGGTCGCAATTACTTACAAAGGCACTGCTGATGGTAAGGGAGATATGACTCTGCCGGTGGTCGATGGTGCCACCCCCACTAACGTGTTGGGCTCTGCAGTTGTAAATGTAAAAGTGGCGGGTTTGGGAGTTTATCGTTACAACGGGGTTGTTGGTGCGACTTCTGGCCATGACAAGGACGGCCTCTCTGCGTTCCGTGGGGCGATCCCGACTGCGATCGGAGCAGCAATACCGTCGGAGGTTGGCGCATCCACTTGGATCGCATCTCTTGGTGGTCATGATATATCTGCATTAACTGGCCAGTTAACAACTCTCTCAGGGGTGGACTCAAGCGTTATCACTGAGCATAACGGAGTTTCAACTGTAAGCATGGCGTACCCTGATGCTATTTATAGTGGTGCCTACGGCCTCGGTATTGCCTCTGGCGATAATATCGTGGTGAATTTCACCAATCCTGTGGCTGCTGAAACCCAGTGGAAGGCTCGGTTGAATATTGCTGTGACCTATCTGTAATTACAAATAATTAAATTTTATTTCCATTTTTTTTGTTTTGTCCGGCCTGTTTGTCTCCCTTCTTTATATCGAGACCAGGCTGCGTGGTAAGGCAATATATTTGCTGATTAGACTCAATCAATAGACATATGGTGATTAACATGAATAAAAAATTACTTGTGATTGCGTTGGCTGCAGCGGGGCTGTCCGCTAACGCTATGGCTCTGACCTTTAATGATGGCGAGCTGAATGGCGGTGTCGATGTGGGTGGCACCATTACTGTCCCAGTGGCGACCAACCAGTGGCAGTGGGCGACCGGCGATGCGCTGTCTGCGTTCTCGCATAACGTGGTTCAAATGACCAATAACTACAAGACGCTGACCATCACGATGGCAGCAGATAGTCCGCTGCTGGTCGGCCAGACCAAGGCTGCGACGGTTGGGGCGGTGGGTGGTGTTGGTATCACTCCGCGTATCAGTCTTATGCAAGCTGATGGTACCACTCCCGTCGTCATTAACTACGGTAGCACAGCAAACGGCAAGGGAAGTATGAGTTTGCAGGTGGTGGACAGTGCGACCCCTACTACCGTGCTGGGTTCTGCGGTTGTGAATGTCAAAACCGCGGCGCTTGTCTCTTTTCACAACGCTGGTGATCCCTATGTCGTTATCGGTTCTCTGGAGCAAGTTGTCGACTCACCTTTCGGTGCTGCAGCTCCTATGGACAGAAGTAGCGCCATGCCGGTGGCTCAGGCTGATTCGTGGGTTCTTGCTTTAGGGGGGAAGGGGGGCGATGTCCAAGTGGCAGATGCCAATACATTGATGGGCACATCCCTCCCGCGTGTAAATGCGGCTGACGGTTATTCGAGAATGTCGTTTGGTAATCCCGGTGCTACTTATGGTGGCGCCTACGGCCTTGGTATTGCCTCTGGCGATAATATCGTGGTGAATTTCACCAATCCAATCACCGCCACCACCAACTGGAAGGCACCGCTTAATGTTGCGGTCACCTACCTGTAATTCGTTGGGTGAATTGCTTGCGTTTTGTCGTTGATTTTCCAGTGTTGACGTAAATTATTCCTTGCGCCCGATGGGCGCAAGGAATGTCAACGGGTGGGTGTTTGATGTGCTGTCACCGTTGGGAGTGTGCTGATTTTTCTTTATTCCTGTGGTGTGTCGATGTGATGACTGATGAGAGATTGGGTGTGCTCGGTAATAAAGAAAAATATCGCAATATAATTATCCAGTTAGAGGCCGGGTGTCCGGTTGTGTATTTGCGGTGCTCTTACGATTACGAGGAGAGGAAAAGGACATCATGACCCGAACAGCTTGTTTATATGCATTATTGCCCTTATTGGCCCTGGCTGCTACCAGTGATGCCGCGCGAGCAGTAGTGCTGGATCAGGGGGAGATAGCCTTCGCAGGGTACATCGTGGATGAGGGGCCGCGGTGGGTGTGGCAAATGGCCTCGTCCGATCAGGTCTGGGATGTGGATACTGACGATGCCCATGTCGATGTCAGAGGATGGCAAATTTTCAGCTTGTCTGGACGAGGGAGCTTGCCGTTTTTGGAGGGGCACTTGCGCAAGGTGGCTGAGCGGGGTGGGGTGGGGATGACACCATCGGTGACGTTTTCGGCTAACGGGGTTGTGCTGTCAACTGGTACGGGGCCGCTGGTGACGCGCACGGCTATCCCGGTCAAGGATGTGCAGACCGGGGAGGCTGTGGGGCAGTTGGCCTTTACTCTCGAGCAGGCCTTGGTGGTGGCTCAAGGGCGGGGGGCGCCTGATGAAGCGAGCGCGGACCGCGACTTGGGTCTTGCTGGCATGGCGCTGGTGACCGAGGCGGTAAGTGGTGCTCCGGGGCCGACATTGGCGGCGCGCCTGAGCACCCTGATGGGAATGAACGAAGGGAGTGCTCAGGTGAGCATGCCACTCACCCTGCAGGGGGAGCGTGTGTCACGTCAGGTGTTGGCTGACAACCGCGTGCCGATGCTCGGCGGGGCTTATGCTTCCCAGTTGTCTGATTTTGAGTTGTCATGGCCTCAAGAGTCCGTGCCAGCGCAATGGCGTGCCACGCTCAATGTGGCTGTTACTATCCAGTAAACATCTGGTGCGCGAGGGGAAATGATGCGATCTAATGCAAACATAATGCTATCTGTGCTGGTGTTGTTGGGGATGAGCACTGCAGCCTTTGCGCAGTGGCAGGAGGGTGATTTTAGTGCCGAGCTCAGCTGGCAAGGTAGTGTCACGCAATCGCGAAACCCCTGGATGTGGGCGCAGGGCTCCTTGAGTGCACCGGTTGACCTGGATGTGACTCAGGCATACAGGGCGGGCGACTTGTTGCAATGGCGTGACTTGCTCGTTCAGACGCCACTGTTGCTCGGCAAGACTGAGCGATTGGTTCCTCAGGGGCGGCCGGGCATCATGCCTGTGATTGACTATGGGCATGGCGTATCGGGTATCAGTGTTGTGTGGGCGGACAATGGCGAAGCGCGGGTGACGATGCCCATTAATGGTGGGGATGGTGAGTCACAGCAGGGCGGTACTCTGACATTTTCACTGCGGGTCAATGCTGCGCTGGTGTCAACCCAGGAGGGGGTTCGGCATTCACATAATGCGGTTGCAGGGGGGGATTCTCCCGGCAATGGAATGCCGCCTGCCCGTGTTGCTCAGCCAACGGCGCTGGCGATACCCGCCTTGCGTGCGCTATTTGGCGCTCACGCACCCTCCTGGTTAGCGACAGAGGTGCCAGTGGGAAAGGCGCTCCCCATGACAGCGTTAAGTCAGGCTCAGCATCAAGCGATAGGCGGGGTGTATGGGGCTGAGATAATGGCAGGCAGTGGTGTGCTCAGTGTTGCCGTTGGGCAGGTGCCAAGTCGCTGGCAGGTATCGTTACCGATACAAATCACCTATCTCTAGCGCGGCAGCGTATCGCCGGGTTTTATTTAATTATTAGCGGGTGTGATGGCCAAATATAGGACACTGCCTTAATTGCGACATTAAGCATAACGCGTTCGATAGGCGTTGGTTTATCCCGTTCGGCTTGCAGTGGCTATATGGCCATCTTTTGTTTTACCGGTTCATCTTATCGCGATACTTGCTGCAATGAGCCTCTTTGTTGGGATTAACCACGGCGTGACAGGTGGTTGATTTGTCATATTCGCATCATTGGGATAGTTGAGTGAAATAGCGTCGTCTTTGGCGCGGTGTTGGGAGGTATGTTGTGCAACAGGTGGGTGCGGCTGCATTGCTGAAGGAGGAGTCTGTATCATCTCGTTCGCGTCGTCATCCTCCTCGCTATAGCGAAATTGCGCAATGGATTTATGAGCAACGGCGCTGGGTGACCCGGCGAGAAATTGCGCAGCAGTTTGGGTTAACCCGTGCAGCAGTGGCCAGTTATTTGAGTGTGATTGCAGCTAGGCGGCCTAGCGTTGGTCTTCAGCAGAGCCAGGCGCACAACCGGGGTAGTGTTTCTGTGCGCGTCATGGCCAGTCCGGATATCTGGAGCGAAGGGATCGTGTCTGCGCAGGGTGTATCGCTACACCCGGTTCCCAGTTCGAGTGAACACGCCCGCTGGTTGGCATTGGTGCAGCGACCGTGGTCGGAGTTGGCGGATGATGAGCGATTTCATGGGGTGTGCCTTCGTGATGTCAAAGAAGGGCTGGTAACGCAAATGAAATAAGGGGGGCGTGATGTCAGAGGAGTGCGAAGAGCTGCTTGAGTCGGAATGGGAGGGCGATGCTGACGAGGACAAAGAGTCGTCGGGAGACCGGGAGGCGGTATATCTGCAGGTGGCGCGATGGGTGCAGGATCAACCCCGTTGGGTTAACTTGCCTCAAATAATGAAAGCATTCGGGTTATCCAGAACACAGGTTTATTCCCATATCGTTACGTTGCGCAAGAGATTTCCGGGCTGCCTGGAGGAGAAGCGTGAGCGTAGAGGGACGCACAACATTATATCGGTGCGCATGATTGAGGGGTGGAGTATCCCCAAGCCATCTGAGCGCAAGAAGCCGATTACTTGCCACTATTTGCCTTCAGTAGAAGGGATGGTGGTGCCAATCCCAAAGCTCCGTGAGCATTGTTGCTGGTTGCAGCTTATACAGCGCCCCTGGAGAGAGATGCGCCTCACGCGCAGTGAGGTGGAGCAAGTTTTGCGAACTGTTAAAAAGGTCAAAGAGGGAACTGGTGGGGGCGATAATCAAAGCGTGTCTGATATATGTGGGTATCTTTAGTGTGGCCATTATCTTGCTGGTCTTTAGTCGCGGCTAAGCTAACGTATATAAAATAAAGCCGCACGTCATTGTGCGGCTTTTGGTGTCCCTGAGAGGACATCGCGGCAGTCCTTTACCAACAAAGTTACGTTAACATAGTAACTACGCGAATATCTTGATTGTAAAATAATATAAAATTAAAACATTGTAATACTTATGGCATCGTTCATGGTGGCGGTTATTGTAAGGGGTGATGGAGTAACAGGATGGCGCGTCGGAATGAGGTGAGAGTGAACTCACGAGACGGTGAGGTACGATTGCGTGATGCTATTAATGCATGGCGACCTGACAGACCCCGACGCCGGTTGGTAAAGCACGGAGGTCTTGCCGTGGAAGGTCGCGATACCTTGGTAGAGCAATATATTTCTCTGCGTGAAGAGGCGATGCGCAAGGTTTCAGTTGTGTCGATGACTGCTCAGATGCAAAGTTTGCCATCGCAGTTATGCAACCTACGCTCATATTGGTGATATGAGTTCATCAATATCAGAGTGCTGCTGTATCATCTGCCGTTATTGTTATGCCATATTGTAAATATCATGCCAATTTTCAGTTAATGGTACTGCCATCCAGTTTTTGCAACCGATTTTTGTGCACATAAAAAAGGCTGCGGGGCAATCGCAGCCATTGAAAGTGCACGAATAACACGCAAAAGACATACCCATACCAGACAAGGTATATCGGAACATTCAGGATAATGGTGTTCCATCGGCATAATAACAACAAACTCTGGCACTAACTACGTAAATAGTATTGTTTACTAATATTTAAATTTATTATTATTTATATGTTTCAACTTAAGAATCCTGTGACATTTAGATAGAGCTTTCCATGAAACTATTTTGCTACTTCGAATCCCCCTTTGAATTAGAACGTGTGTTACTAGAGAGGGGATGGTATCTCGATTGCAATCACGCACTTAGAAAACACGATGCAAAGATTGTGATTTATGGATTATCTAAAAATAATACATGGCTGGTTCAGTTTGAAACTGAATGCCAGGGGATAATAGACTGTTTAGCGCCCTGGACAGTGATGAATGAGCGTGTGCAACATGAAATGGATATTCAATTAGCGCACGTATAGTGAGTGCTCATCGATGACTTGTCAGTATGACATTGAGCTCAGGTAGCTGCGGCATCGTGATAAGCCACCTGACAGGCAAGGCTAATGGCCAGGGAAGGCGCCGCATCAACTTTATACCCATCAGGTGGCTGCGTAGCATATCAGCTCTTTTTTACAAAACCGTCCCGTCCTGAATATGGTTTACACCTTTCCTCCCAATAAATGGAGAACCCGATGGGACAAGGTGTGAAACGGACACAGCGCGATTACTCGCTGACTTTTAAACTGGCGCTGGTCGAGCAGATTGAAAAAGGCGAGCTCACCTACAAACAGGCTCAGGTGCGTTATGGCATTCAGGGCCGCTCCACCGTTCTGGTATGGTTGCGTAAACATGGTCGGCAAGATTGGAGCCAGGGGGCTTCTGTTCGTGCCGGCAGGAGCATCACCATGCCTGACCCCGACAACCAGACGCCCGAGCAGCGTATCAAGGAACTCGAGCAGCAGCTGGCGCTGATGAGCCAGAAGGCCCAGTTCTTTGAGGCCGTCGTCGATGTACTGAAGAATGACTACGGCGTCTCCATCGTAAAAAAGCGACCCGGCAAGTCCTCTCGCAGCGGCAAGTCGAGAGGCTGAGCATTGTCAGGGCTTGCCTGTTTCTGGGGATAAGCCGGCAGGCTTACTACAAGCGCAATCGGGTTGCCGACGAGCGCCATGCACAGGGATTGCAGGTGGTGCGCTTCGTGCGTCAGGTTCGACTGCGACAACCGCGGGTCGGCACTCGCAAGCTGCATTATCTGCTGCAGGGTCAGGATGATGGCGGGCTCAAGGTAGGGCGTGACAGGCTGTTTCAGATATTGGCCGAGCACCGCCTGCTGGTGCTGCCCAGGCGGGCGTATCACAAGACCACCCACAGTTTTCACCGTTTCTACCGTCATCCCAACTTGCTCAAGGCGGGGCCAGAGCAGGTCACACCGGTAGCACCGGAGCAGGTCTGGGTCGCAGATATCACCTATCTGCCAGCCAGGAGCGGGCCGCTGTACCTGAGCCTGGTGACGGATGCGTACTCACGCAAGATAGTGGGTCATCACGTGCACGAAGGGATGCACGCCGAATCGGTGGCGATGGCGTTCAAGAAAGCGCTGAAGCAACGGTGTGGCGACGGTGAACTCATCCATCACTCAGACCGCGGCGTGCAGTATTGCTCTGGGCTGTATCAGTCATTACATGAACGGTACGGAGTGAAATGCTCGATGACGGATGGGTATGACTGTTACCAGAATGCGTTGGCGGAGCGGGTGAACGGGATTTTGAAAGGAGAGTTATTGTTGCAAAGCCCGCATGATTTGACGCAAGCGCAGGAAATTCAGGAGCTCAAGCGTAAGGGGGTCTCCAAACAACTGCTCTTAGGAGTCCAGAAATTATTAGTTTCATATAGAATCAGTTGGTTTTATATGAAATGTTTTTTTGATTAAAAACAGT